>JBLHZD010000009.1:0-33284 GCA_047631095.1 Alphaproteobacteria bacterium
GAAGATCAGGAAGGCCGCATCAAGGCGGAAGCGGAAGCAAAAAAACAGGCGCAGGAAGACGCGCGGCGCGCTGAAGAAGAAGCGCGCCAAAAAGCCGAGGCCGAAGCGCGCGCCAAAGTAACGCCGCCAGTGGAAGTTGTGGCGCCGCCTGCGGAAAAACCCGCGCCACGCGCGGTCGCGCCGGTGAAGCCCGTCCCGACGATGGAAGAAGAAGCCGCACAATCTGGCAAAGCCGACGCCAAACGCGCACAGACGCCCCGGTCGCGCCAGCAGCAACCGCGGCGCCGATCTAGTAAATTGACCATCGCTCAGGCGTTGGAAACAGAGGATGGCGCCACGGAACGTGGGCGCAGCATCGCCGCGTTAAAACGGGCGCGCGAACGTGAAAAATTACGCGCGCGTCAGGCGGCGGGCGGTATCGAAACGACGAAGATTGTGCGCGAAGTCATCATTCCGGAAACCATCACTGTTGGTGAATTGGCGAACAGAATGGCGGAACGTGCGTCCGATGTTGTTCGCGCGTTGATGAAATCCGGCATTATGGCGAACGTCAATCAGGTCATTGAAACCGACACTGCTGAATTGATCGTCGCCGAATTTGGCCATACGCCAAGGATTGTTGCGGAATCCGATGTTGAAATCGGTTTGGAAATCACTGAAGACGAACCCGAATCCACACTCACGCCGCGCGCGCCCGTGGTTACCATTATGGGGCATGTCGATCACGGCAAAACCTCCTTGCTGGACGCCTTGCGGCAAACCGATGTGGTCGCCGGCGAAGCGGGCGGCATTACCCAGCATATTGGCGCTTATCAGGTGCAGTTATCGAACGACGCCCAGATAACGTTTCTGGATACGCCAGGTCACGAAGCCTTTACGGAAATGCGCTCCCGCGGCGCCAAGGTCACCGATATTGTGGTCCTGGTCATTGCCGCGGATGATAGCGTTCAACCGCAAACCGCCGAAGCGATCAGCCATGCGAAGGCGGCCGGAGCGCCGCTGATTATCGCCATCAACAAGATGGATCACCCGAACGCCAACGCTGATAAAATTCGCAATGAATTGCTGAGCCACGAAATCGTCGTGGAAAGCCTGGGCGGCGACGTGCAGGACATCGAAATTTCGGCGACGCAAAAAACCAATCTCGATGCGCTGGAAGAAGCCATCCTGTTGCAGGCCGAATTGATGGAGCTGCAGGCCAATCCGGATCGCGCCGCACAAGGCGCCGTGGTGGAAGCAAAGCTCGAACGCGGTCGCGGTTCTGTGGCGACGGTGCTGGTGCAACACGGCAGTCTGCACATTGGCGATATTTTCATCGCTGGCGCCGAATGGGGTCGTGTGCGCGCGCTGATCGACGACAAGGGCCGGAACGTCAAGGAAGCCGGACCGTCCACGCCCGTCGAAGTGCTCGGGTTACAGGGGACGCCGCTTGCGGGCGACGACTTCGCCGTTGTGGAAAATGAAGGCCGGGCGCGGGAAATCACCGAATACCGGAGCCGTAAGGCGCGTCAGGGCCAGTTGACGGCCGATTCGCGCGGCACGCTGGAACAGATGTTCGACCGGATCAAGGAAGGCGAAGCCTCCACCTTGGCTCTGGTGGTCAAGACCGACGTGCAGGGCTCGCTCGAAGCGATCCGCGGCGCGCTCGACAATTTGTCGACGGACGAAGTGAAATGCGTCTTCCTGCATACCGGCGTTGGCGGTATTACGGAATCCGATATTGGTCTGGCGCAGGCGTCGGAAGGCATCATCCTGGGCTTTAATGTCCGCGCCAATCCACAGGCGCGCGAGATGGCCCGCAAGGAAAATGTCGATATCCGCTATTACTCGATCATTTATGATCTGGTGGATGACATGAAGAAAATGCTGAGCGGTATGTTGGCGCCGGAGATCCGGGAAAACATCATCGGATACGCCGATGTGCGCGAAGTCTTCAGCGTCAGTAAGGTCGGTCAGGTGGCTGGTAGCTTTGTGACCGAGGGTATGGTGCGGCGCGGCGCGAAATTGCGTCTCTTGCGAAACGATGTCGTTATCTTCGACGGTGGTCTGGCGACGCTGCGGCGTTTCAAGGACGACGTTCGCGAAGTCCAGAATACGTATGAATGCGGCATTGCGCTGGAAGGCTACAACGATATCAAGGTCGGAGACGTCATCGAATGTTATGAAGTCGAGGAGATTACGCGCGAGCTTTAACGCCCTTGGTTAGGCGATGAAGCTCGGCGTTTCGACGACGAACCGGGGCTTTGACGACGAACCAGGGCTTTAACGACGAAAAGGTCCCCTTGGGAATAAATAAACCGACGCTGCAAGACGGCGTAGCACGCGGTATGACCGGCGTGGGCCCACGAATGTCGGGGCCGACCAGGAAAGACAAAGTACATGGCCAGAAGTAGAGCGCCGTCGCAACGCCAGTTGCGGGTCGGCGAAGAAATACGCCACGCATTGGCGGAAGTGTTCGAGCGCGACGGCTTGCGGGATCCCGTCTTGCAGGGGCGGACCATTACGGTGACGGAAGTTCAGGTCAGCCCGGATCTGAAAAGCGTCACGGCGTTTGTCACTCCCCTTGGCGGCGATGATACAGTGGAAGTCGTTGACGCGCTTCGACGGGCGTCGGCGTATTTGCGCGGTGAAATGGGGCGACGTCTGCGTTTGCGTCATATTCCTAATCTTCTTTTTGAAGCGGATTTAACCTTTGATCAGGCGAGCCATATCGATGCGCTGTTGCGCCACCCCAATGTCTCGCGCGACATCGACAGGTTCGCGTCGCATGACGATGAGACAGCCGAAGACGGGGATGATTTGAGCAAGGAATCTGACGATCATGGCGCATAATCGCATTCGCCGAAACCGGGGACGCGCGGTCAATGGGTGGCTGATCGTTGATAAGCCTGCGGGGATCACGTCGACGAATGTGGTTAATCGGGTAAAACGGCTGTTTGATGCGGCCAAAGCGGGCCACGGCGGTACGCTGGACCCCTTGGCCACCGGATTGTTGCCGATCGCTTTTGGCGAGGCGACGAAAACCGTCTCTTATGTCATGGATGGTATGAAGACCTATCAGTTTGGGTTGCGCTTTGGCGTCCGCACGGACACCGATGACGCCGAAGGTGAAATGGTCGTCGAATCAGATGTTCGGCCAAGCGAAGCGGATATAAACGCCGCATTGCCGCAGTTCATTGGCGACATTCAGCAAACCCCGCCAATATTTTCCGCGATTAAAGTGGATGGCGAGCGCGCTTATAATTTGGCGCGCGCCAAAAAACCGGTGAAACTCGAACCCCGAACCATCCATATCGAAGATTTTCACCTGAGCGAATTCAGCGATCCCGACAATGCGATATTCAGCGTCACCAGTGGGAAAGGCGCCTATATGCGCGCCCTTGCGCGCGATTTGGCGCAGGCTGTGGGGACCGAAGGCCATATCGCCTCGTTGCGGCGCCTAAAAGTGGGCCCATTCACTGAAAACGATGCGATTTCACTGGACGAATTGGAAGAGATTGGGCAAATTGCGGCCCTCGATGCGCAATTGCTGCCGGTTGCGGCGGCGCTGGACGACATCCCGGCGTTGACGTTAACCGATATTGAAGCCACCCGCCTGCGAAATGGGCAACCGGTTTCGATGCTTCGAAAGGTCGATCTTCAACGTATTGCCGACATTATCGATGGCGATACGGTTCTGGCCAAAAGTCAGGACGGGCCGATTGCGCTTGTGCGCTATTCGGCGGGTGAAATTCGACCGGTACGTGTTTTAAACCTTTAAATATTAGGAGTTTACGATGTCGATTACCGCAGAACGAAAACAAGAACTGATTATCGAATACGCCACCAAAGTTGGCGATACAGGATCTCCCGAAGTGCAGGTCGCCGTTCTTACCGAACGGATTTTGAATCTGACCGAGCATCTCAAGATTCATAAAAAAGATTTCCACTCCCGCCGTGGATTGCTGATCATGGTTGGACAGCGCCGACGGTTGCTGGATTACACAAAACGTAAAAATCTGAAGCGTTACGAGACGCTGATCGAGCGTCTGGGCCTGCGTCGATAGGTCCGACATGCGCGCCCGACGACTTGGTGTCATCGGGAATTGAGCGCCTGACAATATTGGATCGAAAATCATGTGGATGAGGATGCGCCGGCGCTGGATAGGCTAGCGGAGCGCGGAGTCCCGGCGACCGTAGGCATGGGCCAACGGCCGCGATTTTCGATATGAAGGTTTGTGAAGGATAGAAAATGTTTAACATTACGACAAAAGAAATTGAATGGGGCGGACGGACGCTCACAATCGAGTCCGGCCGCATTGCGCGCCAGGCTGACGGCGCGGTGCTGGTGACCTATGGCGGCACGCAGGTGCTGTGCACCGCCGTCGCCCAACGGCAGCCAAAAGTCGGCATCGATTTTTTCCCGCTGACGATTAACTATCAGGAAAAAACATTCGCCGCAGGCAAAATTCCCGGTGGCTTTTTCAAACGTGAAGGTCGGCCAAACGAAAAAGAAACGCTGACGTCGCGCCTGATTGATCGGCCGATACGCCCGCTTTTCGCAAAGGGATTCCGCAACGAAACGCAGGTTATCTGCACCGTGTTGGCGCATGATCTGGAAAATGACCCCGATGTGGTCTCTCTGGTTGGCGCCTCCGCGGCGCTGACGATTTCAGGCATTCCGTTCATGGGTCCGTTGGGCGGTTGCCGCGTCGGCCGTGTGAATGATGAATATGTTCTGAACCCGACTGAAGACCAAAAGATCGAATCGTCGCTCGACCTGATGATGGCCGGCACGCAAGGCGGCGTCCTGATGGTTGAATCCGAAGCGCATGAGCTGGACGAAGAAACCATGCTTGGCGCGGTTATGTTCGGTCATCGCGAATGCCAGAAAGTGATCGATATGATCATCGACCTGGCGGAAGATTGTGCGAAAGAGCCGTGGGCGGTGCCCGGGCCTGACGAAAACGAAGCGATTGTCGCGGAAAAGGTCAACGCGCTGGGCGAAGCCGGGTTGCGTGACGCTTATCTGAAGACCGTCAAACAAGAGCGCACCGAATCAGTCAGCGCGGCCAAGAGCGACGTTCTGGCCAAACTGGCGGATGAAGATGTTGATCTGAACCTCGCCAAGGGCGCGTTGAAGAATTTGGAAAAAGACATCGTTCGCGGCGCCATTTTGAAAACGGGCGTTCGGATTGATGGTCGCGACACCAAAACGGTTCGACCGATTGTTGCGGAGGCGGGCGTTTTGCCGCGCGCGCATGGTTCGGCCCTGTTCACACGCGGTGAAACACAGGCGTTGGTCGTAACCACGCTGGGCACCGGACAGGATGAACAGATCATCGATGCGCTGGAAGGCGAATTTCGCGAGCATTTCATGCTGCATTATAACTTCCCGCCCTACTCGGTTGGCGAAGCATCTTTCCTGAAATCACCGGGCCGTCGTGAAATTGGCCATGGCAAGTTGGCGTGGCGGGCGATCCGTCCGTTGCTGCCGACCAAGGAAGACTTCCCTTACACCATGCGTGTTGTCTCCGAGATCACCGAATCAAATGGTTCATCTTCGATGGCGACGGTTTGCGGCGCCTCCATGTCTCTGATGGATTCGGGCGTTCCGCTAAAGCGGCCTTGCGCCGGCATCGCCATGGGGTTGATCAAGGAAGGCGACGAATTCGCCGTTCTTTCTGACATCCTCGGCGATGAAGATCACCTCGGCGATATGGATTTCAAGGTTGCGGGTACGGAAAACGGTATTACCTCGCTGCAAATGGATATCAAGATCACCTCAATCACCGAGGAGATCATGCAGATTGCATTGGGTCAGGCGAAAGACGGTCGGCTTCATATCCTGGGCGAAATGGCCAAGGGCATCGAAGGCGTGCGGGACGGGGTTTCTGAAAATGCGCCCCGGATCACCACCATCAAGGTGCCGCGTGAGAAAATTCGCGAGGTCATCGGACAGGGCGGTAAAGTCATCCGCGAAATCTGTGAAGTCACCGGCGCCAAGGTCGACATTGAAGACGATGGCACGATCAAGGTTGCCGCGGTTGACGCCGAAGCCGGTGAAAGAGCAATCCAGTGGATCAACTCCATTGTCGCAGAACCGGAAGCTGGCGTTATCTATGACGGCAAGGTCGTAAAGGTCATGGACTTTGGCGCCTTTGTAAACTTCTTTGGCCCGAAAGATGGCCTGGTTCACATTTCTGAACTGGCGGCGGAGCGTGTTGGTTCCGTTGGCGATGTCGTCAACGAGGGCGACGAGGTCAAGGTCAAGGTTTTGGCGATTGATGACCGAGGCAAAATCAAATTGTCCATGCGCGCTGTTAACCAGGAAACTGGTGAAGATCTGGGCGACGCGAAGAAATAAAGCGTTACCGATTGCGGCTGTCGTCAGCATTTAGCGACGGCTGGAAATACACTGCCGATCCGGGTTTAAAATATTGAACCCGGATCGGCGGAATTTTCGAATTAAAAAGGCCGACGCGTTTAGCGCCGGCCTTTTTTTATTCTATATATAGGAAGGTATCGGAAGCGGGTTTAAGCTTTAGTCGGTCGCGACCATGCCGATAATGTTGTAGCCGTTATCCACGTGAAGTATTTCGCCCGTGGTGCCGCCGCCTTGGCTGGATAGCAAATAGAGCGCCGCGCCGCCGACATCTTCCAGCGAAATATTCCGGCGCATAGGTGAATTTTCACCCTGCCATTTATAGACAAAGCGCGCATTGCCGACCGCGGTGCCGGACAAGGTGCGCATGGGGCCGGCGGAAATGGCGTTGACGCGAATCCCCTGTTTGCCAAGGTCCGCCGCCAGATAATAGGTGCTGGCCTCCAACGCCGCCTTGGCGACGCCCATGACATTGTAATTCGGCATGACGCGCTGGGATCCGTCATAGGTCAGTGTAATCATACTACCGCCGTCGCGCATGAGCGGCGCCGCGGCGCGCGCCAGGGCGGTGAAGGAATAGCAGGAAATTTCCAGAGTCTGGGCGAAATTGGCGCGCGACGTATCCAGGAATCGACCATTTAACTCGGCGCGGTCTGAAAAGGCGACCGCATGGACCAGAAAATCCAACCCGCCCCAAGCGTCTTTCAGGCTCGCGATGACAGTTTCGATGTCTTCAGCGCTGGAGACATCGCAGGGGAGGACGATGTCAGCCCCCAATTTTTCCGCGAGTGGCCGCACCCGTTTGGCGATGGCGTCGGATTGATAGGTGAAGGCCATGGTCGCGCCATGCGCCGACAGGGTTTCCGCAATGCCCCAGGCGATGGAATGATTATTCGCTACGCCCAGAACCAGGCCGCGTTTGCCGGCCATCAGCGCCGCAGGCGCGGGTTTTTGCTCTATCTCATCGGCCATTATGCAGCACGCCTGAATTCCCTGAAAATGTCGCCCTCGCCATTGCCCTCGCCATTAGCGTGGCGCGCGTCATCCGTTGTACCGTTTAAACACCAGTGTGGCGTTCGTGCCGCCAAAGCCGAAGCTGTTGGACATGACCGTGTCGAGGGTCACGTTGTCCTGGCGTTTCTGGATAATGGGGAACCCTTCGGCCTCTGGCATGAGGGTTTCGATATTCGCCGATGCGGTGATGAAATCATGTTTCATCATGAGCAGGCTGTAGATTGCTTCTTGCGCGCCGACAGCGCCCAGCGAGTGGCCCGTCAGTGATTTGGTGGAGCTGATAGGCGGCACGTCCGCGTCAAAGACCTCGCGAATGGCTTCCAGTTCCTTGATATCGCCCACTGGGGTGGATGTGCCATGAGAATTGATATAGTCGATCGGTTGATCAAGGTCCCCAATCGCCTGCCGCATGCAGCGCGCTGCGCCTTCACCAGAGGGCTGAACCATGTCGTGACCATCGGAGGTCGCGCCGTACCCGGCGACTTCGCCATAAATCTTGGCGCCGCGCGCTTTGGCGTGCTCCAGGTCTTCCAGCACCACAACGGCGGCGCCGCCGGCGATCACGAATCCGTCCCGGTTGGCGTCATAGGCGCGGCTGGCGACGGTGGGCGTGTCGTTAAAGTTCGACGACAAGGCGGGCATGGCGTCGAATAACAGGGTGAAGGACCAATGAAGCTCTTCGCCGCCGCCTGCAAACACAATATCCTGTTTGCCCCATTGAATCAGTTCTGCGCCATTGCCGATGCAATGCGCGCTGGTCGCGCAGGCGGAGCTGATGGAGTAATTAACGCCGTGAATTTTAAATGGGGTCGCCAGGGTCGCTGAATTGGTGCTCGACATGACTTTGGGCACAACAAAGGGGCCCACGCGCTTGGCGCTTTTCTCGCGCAACGTGTCGATGGCGGTAACCATGCTGCCCATCGAGGGGCCACCGGACCCCATGATGATCCCGGTGCGCTCGTTTGAGACGTCTTCGGGTTCCAGACCTGAATCCTCGACCGCCTCTTCCATGGCGATGAAGTTATAGGCCGCGCCCTCGCCCATAAAACGGCGCTGCTTGCGATTGAGAACTTCCTCGACATCCATTTTGATGGTGCCGTGAACATGGCTCCGAAAGCCCAGTTCGGCGTATTTCGGGCAATGAACGATGCCGGATCGGCCTTCTTTAAGGGAATCCAGCACTTCGGCTTGATTGTTTCCAATGCTGGAGACAATCCCGATACCTGTAACGACTACTCGGCGCATCGCTTAACTTTCTAAAATGATCATGTTTAGGGGGCTTGGTCTTCGCTAAAGAGGCCAACGCGCATATTATTGGCGTGATAAATTGGTTCTCCATCGACCTTCATAACGCCATTGGCGACGCCGAGGACGAGTTTACGCATTATGACCCGTTGAATGTCTATTACGTAGGTAACCTTCTTTGCGGTTTCCAGAACCATGCCGGAAAATTTTACGTCGCCCACGCTAATGGCGCGCCCGCGGCCCTGTCCGCCTGCCCAACCCAGGTAAAACCCGACAAGTTGCCACATGGCGTCGAGCCCCAAACAGCCGGGCATTACGGGATCGTTTTCAAAATGGCATTTGAAAAACCAGAGGTCGGGCTGGATATCCAGTTCGGCGATAATCTCGCCTTTTCCTTTGGAGCCGCCATCATCATTGATCGTGATAATGCGATCCATCATGAGCATCGGGGGCAAGGGGAGCTGGGGGTTTCCTGGTCCAAACATGTCGCCATGTGCGCAGGTCAGCAGGTCTTCGTAGCTGAAACTGCCCTTTTTTGTATCGGTCACGCCGCGCCCTCACTTCTCATTCGTCTGGATATTTCTGTCACCGGGCGCCACCGTATCCTTGCAACATCGACAACACCCTAAATTAAGTGTGGAAAATAGCCCCGACAGCCTCCGTGGTCCAGAAATCCTTGCAAGCGGCGAATAGAAAATTATTCAGCTATACGTCGAGATTGGCGACCTTCAGCGCGTTTGTTTGAATAAAGTTACGTCGCGGCTCCACAATGTCGCCCATGAGCGTCGAAAACAGCGTGTCTGCTTCTTCCGCATGCGCCACTTTGACTTGCAACAACGTGCGGGCATTTGGGTCCAGCGTGGTTTCCCAAAGCTGGTCCGGGTTCATTTCGCCCAGCCCTTTATAGCGTTGGATGGTGATGCCCTTACGGCCCAGCGCCGTCACCTGCTCAAACAGCTCAACCGGGCCGGTGATGGCAATGCCGCTGTCATCCGAGGATGATCCACTGGGTTTCAGGATCGCGGCCTTGGCGCCGAATTTTTGCTGCAATTCGGCGGCGCGCGCATCCAACCGGCGCGCTTCTCCGCTGCGCAGAAGATCGCCATCAATTACAAAGCGTCGTGTTACGCCGCGCAGAAACAACGAGAACACCAAGCCGCCATCCTCATCGGCGGCGCCGCTCCAGCCCCGCGCCAGTGGGTCGGCCAAGGCGTCGAGCCGCTGTGCGATATATTCCGCCGCTGCGGTCGTTTTTTCAGCATCGTCCAGGACGTCCGGGTTCAGAGCGCCCGCGATGGCGCATTGCTCGATCACGTTTCGGTCGCCGACCTTGCGGATCAAAGGCTCCATGAGCCGTGCGGCGGTTTGCGCTTCCTCGACCACGCTATACAGATCTTCGCCCGCTATTTCCGTGTCGTCCGACAGGATAAGCGACGCATCTTTTGCGCCTTGGCGGATCAAATAGGATTCAAGGCCTGGATCGTCCTTTAGGTATACGCCGGAATTGCCCCGTTTGGCGCGGTATAGCGGCGGCTGTGCGATATAGAGGTAGCCGCGCTCGATAAGCTCTGGCATTTGCCGAAAGAAAAAGGTCAGCAACAGCGTGCGGATATGGCTGCCGTCGACATCGGCATCGGTCATGATGATAATGCGGTGATATCGGCATTTGTCGGCGTTAAAATCGTCGCGTCCGATGCCGGTGCCCATGGCCGCAATCAGGGTTCCAATTTCAGCCGACGCCAGCATTTTATCGAATCGCGCGCGTTCGATATTTAGGATTTTACCCCGCAACGGCAGGATCGCCTGATTGCGGCGCTCCCGACCTTGCTTGGCTGAACCGCCAGCGGAATCGCCCTCGACAATAAACAGTTCGGATTGCGCGGGATCGCGTTCCTGACAATCCGCCAGTTTGCCGGGCAGGCTGGTGATGTCTAACGCGCCTTTTCGGCGGGTCAATTCCCGCGCCTTGCGCGCCGCCTCGCGCGCAGCGGCGGCTTCCACGATTTTCATGACGATGCGCTTGGCGTCGGCGGGGTGTTCCTCAAACCATTGGCTGAGTTTTTCGTTCACCACGGATTCCACAGCGTTGCGAACTTCCGATGACACCAGTTTGTCTTTGGTTTGACTGGAAAACTTAGGATCGGGCACTTTGACCGACAGGACGCAGGTAAGCCCCTCGCGCGCGTCATCGCCTACAATGGAAACCTTCTCGCGTTTCGCGATCCCCTGAGCCGCCGAATACGTATTGATCTGGCGGGTCAGCGCCGCGCGGAACCCGGCCAGATGCGTGCCGCCATCGCGTTGGGGAATGTTGTTGGTGAAGCAGAGCATCGTTTCGTGATAGCTGTCATTCCACTCCATTGCGACTTCGACGGTGGCGCCGTCTTTTTCGTGGCTGATCGCGATGGGCACGGAATGAAGGGCGGTTTTTGACCGGTCGAGATACGCGACATAGGCCTCAAGCCCGCCTTCGGTGTTAAATTCAACGATAACGGGTTCCGGCTGGCGCGCGTCGGTTAAAACAATCCGGACGCCAGCGTTCAAAAACGACAATTCACGCAACCGGTGTTCCAGCGTCGAGAAGTCGAATTCGGTAATGCGAAAAGTTTCAACGGAAGGCCAGAACGTGACGCTGGTGCCGGTTTCGTCACCGCAATCGCCGACAATCGCCAAATCCTCGCCATTGCGCGCATCGCCATGAATGAAAGTCATCGTATGGATTTTACCATTCCGCCGCACTGTCAAGTCGAGCTGGGAGGACAGCCCGTTCACAACAGAGACGCCCACGCCGTGCAGGCCACCGGATACTTTGTAGGAGTTCTGGTCAAATTTACCGCCAGCGTGCAATTGGGTCATGATGACCTGGGCGGCGGATACGCCTTCTTCTGAGTGAATATCAACGGGGACGCCACGGCCGTTATCGGTGACCGTGGCGGAGTCGTCGCCATTCAAGGTCACCGTGACGAGGTCCGCGTATCCGGCCATCGCTTCATCGATGGCGTTATCGACGACCTCATAGACCATATGATGCAGCCCGGTGCCGTCTTCGGTGTCGCCGATATACATGCCCGGGCGCTTGCGGACCGCTTCCAGGCCACGAAGGACCTTGATGGAATCCGCGCTATATTCTTCCGGTGCGGCGCCTTGGGGTGTTTCGGCGGTGTTACTCATAAATTTACTCTACACTTGTTGTCATAAGGGCGTGGCGACAGCGTCTTGAACGGTATAAAAGCTCGCATGTCGGGGTGAAATTTCATCGAAGAGCGCCGGATCGGCGCCGGTCATCCAGGCTTGCGCGCCGTGTTCCAGAATTTCCGCGAACAAGGCGCGTCTGCGTTCAGAATCCAGATGGGCGGCGACTTCATCAAGCAGCATGAGCGGCGCCGCGCCGTTATGGTCAGACAGCAGCCGGGCATGGGCCAGGATAATGGCGATCAGCAGCGCTTTTTGCTCTCCGGTTGAACAAAGTTCGGCGGGCATTTGTTTTTCGATATGGGAGACGACCAGGTCGCCGCGATGGGCGCCTTCGGTGGTGCGTCCGGAGTCTGCGTCCAGGCCGCGATTCGCCGCCAGGCGCTCCCGCAACCGGTCTTCGGCGGCCAGTGCGGGGCTTTCTCGCAGCCAATCCTCGACTGCGCCGCCCGCCGTGATTCGCGCGCGCGGAAACGGGCCCGCGGCAACCGTGGCGATTTCATTAAGCCGGTCGGTCAGACTCAACCGCGCGGCCGCGATGGCGACGCCGCGCTCCGCCATTGTATCTTCCAGCGCCGCCAGCCAGTCGTTATCCCGGCGTCCGGATTTTAACAGCCGGGCGCGTTCGCGCATGGCGTGGTCATAGGCGTTGACGCGGCTGGCGTGGCTGGGGTCGAACCCATAGGCCAACCGGTCCAGAAAGCGCCGCCGCGCGCTGGCGGAATCGATGAAAAGCCGGTCCATTTGCGGCGTGAGCCACACAATGCTGACATAAGAGGCGAGCGCCGCCTGATTCGTGGCGTCCTGATTGCTGACGCGCACGGTCCGCCGTGTGCTGTCGGGCTCGCGCCCGGTGCCGATATCCACCGGGCCATCCAGGGTTTGTACGGTTGCCGCGACCGCCCAGCCGCCCGGGTTGTTCATGGTTTCGCCTGTCGCGCCGCGTCGGTCAATATCGGTGAGGCGGGCGCCGCGTAATCCACGGCCGGGCGCAAGGTAGGAAATCGCTTCCAGCAGGTTGGTCTTGCCCGCGCCATTGGGGCCGGTCAGAACAACCGGGCGTTTGTCGCCATCATATCGAAACGCCGCGTAATTTCGAAAGTTCGTCAGGCGCAACCGCGTCACCGCAAGGGATTTTGAATCTGGTGCGGGCGCGTAAAGGGGAGAAACACGGGAGGGCGCACCGTCGGAAGACGCTATGTTGGGCGCCGTGTCGCGCCCCTCGACCGGGGTCGAAATGGAATTTGCGAGACCCGCGGTGTTCACGCCTAGACCCGCATGGGCATAAGCACATAAAGCGCGCTGTCATCGCTTGAATCACGCACGATTGTTGGGGACGCGCCATCGGACATGGCCATTTGCGCGGTTTCGCCTTCCATCTGCTGCGTAATGTCGAGCAAATAGCGGGAGTTGAAGCCAATTTCGAGCGCGGCTTTATCATAGGCGACTTCGATTTCCTCAACGGCGGTGCCATTGTCGGGGCTGCTGGCGGAAAGCGTCAGCACATTGGCGTCCAGCTTCAGCTTGATGGATCGGGATCGTTCGGTGGAGATTGTCGCGACCCGGTCGACGGCCTTGGCGAAGTCAATGCAATTGACCTCCAGAAACTTGTCATTGCCGACGGGGATTACTTTTTCGTAATCCGGGAAGGTGCCGTCGATCAGTTTCGACGTTAGCACCGCGCCATCGAAGGCGAACTGAATTTTGGTGTCGGACAGCGAGATATTGACGACATCGTCGCTTTCATCGATGAGCTTGCGGAGCTCGGCGACGGTTTTCCGCGGGATGATGACGCCGGGCATTCCCTCGGCGCCGACCGGTAGGGGCATTTCCACGCGCGCCAGACGGTGTCCATCGGTCGCCGCGGCGCGGAGAACGGGGATGCCGTCGGCTTCGGTGGTGTGCAGGTAGATGCCATTGAGGTAGTAGCGGGTTTCCTCCGTGGAAATCGCAAAGCGCGTGCGGTCCATCAGGGAGCGCAGCTCACTTGCCGGGATCTGGAAGGTATGGGGCATGTCGCCTGCGCTCATGGAGGGAAAATCCTCCATCGGCAGCGTCGCCAGGGTGAAGCGCGACCGGCCCGCCACGAGGACCAGCTGATCGTTTTCCGCCTTGGTTTCAAGGTCGATCTGCGCGCCATCCGGCAATTTCCGAACGATGTCGTATAGCGTATGCGCCGGCGCGGTTGTGGCGCCCGGGGCGCTTACCGTCGTGGAGCCGGTTTCGACGATGGCGATGTCCATATCCGTCGCCGTCAGGTTGATGGCGCCGTCGCGGGCGTCGATCAGCACATTGGCCAGGATGGGGATCGTATTTCGGCGTTCAACGACGCTTTGCACGTGGTTTAACGAACGAAGAAGGGCGGCGCGTTCAATGGTCAATTTCATGGTTCTTTGAACTTTGCAGTCGTGGGAAATCAAATTAAACCGACTCGCAACGGATTTGTCGCGAGCAAGCACTCAAACATAGCAGAGGGGAGGAGAATCCGCACTATCTTTGGTGGTCTTAATCGGCGCAAAAATGCTTAAATTTGCTAATTTTTTTGGGGTCTTCGCCGGATATACGGCGTTTAGCCTTCCAGCATCCGCCGCAAGAGGTCGATATCTTCAGAAAAAGCGCTGTCGCTGGCGCGAAGTTCGTCGATTTTCTTGACCGCGTGCATGACGGTGGTGTGGTCTCGTCCGCCAAATTGCCGACCGATTTCCGGCAGAGAGCGCGCCGTGAGCTGTTTTGACAGATACATGGCGACCTGTCGGGGGCGCGCGATGGCGCGGGAGCGCCGGGCCGAATACATCTCGCCAAGGCGTATGTTGAAATGTTCCGCGACCCGTTTTTGAATTTCCTCGATCGTAACGCGCCGATTATTGGCCCGCAGCACGTCTTGCAGAACCTCCTGCGCGCTATCGAGAGTCAAGGAACGCCCCACCAGATTGGCGTAAGCGATGATGCGGTTCAGCGCGCCTTCGAGTTCACGGACATTGGACGTGATCTTGTGGGCGAGGAATTCCAGCACCTTGGCTGGCACATCGGCTTCCATTCTTTCGGCCTTCGCCTGAAGAATGCCAAGGCGCAGCTCATAGGTCGTGGGATGAATATCGGCGACCAGGCCCCAACCAAGCCGCGATTTCATCCGCTCCTCCATGCCATCCAGCTCGTTGGGCGATTTATCGGCGGAAATGATGACCTGCCGGTTTTGATCGACCAGAGCGTTGAAGGTGTGGAAAAATTCTTCCTGGGTGTTGTCTTTGCCGCTGAAGAACTGGACGTCATCGATCATCAAAACATCGACGGAGCGAAACTGTTCCTTGAACGCCATCGTGTCCTTGTATCGCATCGCGCGGATGAACTGGTACATGAACTTTTCGGCGGATAGATAGATGACTTTTTTCTCGGGCTGGGTCTTGCGAAGGTGCCAGGCGATAGCGTGCATCAGATGGGTTTTGCCGAGCCCGACGCCGCCATATAGGAAAAGCGGATTGAACGACGCCGCGTCTGCTTCGGCAACCCGGCGCGCCGCTGCAAAGGCGAGCTCGTTTGGTTTGCCGACGACGAAGTTGGCGAAGTCAAACCGCACATCCAGCGTGGCGCCGATATCTTCGTCCCGACCGGCGTTGCTTCGGGTGTTCACCATGGGGGCGGGCAGCGTCGCATTGGAAAATGACGCGCCGCCTTTCGGATTGGCGCCACCATTCGAATTGGCGCTGCCCAAGGTCGAACGGGGCTGCGAGGTGGGCGCGCCCTCCGAGTTATGCACGATTTCGACAATCTGAATTGTTGGGTCTTCTTCGGTCCAGAGCTGGGCTAGCCGCGCGCCGTATTGGCGCTCCACCCAGTCCCGCATGAATTTTGTCGGCGCGCTGATGCGTACGACGCCGCGTCCCGCTGAGGTCAGTGAGATGGGCTTAAGCCAGCTTCGATACGCGGCTTCCCCATACTCTGCGCGAAGTTTTCCACGAACACGGATCCATTGAGGGGTTTGTTTGTCTTCTATCACGTCTTCGACCTCCTTTGCGTCGCGCCTGAAACATCCCCTGTTTCACGCGCCAAACCCCAACCATTTCCGCTATGCGAACGTTCCTGCAAACGTGATAACGGACACCTTGTTTCGACGGTCGCAGACCGAAGTAAACCCAAATTTACGCTTGTCGGAGAGTCTGTGAAAAGATGGGTTACCGTATTTTAAAAAATTTAAATACTGGCAAAACCACGGTCTCAACTAGAAATTCGCAATACTTTAAATAATACTGCCGACATGGGGCATTAAATCCCAGACAATACAGAAGTATTATTCCGAATAACGCAGAATTTACTTTCTAATACTTAGAAAGCCACCCGATGTCATTTTTTTATTCTTAGGTTAACTTTTGACCCGTCATTTGCCGAAGAATACAAACTATCGAGGGTCGGGTTTGGGCGCAACAGACTCGAAGGTTGATTCAGGCAAATATAAAAAAAAGATTCATTTGACAATTGCTAACCCGTTGAATCTTTGCGGAAGCGAAATCAGTTTATGACAGACGCAAAAAAGGCCATGTCGGAAAACCGTCACGGCCTTGATTGAATCCTCTTCGTTTCCGAAGAATCGGCGCGGTTTAGAGCGCGTTGATGCTTTTTGTCAGGCGTGAAATCTTTCGCGCCGCCGTGTTCGGGTGCACCAGGCCTTTTCGGCTGCTGCGGTGAAGGGCGGGCACTGCAAGAATCATCGCCGTCGTTGCGGCGGTTTTATCGCCAATTTCGATAGCTTCCTCGACGCTTCGTACCTGAGAGCGCATTTCACTACGTCTCGCGCGGTTCACGATGGTGCGCGTATTGGTTTGGCGGATACGTTTCTTGGCGGATAAATGGTTCGCCATGGGGCAAATCTCGTTTTTTGTGTTTTCGGGAATTCAGGGTCTGGCTTATATCGGCGTATCGGCGGCGCGTCAAGTCGACGACTCGTATTAATTTTCAACCGCTTGTCGTTTCCGCCGTCAACGGTTCTTGAAGGCGGGTTTTCGTTTCTCGATAAAGGCGCTCATGCCTTCGCTTTGGTCTTCGGTGGCGAAGACGGAATGGAAGGTTCGGCGTTCAAACAAGATACCCTCCGCCAGGGTTGTTTCATAGGCGCGATTGACCGATTCTTTGGCCATCATCGTGATCGGTCGGGACATGGAGGCGATCTTGGCGGCGGTTTTCATGGCGTCCGCCATCAAGTCGGCGGCGGGCACCACGCGGCTGGCCAGGCCGGACCGCTCCGCTTCCTCCGCATCCATCATGCGCCCGGTGAGGCACATCTCCATGGCTTTCGCCTTGCCCACGAATCGGGTCAGGCGCTGGGTGCCGCCCGCGCCGGGGATGGCGCCGATGGTGATTTCCGGTTGGCCGAACTTTGCGGTATCGGCGGCGATGAGGATATCGCACATCATCGCCATCTCGCATCCGCCGCCCAGCGCATATCCCGCGACGGCGGCGATTGTTGGTTTGCGACAGCTGGCGACCCGCTCCCACCCAACGGTGATAAAGTCGTTTTCATAGGCGTCCATATACGTTTTGTCCGCCATTTCCTTGATGTCCGCGCCCGCCGCGAAGGCTTTGTCGGAACCGGTGATCACGATTACGGAAATGGCGTCATCGGCCTCAAAATCATCCAGCGCGCTCGCCAACTCCACAATAAGGCCGGCGCACAGGGCGTTCATCGCTTCGGGGCGGTTCAACGTAATCACGCCGATCTGGTCTTTTTTCTCGACAATGATGAATTCGGTGGTCATGGCGCGCTCCTGCGTGAATAGAGAATCAGACGAAATGTCAGCGTTTGGGCTTGAGGTTGAAATGGACGGTAAGAACGCCGTCCGAATCCTGCATGGTGAGGGACAAATGTTCGCCTTCGCGTTCAAAATCCAGAACGCCGGTGCGGTTCCATCCTAATTGCGGCAAGGTGGATTGGTAAAACTGCGTCACAGTTGCGGTTGAAATTACAGCGTTTGCAGGCCCGGCGGCCATCGCTTCGACAATCCGGCCGGATGTGGTGTCAAAATTCACAACGCTGTTGGAATCCACCGTGAGCCCGGCGAACAAGGGCACATCCTCCAACCCGGGGACGAAAGCATCCGCCTCCGCCGCGCCCGCCTCCGCCGCGACAAGGCGCGCGGTCGGAACCATCAGGCCAATCCCGAGAGCAAGCACGAGAATCAGGGAGAGGGGGAGCGCGGTTATTCGGGTCAAATGTCGCATGCGCCGAACCCTATACCATTAACGTTGGTGCGATGCACAAAAGAATGTCGAGCGCCCGGACTGGGTTATGCGCTGGACCTGCCCGTCGCAGCCTGATTTCGGGCAGGGTTCGCCTTCGCGGCCATAAACGGCCCATTGATGTTGGAAATAGCCCAGTTCGCCGGACGTTTGCACATAATCGCGCAGGGAAGAGCCGCCCGATGCGATTGCTTCGCTTAATACATCGCGAATCGCGACGGTCAATCGCTCCGCCCGCTTGCCGGGGATCGTATGCGCGCTGCGCCGGGGCGATATCGCGGCGCGATACAGCGCCTCGCATATATAGATGTTGCCCAGCCCGGCGACGGTTTTTTGATCCAGCAAGGCGGCCTTGATGGGCGAGCGCCGGTTTTTTAACGCGGCAGAAAGGGCGTCGGCGTGGAATTCATTGCTCAGCGGCTCCGGCCCTAGTTTCCGCAACATCCGGTGGTCGTTCAGCGCCGCCTCGCTGGTCAGGTCGAACAACCCGAAGCGACGGGGATCGCAGTACCGAATCGTGGTTCCGGCCTCGGTGATGAAATCAACATGGTCATGCGCGCCCGGCGGTGGTGCGGCGTCTTCATGGATTAACATCCGCCCTGACATGCCCAGATGGGACAAAATCACCGAATCGTCATCCAGCGTCATCAAAATAAATTTCGCGCGGCGGCGCAGACGCACAATCGTTCGGCCCTCTATTCGGCCCACAAAGTCGTCTGGAAAAGGAAAGCGCAAATTGGGGCGCCGCTGGATCACCTGGCGGATTTTAACGCCTTCCAGGTGGGGTTGCAGCCCACGCATAACGGTTTCTACTTCAGGAAGCTCAGGCATCGGTTCGCCCTGTTTTTATTTCAGCTTGGATTCGCCGGTCCGGTTTGGTCGTTCTAGTAAAGTCACCTTGATTAGGCTATCGTCCCGCCATGAATTCGCAAGACGATACATTGATAAAAGATGATCCAGCGGCGCCGGATGACCTTGGTCAGGCTGACTCCGGTCCGGCTGGCGCGGTGGATTTCGGATTCCGCCAGGTGGGTCGGACTGAAAAAGCGGGCATGGTGAAAGACGTCTTCGACAGCGTCGCGTCGCGCTACGATTTGATGAACGATTTGATGTCTGCGGGCGTGCATCGTTTGTGGAAGGCGGCCTTGATCGATCAGATAAAGCCGCGCGCTTCGATGCGTCTACTGGATGTGGCGGGCGGCACGGGCGATATCGCCCGGCGGTTTCTTGATCATGGCGGTCGCGATGTGACGGTTTGTGACATCAACGCGGAAATGGTGAGCGCCGGGCGCGACCGGGCGATCGATCATGGCGCGCTGGACGGCGTGCGCTGGGTTGTCGGCAACGCCGAATGCCTTCCGGTTCCCGATCACGCCTTTGACGCTTATACGATTGCTTTCGGGTTGCGCAACGTCACCGATATCGATGCGGCGCTGCGCGAGGCCCGGCGGGTCCTGAAACCCGGCGGACATTTTATGTGTCTGGAATTCAGCCGCGTCGTGTTGCCGGGGTTGGCGGCGTTGTATGATCAGTATTCCATTAACATCGTGCCGAAGCTGGGGCGATGGGTGGCGCGGGACGAGGACGCCTACACGTATCTTGTGGAGAGCATTCGCCGGTTCCCCGACCAGCCCGCGTTGGCGGCGCGCATGAAGGACGCCGGGCTTGATCGCGTTTCGGTTCAGAACCTGTCCGGGGGCGTGGTCGCTATTCATTCTGGGTGGCGGGTATAGTCGTTCAGGCCGCGTGGCGGGTAATAGGAATACAGGACGTTTCGATGCCGTTTTTTTCCGTTTCTTTGGATATATAATTTATCGATGTTTTCGGCCCTGAAAAGTCTGGCGCGTCTGTTTCGCATCGCTCGTACGCTGGCGGAGCACGACGCCCTGTTTCCCCTCGAGCGTCTTGGCGTTGCGCCGGTGGTGGTTACCGTCGCCAAGTTACTGGCGCGCTATTTCAGCAAACCCGATGTTGAAGGTCGGCCCGGACAACGTCTGGCCATGGCGTTTGAGGCGCTGGGCCCAAGCTTCATTAAACTGGGTCAGGCCTTATCGGTTCGTTCCGATTTGATCGGTGAAGACATCGCCGCTGATCTGTCGGCCTTGCAGGATGATTTGCCGCCGTTCTCCGGTGCCCTGTCGCGTGAGATTATAGAAGCGGAACTGGGCGGGCCCATCGCCGACTTTTTTGCAGAGTTTGACGATACGGCCATCGCGGCGGCGTCTATTGCGCAAGTTCATTTCGCTGTCACAACCGACGGCGAGTCCGTTGCGGTGAAGGTGCTGCGGCCTGACGTTGAGGCGAGTTTCCAGCAGGATATCGACCTTGGCCTATGGCTGGCGCGGATGCTCGAACGCACCCGTCCGTCCCTGCGTCGGCTTCGCCCTGTGGAGGTAGTTCGCACGTTTGAAAGTTCGGTTGTTACCGAAATGGATTTGCGGCTGGAAGCAGCGGCGGCCTCGGAATTGGCGGTTAATTTCGAAGGCGATCCAAACTTCCAACCCCCCAAAATAGACTGGATTCGCACCGCGCGACGGGTGCTGACACAAGAGCGGATCGAGGGGGTGCGGATTGATGATCTCGACGCCCTGCGCGCGGCGGGCGCGGTGGCGGGGTTTGAGCCTCACGACGTGCTTAGAAATGCGGCGGAGGCATTTTTCAACCAGGTGTTCCGCGACGGTTTTTTTCACGCCGACATGCATCCGGGCAACATGTTCGTTTCGTATGACGGAATGTTACGACCGGTTGATTTTGGCATCATGGGACGGCTTGATCGTAAAACCCGGATCTATCTGGCGGACATGTTGACCGGGTTCCTGGACCGCGACTACCGTCGTGTGGCGGAGGTTCATTTCGAGGCTGGATATGTGCCTCGGCATAAATCCATCGACGGGTTCACCCAGGCGTTGCGCGCTATCGGCGAACCGATCCTGGGTCGACCCCTGCACGAAATTTCACTGGCCCGGCTGCTGGCGCAACTCTTCCAGGTCACCAAGACTTACGAAATGGAAACGCAGCCGCAACTTTTATTATTGCAGAAAACGATGCTGCTGGCGGAGGGCGTGGGGCGAATGCTCGACCCTGAAGTCAACATGTGGCTTCTGGCGCAGCCCCTGATCGAAAACTGGATGTGGGAGAACCGGGGCCCGGAGGCGCGGCTGCGCGACGCGGTCGGCGACGCGATGTCCGGACTGGAGCGATTACCCCAATTGGTGCGTAAGGCCGAAGCGGCGGTTGACGCCCTGTCGGCGGATCATACAAGCCGCATTGGCGGCGAATGGTCCCAATCGCGGGGTCGGCCCTCCCGATGGGTGGTTCAATGCTTGATTTTGATCGCCTTGATCGTTCTCGTGGCCAAAATGTAACCTCTTGAATTAAATAAAATATCCAAAAAATTTCCCAAAACTCGTGAAAAAAACTTCATACGAGGTTTTTTTAAGCCCAAATTGGCGGTTTCTGTTCTCTTCGCGGAAGGTTTAACTGCAATTTTAGTTAAGCGATTGTGACGGCCGAAGAACTGGCGCCGACCGCCTCGACAATGCGCGCCGTATGGGGCAAATTGCGGCGCGCGCAGGGCGCAAAATGTCTTTATTACAGACTCCAGAACGGAAGGAATTAAACTATGCCGGATCAAGTACAAGCGTCGCATATTCTACTTATGTACGCCGGTTCCGAGCGGTCGACGGCGACACGCTCCAAGGATGAGGCGCTGACATTAATCGGCGACTTGAAAACACAATTGGGAGACGGGGGCGATTTCGCCGACCTCGCGAAAACTCATTCCGATTGCCCATCATCGAATGATGGCGGCTCCTTGGGTTCATTTGGCCGTGGCGCGATGGTGCCGGAATTTGACGACGCTGTCTTCACATTGGAAGTCGGCGATTCCAGCGACGTAGTGGAAACGCCGTTTGGATATCATCTCATTCAGCGGACCGGATAAGCGCTGGTTTGCATCGTTCCGTCTTCGTGGCGGTGCGCGCGCCGGTCGAACGGCGCAAAAAAATTAGGAGGGCTGTTCCGGAATGTCGGGGCGGCCCTTCTTTTTCGCCTGCTTCTTATTGCCGCGATGATTCGCAAAAATTTTACAAACACTTCGCTAATTTTCGTGCTTTAGTAATCTTCATACAAATACGGAGGCGTAATGATGGCGCGGCGCAGCACCCTGCAAAAAGACGAAATCGTCAATAAGATCGTGGATCAGATCGGGCTGAAAATGCCCGAAACGAAAGCGGCGGCGGCGCAGGAATTCGCCCGCGCCTATTTCGCCAATGTCGCGGGCGATGACTTGCTTGGGGTTGATCCCGACGATCTCTACGGCGCGGCGTTATCCCTCTTTAATTTCGGCGCCGTCCGGGCGCGAAACGATGTTGAGATCCGCGTGTATAATCCTCGCCGCGAACAACATGGTTGGCGCTGCGCCCATACGGTCGTGGAAATTGTGCATGACGACATGCCGTTCCTGGTGGATTCAGTGACGATGGAATTGAACCGTCAGGGGCTGGCGGTGCATCTGTTTGTTCACCCGGTTTTTCCCGCCACTAAGCCGGGTTCGAAATCGTCGGCGTCCTCTTCTGGAAAAAAGAGCGCCATTTCAGACGGGTCCTATATGCATGTTGAAGTTGACGAACAACATGACGCGGCGGCCTTGAACGCGATCGAAACGGGCTTGGCGGCGGTGTTGGCCGACGCGCGGGTCGCGGTCGCCGATTGGGTCGATATGCGCGCGCGGTTGAAGGACGTTATCGAGACGATCAAGGCGACGCCGCCGCCACTGGCGAAAGCGGAAATCAGCGAAGGTCAGGCGTTTTTGAAATGGTTGTATAACGACCATTTCACCTTCTTGGGATTCCGCGATATGGCGTTCAGCGGATCGGGAAAAACGGCGAAGATGTCCCCGCGAGATGGCTTGGGCATTTTGCGCGATCCCGATTACGCGCTGTTTGAAGGTCTGCGGAACCTGGGGGCGCAAACGCCGGAGGTTCAGGCCTTTGTCCAGGAACCGAAATTACTGTTGATCACCAAAGGCAGCCGCTTGGCCACGGTCCATCGCAGCGTACCGCTGGACACAATCGGCGTCAAACAATTCGATTCATCGGGAAAGATCATCGGCGAATGGCTGTTTGCGGGATTGTTCACCGCCAGCGTCTACAGTGAATCGCCTTCAAAAATTCCCTTGCTGCGCCGCAAGGTCGAGATTGTCTTGAAAAAATCAGGGTTCGATCCGGCCGGACATGACGGCAAGGCGTTGATGCATGTTCTGGAGGATTACCCCCGTGACGAATTATTCCAGACGCCGCCAGATGATCTGCAAGATATAACGCGGGGCATCGTGCATTTGCAGGAACGCCAACGCATCGCGCTGTTTCTGCGCCCCGACCCCTATGAACGCTATATCTCCGCCATCGTCTTTTTACCCCGCGACCGGTTGGACACCGCATTGCAACGCGCCTTCGAGGTGATACTGGCGGAAGCTTTTAACGGCGAAATTAGCACCGGATACGCCCATGTCACCGATGAGCCGTTGGGACGTTTGCACTACAATGTAAAAACGACGCCCGGCGCCATCCCCAATTACGCGGCGGCGGATATTGAAGCGCGTTTGATCGCCGCCGGTCAAAGCTGGGGCGACAAATTAAAAAAGGCGCTGGTGGAGCATCACGGGGAGGCGCGCGGCAACCGGCTGTTCAATAAATTTGGCGATGGGTTTCCGACCGATTACCGCGAGCGCTATGGCGCGCAAACAGCGGTCTATGATTGTGAGTGTATGTCGGCGGCGCTGGAAACAGGCGAGTTGGGCATGAACCTGTACCGCCCGATTGAGGCGGATGACGACGAGCTGTCGTTCAAGATCTATAACCCCGGCGCCAATGTCGCCCTGTCCGATATTCTGCCCATGCTGGAGAATATGGGGCTGAAGGTGATGACGGAGGATTCCTTCGCCCTGATGCCGCGCGATGCGGCGCGACCGGTCAAGATACATGATTTTGCGCTGGTGACCGGCGATGGCGCGTCGGTCGATTATGGCGCCGTACGCGCCGTGTTCCATGAAAGTTTTGGCCATATCTGGCGCGGCGATGTCGAAAATGACGGCTTTAACCGACTTGTTCTGCGCGCGCGGTTGAGTTGGCGCGAGGTCATCCTGATCCGCGCCTTCGCCAAGTTTCTGCGCCAGGCTCGCATCCCCTTCAGTCAGGATTATATGGAGCAGACGCTGGCGCATTATTCGGATTTAACCCGGTTGCTGGTCCGGTATTTCGGCCTGCGCCATGATCCGGATTTTGATGGCGATCGCGCGGGGCTGGGCGGCATGTTGATGGCCGCGATTGAACAGGCGTTTGAAAGCGTGGCCAATCTGGACGAGGACCGCATCCTCCGACGCTTCTATAATTTGATCGATAGCGTCCTGCGCACCAATTTTTATCGCACTGATTCCAACGGCGCGCCGGAAATGACGCTGGTGTTCAAGTTTGACAGCCGGGCGCTGGATCATCTGCCGCTGCCCAAACCGTTGCGGGAAATCTGGGTGTACAGCCCCCGGTTCGAAGCGGTGCATCTGCGCTTTGGCATGGTGGCGCGCGGCGGGCTGCGATGGTCTGATCGACGCGAGGATTTTCGCACGGAGATCCTGGGGTTGGTCAAGGCGCAGCAGGTCAAGAACGCCGTCATCGTTCCCGTTGGATCAAAGGGCGGGTTTGTTTTAAAAAAAGCGCCGCCACCCTCGGACCGTGACGCGTTTCAGGCGGAAGGCGTGGCTTGTTACAAGCTGTTTATGCGCGCGATGTTGAGCGTCACTGACAATCTGGTCTCCGGCGCGCTGGCGCCCCCCGAACAGGTGATTCGCCGCGATGGCGACGATCCGTATCTGGTGGTTGCAGCGGATAAGGGCACGGCGACATTTTCCGACATCGCCAATGCGGAGGCGATCGATCATGGCTTCTGGCTTGGCGATGCGTTCGCGTCCGGCGGCTCTGTCGGCTATGACCACAAAAAAATGGGCATCACCGCGCGCGGTGCATGGGAATCGGTCATGCGCCACTTCCGTGAAAGGGGTCACGATACCCAACGCGAAGATTTCACGGTGGTCGGATGCGGGGATATGTCGGGCGATGTCTTTGGCAACGGGATGCTGCTGTCGGAGCACATCAAGCTGACCGGCGCGTTCAACCATATGCATATCTTCGTTGATCCAAACCCGGACCCGGCTGCGACTTTTGCGGAACGGCGCCGATTGTTCGATCTGCCGCGCAGTGCGTGGACCGATTTTGACGCCGGGTTGTTGTCGAAGGGCGGCGCTATTTTTGACCGGTCGGCGAAGTCCTTGAATCTGTCGCCCGAAATCAAGGCGTGTTTCGAGATCGAGGCCAATTCGGTGACGCCCAACGAATTAATCACTGCGATGCTGAAGGCCGACGTTGATTTACTGTGGTTTGGCGGGATCGGCACTTATGTGAAGGCCAGCGCAGAATCGGATTCCGATGTGGGCGACCGCGCCACCGATGCGGTGCGCATCAACGGCGCTGCGCTACGAGCGAAGGTTGTGGGCGAAGGCGCCAATCTGGGCATGACCCAACGAGGCCGAGTTGAATACGCCCGAAAAGGCGGGCGGGTGAATACCGATTTCATCGACAATTCCGCCGGGGTCGATTGCTCGGATCACGAAGTGAACATCAAGATTTTGCTGGGTGATTATATCGAACGCGGCGATATGACCGAGAAACAGCGCAACACGATATTGGAATCCATGACGGACGAGGTGGGCGTGCTGTGTCTCGAGGATAATTATGCGCAAGCCCTGTCTATTTCGGTGACCGAAAGCGAAGCGCCGCGTTTGCTCGATCAGCACCGTCGGTTGATGCGCACGCTGGAACGCGCGGATATTTTGAACCGGGATATTGAATTTTTGCCGGATGATGAACAGATCGACAATCTGGAAACGGCCAATAGCGGCCTGACGCGCCCGGAAATCGCCGTGCTGCTCGCTTATGCGAAAAACACGACTTATGAAGAGTTGCTGGCGTCAAAATTGCCGGATGATGATTTTCTGGCGGAAGATCTGGCGCATTACTTTCCAACCCTGCTGCGGGAAAATTATCGCGATGGCGTCGAGCGGCATCGGCTGCGCCGTGAAATCGTCGCCACCCTGGTGACCAATGCGATGATCAATCGGACCGGGCCGACCTTTGTAAATGAGATGTGCGACCGTACGGGGATGAACGCGTCGATCATCGCCCGCGCCTTCGCCATTGTGCGCGATACATTCGGTCTTCGCGACCTTTGGGCCTCGATTGAAGCGCTGGATAATCAGGCGCCGCCGGAATTGCAGATTTTGATGCTGCGCGAGATCAACCGGACCGTGGAACGGGCGACCTTGTGGTTCCTGCGCAATGCGCCTCGCCCGTTGGATATGGCGGGCCTGATTGCGGATTACCAACCCGGCGTTGCGGCGCTGGCGGCCAATCTGGACGACATCATGCAACGCGAACAGCGCCTGGACGTGCGGGAGCGCACCACGCGCTTTACCGATGACGGCGCGCCAGCGGAATTGTCCGACCAGATCGGTCGATTGAAGATGCTGTCTTGCGCCTGTGACGTCGTGCGTCTCGCGGGCGGGGATCATCGTTCGGTGCGGGCCGTGGGGCGAACGTATTTCGCGGTCGGCAACCATTTCCGTCTGGACTGGCTGCGGCGCGAGGCGAATCGCTTGTCGCCGGATAACTCATGGCGCCAGATGGCGGTCAACGCGATTATCGACGACCTTTGGAACACGCAGGACGAGCTGTCCCGGCAGGTTCTTCAGGGCGGCGAATCGGGTCGCGCCGCCATTGAGGATTGGGTTGATGCGCGAAGCGATCAGGTCCGGCGCGTTCAAAGCATCATCACCGAACTGGAATCCGTGGGCCGCGTTGAACTCGCCATGCTGGCCGTCGCCAACCGGGAATTGCGCAGCCTGATCGACTAGGGCGCGTTTACGCTGCTGGCCCGCCCCTGGCCCGTGCGTGGCGCAAACGCGCGCCTAGGCGACCGTCACTGCGGTGCCGCTGGCCACAACCATCAGCATGGAACCCTTGTCGCCGACCGTCTCATAATCAAGGTCGATGTCGACGATGGCGTTGCCGCCCATGTCTGCGGCCTGCGCCATCATGTCTTCCATTGCGGCTTCCTTGCCCGCCCGGAGCACCTTTTCATAAGACCCCGACCGACCGCCGACGATATCGCGCACGCCCGCAAACATGTCGCGGACGATATTCGCCCCCAGAATCGCTTCGCCGGTGCAAATGCCGTGATAGGTCGTGATTTTTTTGCCGTCTACGCCGTCGGTCGTCGTGGTGATCATGGGGGTAGGCCCCTGTTTGTACGTATGTCTGAGTAGACTTGAGATCATAAAGGGTTCGCTCCATGCTAACGAATGGACACGCCCTCGCCAATCGCTCAAATAAACCATCCCATAAACCCGAACCCTCTCAAAAACCGGCGGGGCCTCGTTTCATGGTGCCTGTATGACGCCGCGAATTCCGCGTTTCCCACGGTGATAACGACGTTTATTTTCGGCGCGTATTTCACCCAGGCCATCGCAGAGACGCCCGAATCGGGCGCGGCGGATTGGGGTCTGGCGATTGGTCTTTCGGGCGCCGCCGTCGCCATCGCCAGCCCGTTATTGGGCGCGGTGGCCGACCGGGGCGGGCGGCGCAAGCCATGGCTTGCTTTGTTGACCGCGCTTTGTGTGTTCGCCACCGCCATGTTGTGGTTCGCCGAGCCGAATTCCGGCAATACAATCTGGGCGTTATTTTTTGTGGCGCTCGGGTTGTTCGGGTTCGAGCTGGGCATGGTGTTTTACAACGCGATGCTGAGCGATCTGGCGCCGGCGAAATTTTTGGGGCGCCTCTCCGGTTGGGGCTGGGGGTGCGGGTATATCGGCGGCCTCGTATGCCTCGCCCTTAGTCTGGTCGGGTTTGTCCAAACCGAAACGCCATGGTTTGGCGTGCCGATGGAGGCCGCCCAGAATATCCGCGCGGTGGCGGTGCTGACGGCGGTGTGGTTTGCGGTTTTGTCGCTCCCCTTGTTTCTGTTTACGCCAGATCGGGCGGCGACGGGCCTGTCCTTTGGCGCTGCGGCGCGCGACGGCATGGGACAGATCGCCGAGACCTTTCGCCACGCCCGCGAATATAAAGGTCTGGGCCGGTATCTGCTCGCGCATATGATTTACGCCGACGGTCTTAACACGCTGTTCGCCTTTGGCGGCATTTATGCAGCGGGCGCCTTTGGTATGAGCTTGAGCGAAGTGATCCAGTTTGGCATTGCGCTGAATGTGACGGCGGGGCTGGGCGCCATGGCGTTCGCGTGGGTAGACGACCGGATCGGCGCGAAACCGGTTGTGGTGATCGCGTTGCTGGCGTTGATCATGTTCTCCACGGGTTTGTTGCTGGTCGAATCGAAAGCTTTGTTCTGGATGTTTGGCATGGGGCTGGGTGTTTTTGTCGGCCCCGCCCAGGCGGCGTCGCGCTCGCTGATGGTGGGGTTGTCGCCGCCGGACATGCAAACCGAAATGTTTGGGCTCTACGCCCTGTCCGGCAAGGCGACCGCCTTCGCCGGACCGCTATTGGTGGGCGCAGTGACGGCGGCGTTCGACAGCCAGCGCGCTGGTATGGCGGTTATTGTCGTTTTCTTTGTCGCTGGCCTGATATTGCTTCTGCCCGTGCGGGAGCCGCGCCCGAATCCTAGTGACGGAAATGGCGCATCCCGGTGAACGCCATGGCGACGCCCGCTTCATTGGCCGCCGCGATAACCTCGTCGTCGCGGATCGACCCGCCCGGCTGGATGAGCGCTGTGGCGCCGGCTTCAATGGCGGCGACCAATCCGTCGGCGAAGGGGAAGAAAGCATCTGAGGCGACGACCGAATTTTGTGTGCCCAGATGGTCGCTGCTTTTTTGAGCGGCGACGCGCGAGGAGTCGATCCGGCTCATTTGTCCGGCGCCGATGCCGACGGTCAACCCGTCGCGGACATAGATGATGGCGTTTGATTTTGTGTGTTTGCAGACTTTAAAAGCGAACAGCATGTCATCGATTTCCGCCTCTGTTGGCGCGCGCTTGGTGACGACTTTCAGGTCCTCGCGACTGATCTGGCCATTGTCCCGACCCTGAAGCAATAACCCGCCCGCGATGGTCTTCATCGTCATGCCGGTCGCTTTGGGATCCGGTAAACCGCCGGTCAGCAGCAGGCGCAAATTCTTTTTCTCCGCAAAATAGTCACGTGCGCCGGCATCGGCATCGGGTGCGATGACTACTTCAACAAAAATTTTACCGATGGCCCGCGCCGTTGCTTCGTCCAGATCGCGGTTCAACGCCACGATGCCGCCAAAGGCGCTGACGGGATCGCAGGAATGCGCCTTGCGATAGGCGTCCAGCATCGTGTCGGCGGAAGCGACGCCGCACGGGTTGGCGTGCTTGATGATGGCGACGGTCGGCGCGTCGAATTCGGCGACCAGCTCGAAGGCGGCGTCGGTATCATTCAGATTGTTATAGCTCAGCTCCTTGCCCTGTACTTGTTTCGCCGATGCGACGCCCGGGCGCGCCGGATTTGTCTGATACAGCGCGGCGGATTGATGCGGGTTTTCACCGTAGCGCAGGGTTTGCGTCAGTGTGGCCGAGGCGGTGTGGCGGGTGCGGAAGGTTTCGCCTTGTTGCTCGGCGAACCACGCAGCGATGTTTGAATCATAAGCGGCGGTGCGCGCAAAGGCGGTTGAGGCCAATTTGCGGCGCAAGTCCTGATCGGTCGCGCCGTCGTTTTTCGTCATCGCCGCCATGACCGCTTCATAATCGCCGGGAACGGTGACGACGGTGACATGGTCGTGGTTCTTGGCGGCGGCGCGGATCAGTGCGGGGCCGCCGATATCGATGTTCTCAATACAGGTTTCAAAATCCGAGCCTTTGGCGACAGTTTCGGCGAAGGGGTAGAGGTTGACCACCACCAGATCGATGGGGCTGATGTCATGGGCCTCCATGGACATCCGGTGCGCGTTGTCGTCGCGGCGACCCAGAATGCCGCCATGAATTTTCGGGTGAAGTGTTTTGACCCGGCCATCCAGAATTTCCGGAAAATCGGTGTAATCGGCGACTTCCTGCACCGCCAGGCCCGCGTCCCGCAGCGTCTTGGCGGACCCGCCCGTTGACAAAAGTCGTACGCCGAAGCTGGAAAGGTGCTGGGCGAATTCGATCAGCCCGGATTTGTCGGAAACGGAAATTAACGCTCTTTTGATGGTGGCCTTGGCCATAACCTGTCGCTCCAATATCTTTTCGATAATTCGTGTTGTGTGTTCGGTAAAGTTCAACCCGTCTATTGCGCGGCGGCCGGGTTTTCAAGATCCGGTGTTTGAATTCCCGGTCTCTGAAATTCTGGTATAGCGCGGTGCAACAAGGACAGCGTCTGCGCCCCGTCGCGCGCGCGGGCGCTGGTTTCAAGCTCATCGATAACCCGGCGCAAGACGGCGGGGTCCGCCGTGCGCGGCGTGGCGAGCATCAGGCCCTCACAGGCGGTTGGCGTCTGGCTTTCCGATTCATGGAGTAGCCGTTCGTGCAGTTTTTCGCCGGGGCGGATGCCAATGATTTCAATGTCGATATCCTTGTCGGGCGTCAACCCGGCCAGCCGGATCATCTGGCGCGCCAGATCCATGACCTTGACCGGTTCGCCCATATCCAGAACGTGAATCTTCCCCCCTGTATTCGTATTCTCAGGGCCCGCATTTTCGGCGCCTAAGGCGGAGGCCTGCAATACCAGTTCCACGGCTTCGCGGACGGTCATGAAAAAGCGGGTCATGTCCGGATGGGTCACGGTGACGGGACCGCCATAGGCGATCTGTTTCTGAAACAGGGGAATGACGGATCCGGTAGAGCCTAACACATTGCCGAAGCGCACGACGACGAAGCGCGTTTCGCCGCCGCTGCCATCCTGCAAGTCCATCGCCTGGCAATAGCTTTCGGCCAATCGTTTTGTCGCGCCCATGACATTGGCGGGGTCTACGGCCTTGTCGGTTGAAATCTGGACCATCAGGGAGACGCCCGCCTTTTGGCTGGCGTCGGCGACGTTGCGCGTGCCGATGACGTTGGTCAGTACGCCTTCGTTGGGATTGGCCTCCACCATCGGCACGTGTTTATACGCAGCGGCGTGAAAGACGAGTTCGGGCGATTCGCGGCGCATGACGTCGTCTATCCGGTCGCGGTCGCGGACATCGCCCAGAATCGCGACCCGGTCCAGATCGGGATGGGTGTGCGCCACATCCATATCGATCAGGTATAAATGATATTCGGCATTGTCGAGCAAGGCGATGCGCGCGGGGGCAAACGCGGCGATCTGGCGCACCAATTCGCCGCCGATTGTGCCGCCTGCGCCGGTGACGAGCACGCGCTTGCCGCGCACCAGCGCCGCCATGGCGTCCCGGTCGAGCAAGGTTTGCGGGCGTCCCAACACATCTTCGACCGCAATGGGTCGAATATCGCTGCCCGTATCGCCGCCTTCTGCGTTCCGGCTTTCCTTCAGCTCGGCCAGACGGGGCAATCGCGCCAGGCCCAGCCCGTGTTTTTCGGCGATGGATAAAAGGGTTCGGACTTCTTCACCTGGCATCCGGTCTTTCGTCAGGACTAACCGGCGCGGATTTGTTAGTTTGATGATCTCGGGGATGTCGTCGAGCGATCCCAGCACGGACACGCCGTGAATTTCCCGACCGACGCGGCGGCCTTTTTCATCGATGATCCCCACCACCTTGTAGGGCGCGCCGGGGTCGCGGGCCTGTTCGCGGATGAACATCTCCGCTTCGTCTCCTGCGCCAATCAACAACACCGGCGTCCGCGCGGAATTATCGATTTCAAGCACATGGTCCAACCGGCGGTCCTTGAACACGCGATATAAAAACCGGGGCCCGCCCAGAAGGATTATCAGAACGACCCAGTTGATGATCGGTAGCGAGCGGGGCATGTCCTGCAGGCGGGTCACCAGAAATAGCACCAGTAAAAAGAGTACGATCACGATGGAAACCGATTTGGCGATGGCGATCAGATCGCTTGTCGACGCGTAACGCCAGATGCCGCGATACATGCCGCTCAGAGAAAACACGATCCCTGCAGTGATGGTGATGATTGCGAGCCCGTCCCACAGGAGCACTTCGGCGTAATAGTCAAAATCTGGCCCAACGCGCAGATAGAGCGATAGCGGAAAGGACGCCGCCGCCATCACGAGGTCATGAAAGAATGCGACGCGCGCGCGGCTAATTTGAAAGGGACCGGGCATGATTTCGCCTTCATAGTTCGCCCGCTTATCCGAGGCAAGCATCCTGTCCCCAGAATAGAGGGGCCGCATGATTATACACTGAAGCATCACAGGACCCTAGCGATCCGTTGCGGACGAACTTAAATGTCGCAATGCGCGTATTATCGCCTTAAAAGCCGCAACAGCGCAGTTTTATCGTCCCAAAAGGCGCAACAGCGCGCAAACGAGCACAATTGCGCCCGCCAGCGACATCCACGGCCAGGAAATCGCGGCAACCGCCAGTGCGATCAATGCAAAATTGGCGACCAGGATCATGGCGCTGACCCGCGCGTGGCTTCGGCCGTTTTGCACGGCGCGTTGGTAAAAATGCTCCCGGTGGGCGCGCCAGGGCTTTTCGCCCCGCAGGACGCGCCGCGTCAGGGTGATGGTAGCGTCCGCGAGATAGTATAGCGGCAGGATTATCGCGGCCGCCCAAAGCCCGGCCGCTGCCAGTCCCAATAAAACCCACCCCAGCAAAAAGCCGATGGGAATGCTGCCCACATCGCCCAGGAATACTTTCGCCGGATGCCAGTTCCACATCAAGAACCCAAGGGCTGCGGCGGCGATCGTCAAGCCAAAGAACGGCGCGGGCGGGGCTATGTCCGGCGCCAGAAAGGCGACCAGCGCGGCGCCGCACCCCACGCTGAACGCCTCCACGCCGGAAATGCCGTCGATGCCGTCCATGAAGTTGAACAGGTTTACGAACCAGATCCAGCCGATGGCGGCGACGAGTACATCCAGCCATCCGGGCAACAGACCCTGAAAAAAGAACGCGCCGTCCAGCAGCGCCGCGACGCCGATGGCGACCGCCAGCACTTGCGCGGCCAGGCGGGTCAGGGGCGATAGCGAGCGTAAATCATCGACCCAGGACACCACCGCCAGCCCCAACGCGGTGGCCAAAATAGCGGGACTCCAGGAATCGCCTGTCTCCACGGCGCGCCA
>JBLHZD010000010.1:0-32644 GCA_047631095.1 Alphaproteobacteria bacterium
ACTGGGAAAACCTCAACCGCAACGCGCTCGCCTTCCTCAAGCTCGCCTCCATCCGACTCATGCTCCGAAAACTCTGTAATCCTTCTTAAAGTCTCCGGACGGACTCTAAGCGATGTATATCCATGTTAAGGATTTTGCGGGTTTTTCTCCGCCGAGACCTCATATGGGGAACTCATGCATAATTTTTTGCATTAAACCGCACGGAAACTTGAAGGCGCGCGTCTTGATCGTGAGGCGGCGCCGGGATTAAATTTCCCGTGAAGGGATGTCTCGATGATGCGGCGTGCTCGGAAATGGTTAGGCCGAACGGCGGCGCTGCTCAGTATATTGCTGGCGGGCCCCGTTTTGATGCTGATGGGGGGCAATGTCATGGGAAGTGATTGGCGCACCGCGAGTCGGGAATCCGCGAATATCGCGCCAGATCCCGCAAGCGTCCCCGAAGCGCTGGTGCAGGTATACGCCGCGCGCGCCTTTAGCTGGCGCGGCGCCTTTGGCGTTCATACCTGGATTGCGACCAAACCGACCGGCGCGTCCACCTACACCACCTATGAAGTGATCGGTTGGCGCGCGCGCTGGGGGCGTAGCGTGCTGGCGGTTCAACAGGGCGCGCCGGACCGTTACTGGTATGGCGCAAAGCCTGAATTGCTGGCGGAGCGTCGAGGCGATGGCGTGGACAAATTGATTGAACGGATAGACGCTGCGGCGCGCGCTTATCCCTACCAAGGCGAATATACAGTCTGGCCCGGCCCTAATAGCAACACTTTCACCGCCTGGGTGGCCCGACATGCGCCCGAATTGAAGCTTGATTTGCCGCCCACGGCGATTGGCAAAGATTACCTTCGCGATGCGCTTGTCGCCCGTGCGCCAAGCGGCACCGGGTATCAATTTTCCATCCTCGGTTTATTCGGGGTTTTGGTGGGGGTTGAGGAAGGTCTTGAAATTAATATCGCGGGGCTTACGTTCGGCGTCGATCCTTTAGGGTTGGCGTTCAAGCTGCCGGGCGTCGGGCGTGTTGGCCAGAGCCCTTGATTTGATCCTTGTCCTAGCGTAGGGAACCAAACACTGGCGTAGGCAACCGGACAAACGCAACGTTGATATGATTTTCTGAGCCCTGTCGGGGCGGAAGCCATGCGGTAAATTTATGAGTATCTGGGGAAAAATTCTGGGCGGCGCGACCGGGTTTGCGGTGGGCGGGCCAATTGGCGCCATTGTCGGCGCGGTCGCCGGCCATGCCGTCGATAAATATCGCAACACCCAACATGTGGATTCTGACCCGACTAAATCTGTCGGCTTCACCATCGGCGTTATCATTCTCAGCGCGAAAATGGCGAAGGCTGACGGCGTCGTCACGCGCGATGAAATCGACGTCTTTAAAAAAATGTTCAAGGTGCCGGAGCATGAAGCGGGCAATGTTTCGCGCGTGTTCAATCAGGCGCGTAAGGACAGCGCGGGTTTTGAGCCCTATGCGCACCAATTGTCCGAGATGTTCGTCGATAATCCCGCCGTTTTGGAGGAATTGCTGAGCTGCCTTGCGCTGATTGCGCATGCGGACGGTAAAATTCACCCCGATGAATTAACGTTCTTGCAGGAAGTATCTGATATTTTCGGGCTGGATCATATCGCGTTTGAGCGCGTGACCGCCCTGGAGCATGGTGCGACCGCTTCTGATCCGTACCAGATTCTCGGCGTTGCGCGCACGGTGAGCGATGACGAGGTGAAATCGGCGTATCGTGCGCTTGTTCGTGAAAATCATCCGGACCGGCTCACCGCACAAGGGATGCCGGAAGAATTTATCAGCCTGGCGAACGACAAGCTGGCGGGAATTAACATCGCCTACGAAGCCGTTCGTCAAGAACGCGGCCTGCGCTGATGGCCCAACCGCCGCTTATCGCCCTTCGCGGGGCCAGCGTCACCTTTGGAGGGACGCCGCTTTTCGCCGGTATCGATATGGCGGTGGGGCGCGGCGACCGGATTTGTCTGGTCGGGCCCAATGGCGGTGGCAAATCGACATTAATGAAAGCGTTAACCGGCGAAATTGCGCTGGATGAGGGCGAACGGTTCCAACAGCCGGGCGCGATAATCGGGTGCCTGCCGCAAGCGCCGGACTTTCCGATGGGCCAAAGCGTTGCGGAATATGTCGAGGGTGGCGGCGGCGAGTCGTATCGGGCGGCGGCGATGATCGAAAAACTTGCGCTCGACCCAACGCTGGACGCGGGAAACCTGTCTGGCGGGGAAGGGCGCCGCGCCGCGCTGGCGCGGGCGCTGGCGATTGATCCGGAAATCTTGCTGCTGGACGAACCGACCAACCATCTGGATTTACCGACCATCGAAGGGCTGGAAGACTTGCTGACCGGCTTTCGGGGCGGCTTGTTGGTCATCAGCCACGACCGGACGTTCTTGAGCCGGGTCACAAACGCCACGCTCTGGCTCGACCGGGGTGTTATCCATCGCCACGATAAAGGATATGCGGCTTTCGACGAGTGGTCGGAGCAGGTTCTGGCGGCGGCGGAATCGGAACGCAATCGTGTCGAACAACATATAAAAGCGGAGGCGCGATATCTGCATCGCGGCGTCACCGCCCGGCGCAAACGCAATCAGCTGCGCCTGCGCAAGCTGGTCGATTTACGCGCGCAACGGCGACAATTGCTGCGCAGCGACCGCAAGGCTGCGCTGGAAGTGGGCGTGGGCGAAAAAAGCGGTCGGGTTGTGATCGACGCAAAGAACCTGTGTAAATCCTATGGCGAGCGCAAGATCGTCGATGATTTTACAACGCGGATCATGCGCGGCGATCGGGTCGGACTCATCGGCCCTAACGGCGCGGGCAAAACCACGCTGCTGGATATTTTGATTGGCGAAACCCAACCGGATTCCGGAACGGTGAAAAAGGGCGCCAACGTCACCGTCGCCCGGTTTGACCAGCAACGCGCCGAACTGGATCCCAACGCCACGCTTTGGGACACGCTGTGTCCCGGCGGCGGGGATTCCCTGTTGGTGCGGGGCCAGCAACGCCATGTCGTCGCCTACCTGCGGGATTTCCTGTTCGATGAACGTCAGGCGCGCGGTCCGGTCTCCATGTTGTCTGGCGGGGAGCGAAACCGCTTGTTGCTCGCACGCAATCTGGCGCGGCCGTCGAATGTTCTGGCGCTGGATGAGCCGACCAATGATTTGGATATGGATACGCTGGATTTGTTGGAGGAAATGCTGGGCGATTATGAAGGCACGGTTCTTCTGGTCAGCCATGACCGCGATTTTCTGGACCGGGTCGTCACCAGCGTTATCGCGGTCGAAGGCGATGGCGATATTCAGGAATATCCAGGCGGGTATCAGGATTACCAGAGTCAGCGCCGCGAAACGGCGCCGGCCGCCGCAACCGCCGACCGCAAGGCGTTCGAAAAAACAGCCGCGCGCAAAGGCAAGGCCAACCGACTTAGTTACAAGGAAAAACGGGCGCTGGAGACCTTGCCAAAGGAAATTGAGTCGCTGAATTCCGAGGTCGCGGGATTGGAGACGAAACTGGCGGACCCGGCGTTATTCCAACGGGACGCCGAGGCCTACGCCAAAACGGCGTCGGCGATCGACGCGGCGCGTATGAAGCTGCAAACCGCCGAAGAGCAATGGCTGGTGCTGGAAATCAAGCAGGAAGCGCTGGACGGGGCGGCGTGACAGGGGGAGCGAGGGAGATCCGGATGATCGAGACGCCTTCGCCAAATCACGAACCACGACCGACCGGTCAGACCATTGATATGCTGGTGTTGCATTACACCGGTATGAAAAGCGCGCGCGCGGCGTTGGATCGGCTGTGCGACCCAAACGGATCGAACCGGGTCAGCGCGCATTATCTGATCGACGAAAACGGCGATGTTCATCGGCTCGTGGCCGAATCGCGGCGCGCCTGGCATGCGGGCGTGTCCTTTTGGCGCGGTCATCGAAATATCAATGACCGGTCTATCGGTATAGAGCTGGTCAATCCCGGTCATGAATTTGGCTACGGACCCTTCCCGGCGCCGCAAATGACGGCGTTGATTGATTTGGCCCAAGGAATCATGGATCGCCACCCAGTTTTGCCGCGCAATGTGGTCGGGCATTCCGACATTGCGCCGGACCGAAAGAGCGATCCTGGCGAACGGTTCGACTGGCGCGGTTTGGCGGCGGCGGGCGTTGGCGTGTGGCCTTCATCAGAGGCGACTGATCCGGCCTTGATTCCGGAAATGTTGGCGCGGTTTGGGTATGATCTCGCTGCAACCCAGGCGCTCTCGGCCTTTCAACGTCGGTTTCGACCTCATCGGATTGACGGGGTCGCCGACGCTGAATGCGCGGCGCTGTTGGGCGGGTTGGTCCGGTTGGTCCGGTTGATGGATTCGCCTGATTGATTAACTGGGCGCGCTCGATTATGTAAGGGACGCCAGACGGTTGGATGACCGCGCTCGCTGTCTTCGGATGGCGGGGGAGGAAAGTCCGGGCTCCACGGAAACACGGTGCCGGGTAACGCCCGGCGGGGGCGACCCCAGGGAAAGTGCAACAGAAAGCAAACCGCCGGCGCGTCTTCGGACCCGTCGGTAAGGGTGAAAGGGTGCGGTAAGAGCGCACCGCGGTCCCGGCGACGGGACTGGCATTGTAAACCCCACCGGGAGCAAGACCGTATAGGGACGGCGGGTCGGCGCTTTGCGTGCGGCCAGGCGCGTTTTCGCGTCGTCGTTCGGGTAGGTTGCGCGAGGCGTCCGGCGACGGGCGTCCCAGATGAATGGTCATCCATCGCATCGTCCCTTGGGCATCGTCCTTGGGGACGCGGCGGGGACAGAACCCGGCTTACAGACCGTCTGGCGTTTTTGCTTCAAATTTCCGCGAAGGTGGAAGTTTGCCTTTTAAGGCGCTGCGACGCGTCTCATACTATAGTGGAATCAGACACTCGTATTCCAACAAATTTTCGAAAAGGATTCCGCGATCATGAAACTTCTGGGCAGTAAGCGTTCCCCCTATGTGCGCCGTGTCGGCGTTAGTCTGAATGTGATGGGCTTGGACTACACTCTTGACCCCGTTGCGGTGTGGGACAATCCCGAAGAGGTCAGCGCGCATAATCCGCTGGTTCGGGTGCCCACCGTGGTTCTCGATGACGGCGACACGCTGGTGGAAAGCTACGCTATCCTCGACGCGCTGGACGAAATGGCGGGCGACGATAAACGCCTGATACCGGCCAGTGGCCCGGACCGACGTAAGGTTATGAAGGTGACCGCTGTCGCGTCTGGCACGATCGATAAGACGATCTGGGCCGTCTATGAGGGACGCTTCCACCCAAAGGAAAAAGTGCACCGTCCCTGGATCGAGCACAATGAAGGACAGGTGCTGGGCGGGCTTGGCTATCTGAATGATCTGGCCGCCGCGGCGGGCGATGGTTGGCTTGCGGGCGGAGCGCGTATGTCTCAGGCCGACGTCACCGGCGTGGTTGCGTTCACCTTCGCGAATCTGGCGCGACCGCGTTTGGAAATTAGCGACAAGTTCCCAGCTCTGGCCGCCTTCGCCGCGCGGTGCGAAGCGACGGAGGAATTCTCGAGCACGATGCCTTAGGCGGCCTCAAAACCCTGTTGGTCGCACAGGCGACTAACAGGGCGACTAACAGGCCTCAGCCAGCTAATAAGGTTTATCGCCCTTCAGCAAAACCCGGTGCATGATTCGGCCTTCGGCCGGGTCATAATCCCGGTGGGCGAGGTGCAGGACGCAGCGATTATCCCATAAGGTAATATCGCCCGTCCGCCATTCGTGCCGATAGATAATGTCGGGCTGCATGACCTGTTCCATGAGGTCGTCGGAAAAGGCGTGGCTGGCTTCGGGCGTCATACCTTCGATACGTTCCAGTTTTCCGGGATGAATATAGATCGACTTGCGGCCGGTCTCAGGGTGCGTGCGAATAAGCGGGTGAGATTGCAGCACGCCGAATTTCTTTTTGTGCGCGGCGCTGACATACGCTTTGTCTTCGATTTTGTTGACGGTGTTCATCGTCGCCATTTCCGCGCGCTGCGCCGGGGGTAGTTTTTCCAACGCCAGATGCATGTTGGCGAAGCCCGTATCGCCGCCGCCCGACTTCGGCAAGGTGACGGCGTAGAGCGCTGTGATTTTTGGCGGCTTGGCGTGATTGGTGTGATCGGTATGCCAGTCCCGCGACCCGGCGGGATAGATTTTCCCGTTGGAATCCGCGCCGACCTTGCTGCTGTCGAGGACCGCGATCTCGGGATGCGCCTTCATCAGAATCTCAGTGAGATGTTGTTCCATCGTGTCGCCAAACTGGCGCAGCGCCGCCAGATATTGTTCTGGCGACAAATGCTGGTCGCGAATGACGAGGACAAGATGGTCGGACAGGCCTTGTTTGAGAACCGCTAAATCCGCGTCGGTTACGCCCTGGCGAAAATCCACACCGGTGGCTTCGCCGCCAAGCGCATTGGCCAAAGGGGTCACTGTTACGGTCATGAGATTGTCTCCTACACAGGGAATCAATTATGAAGTTTAGCCTTCGTATTGGAAATCGCAATATGGCGGCGCGTGTTCGGTATATTTCGATGGATTTTGCCTAACGTCGCGGGCAAGGTGCTGCTCGCCCTCGCAACAAAAATAATGGTCCGTCAATGAAACTTTATTACACGCCCAATTCTCCCTACGCACGGATCTGCCGCATCGTGGCCGACGGCGCGGGATTGACCGACCGCCTTGAACTGGTTCGGGTTCCTTTGCGCGATCTGGAAAATCCGGTCATAGCCTTTTCACCACTGGGTCGAGTGCCAGCGCTTGTCGACGGCGATCTGGTGTTGACCGAGGCTCGCCATATTTGCGCCTATCTGGATGAGAAAGGCGACACGTCAACGTCTAGCGTTGCGGGGTATAAGAATTGGCCCGCGGTCGCTGCAGAAGCGCAGGCGCTAGCGTTTCTCGACGCTGTGACGGTGTGGTCGCGGGAATTTCGACGACCCGAGGAAGAGCGTTCTCCGTTCCTGCTGGACGTCGAGGACGAACAGGCGGCGAGGATGATGGCGTCTTACGACAAGACTTTGGACGCCCCCACCGGCGCCCTTACGCTCAATTTTGAAACGCTTTGTCTGGCCGTCGGGATGGGCATGATGGAATTCTACAATTTGGCGCCCAATTGGCGCGACGATTACCCTCGCCTCTCGGCTTGGGTCGATGCTTATGACGCCGCGCCCATCATGCGTGACACGGCGCCCAGCGCGGCGGCCATGAATCTGTTTACGCGCTAACTGGATCAGGCGCCGCCACTCCCGTCAAGCGGCGCTACTCCCGTTAGGCGGCGATCAACGCCACGTTATCCGGCACAATCATTTTGGCGTCGGTCGCGGCGACGACATCATCAACGGTGAGGCCCGGCGCTATTTCGTCCAGCACGAAGCCATCCGGCGTTACGCTGACCACGGCCATATCCGTGAATATTTTGGTGACGCATTTTTGCGTGGTGAGTGGATAGCTCAATTCGTCGACGATCTTTGATTCGCCGTTGCGCGCCGTATGGGTCATCATCGCGAAAACGCGTTTGGCGCCAACGGCGATATCCATCGCGCCGCCGACGCTGCCCAAGGTGTCTTGCGGCAGACGCCAATTGCCAAGATCGCCATTCGCCGCGACCTGAAACGCGCCCAGCACGGCAGCGTCCAGCCGCCCGCCGCGTGCGATCATGAAGGAATCCGAATGATGAACGTAAGCGCCGCCCGGGATGAGCGTAACGGGCCCTTTGCCCGCGCTCATCAAATCCGGGTCGATGTCTTCCTCACGCGGCGGCGGACCCATGCCGATAATGCCGTTCTCGCTGTGAAACAGTATATCGCGGCCTTCGGGAATGAAGTTGACGGTCAGGGTCGGCATGCCAATCCCCAGATTGACCAGCCAGCCATCTTCCAGTTCTTCCGCCACGCGCTTGGCGATCTGGTCGCGGCTAAGTCGTGTGGTGTTGCTCATGACAACGCCTCCATATTCCCAGGTTCGTACCAGCCGGTGATGTGATAGCAATCCACAAACACGCCGGGGGTTATAATAATCTCCGGGTCAATATCACCGATCCCAACTTCTTCTGCGGCCTCCACGATTGTGAAAGCGGCGGCTGTCGCCATCACCGGGTTAAAATTTCGCGCGGCCTTTCGAAAGATGAGATTCCCGTAGGGGTCGACTTTCAACGCTTTGATAAGCGCGATGTCGCCGCGTAATGGTTTCTCCATCACATACTGTTCGCCATCAACCTCGTGCACCGGTTTGCCCGCCGCCAATTCCGAACCTAGCCCCGTCGGCGTCAGGAATCCGCCCAGCCCGGCGCCTGCGGCGCGCATCCGCTCCGCCATAGTGCCTTGCGGGACGACTTCCAGATCGATTTTGCCCGCATCATAGAGTTCTTTGAAGACAAAGGATTCGACGGACCTTGGGAAGCTACAGATAATTTTTCCGACGCAGCCTTCTTCCAGCAATCGCGCGATGCCTGTCCGCTGGGTGCCCGCATTATTGCTGACGATGGTCAGATCCTTCAAACCACGTCCACAAATACCGTCGATCAAAACCTCCGGCACGCCCGCGACGCCGAATCCGCCGACCAGGATCGTGTCGCCATCCGAGACATGGTCGATCGCCGCTTCCAGCGATTGTGCTTTTTTCTGCTTCATTGAAGTCCGTCCAAAAGATGTTGATAAAGCGCTTACAAGATAAGCCATGAATCACAAACCCGCCAGAGATCGATGGCCCTTTGATTCTGGAGCCATGGGCGTTGAAATGATCTGGACGTTGAAATGATCTATGGCGTCGATAGAGTGATGGAGAGAATCGGCGCGACGGGCTTTGGTCCCGTGATACTTTGACCCAACCATGTGACGGGAGAATGCCTTTTTATGCAGCCGCGCGTTTCAAACCCCGTCGCCATCATTGCATTGATGTGTGTGTGCGAAGTTCTGACCACGCTCGATGTGTTCGCCTTCGCGGCGCTGCTTCCACACTTTGGCGAGAGCTGGGCGTTGTCCAAAACAGAACTTGGCTGGATTTCCGGCATTTTCTTCGCCGGGTATACGATTGCGGTGCCGGTGCTGGTGAGCCTGACCGACCGTATTGACGCGCGACCGATCTATATGGCGGGCGCCGCGACCATCGCGATTGCGTCCGTTTGTTTCGCCGTAGTGGCGGAAGGATTCTGGACGGCGATGATATTTCGGTTCTTGGCGGGCGCTGGATTCGCGGGCGCCTATATGCCGGGCTTGCGGGTGCTTGTTGATCGCTACGCCGGGGGCAATCAGGGGCGCGCTGTTGCTTTTTACACCGGATTTTTCAGCCTCGGCGTCGGCATGTCCTATTTGACGGCGGGCGAGGTGCAATCCCTGTTTGGCTGGCGGATGGTGTTCTGGACGACCGCCGCGTCGGCGACCTTGGCGGTGATTTTGGTGGGCCTGTTGTTGCGGCCGGTAAAACCGGCGCAGGCGGCGCAAGCCTCGCACCTTCTGGATTTTCGGCCGGTTCTGCGCGACCGCAATGTTATGGGATATGTACTGTGCTATGGGGTTCATGCGTGGGAGCTGTTGGGACTCCGCGCCTGGATTGTCGCATTTTTAACATTCAATTTTGCGCTGAATGCGGGGAGTTGGCTGGCGCCGACCCAGGCGGCGGCGATTGGCGCCTTGTTGGCCATTAGCGCGAGCATCATCGGTGGCGAATTGGCGGTGCGTTTTAATCGCCGTCGTGTGATTGGATGGATCATGTCGATATCCGCGCTGATGGCATGTGGGATTGGGTTTGGCGCGGGGCTGCCCTATGGCGTTCTGGTGTCGATGACATTTATCTACATTCTCTTTGTTCAGGGTGAATCCGCCGCCCTCACGGCGGGGACTCTGGCGTCGGCGCCGGTGGGGCGGCAAGGCGCCACGCTGGCGGTGCACACGATGTGCGGGTTTACCGGCGGTTTTTTTGGTCCGCTGGTTTTCGGGGTTGTGCTTGATCATACTGGCGGCGGCGCGTCGGTGGAATCCTGGGGATTCGCCTTTATCTCCATTGGTGTCGCGGTTGGAATGGGGCCGCTGCTGCTCGTCATGACGCGCGCGCGCCCGACGCGCATATAGAGACGCGTGTATAGACAAGACGCGCGTTTAGAAAAAATGTTTGAGGGACGTTCTCTATGAAAGCGATGTTGTGCACGGCGTTTACGGGGATGGCGGGATTGGCGTCCGGCATTATCGACGCGCCGACGCCAAAGGATGATGAAGTGTTGATCGATGTGTCCGTCGCGTCGGTGACCTATATGGATTACCTGATGGCGTCCGGCGGTTATCAAATGCGCCCGGATCTTCCCTATGCGCCGGGCACCGATGCGGTCGGCGTGGTGCGGGAGACAGGCGCGGATGTAACAAAATTTCAGACCGGCGACCGCATCGCTTGCAGTAACTGGTTTGGTGGATTTGCGGAACAAATGGTCGCCAAGGAATGGCGCTGCGCCAAGATTCCCGACGGTGTGGCCGACGCCCCGGCGGTGACCGTTTTGCATAATTATCTGACCGCTTATTACGCGCTGATTGAGCGCACGACGACGAAACCTGGTGAAACAGTGTTTATCACAGGGGCGGCGGGCGGGGTCGGCCTGGCGACTATTGAGGTGGCGCGTTTGTTAGGCGCGCGCGTCATTGCGGGCGTCGGGTCGGATGATAAGGCCGACATCGTACGAAAATATGGAGCCGCCGAGGTGATCAATTACCGGCGTGAGGATTTACGCGAGCGTATTAAGGCGCTGACTGATGGCGCCGGAGTGGATGTGTGTTTTGACAATGTCGGCGGTGAATTGTTCGAGACAATGTCGCGGCTGATGAACTGGAACGGGCGGCTGATGCCGGTCGGGTTCACCAGCGGCGATATTCCCAGCGTACCCATGAACTTGCCGCTTGTGAAAAATTATTCCATCGTCGGGCTATTCAGCGGCGCCTGGTGTGAAAAATTTCCCGAAGATTCTTTCAAGGCGAGTGAAATTGTCATGCAATGGCTCGCTGAGGGCGAGATCAACCCGCATATAGAGCAGATCATGCCATTGAGCGAGGCGAAACAAGCCATGCAACTGATCGCTGATCGGGCCGTGCAGGGCCGTGTCGTTTTGCAGATGTCCTAGGGCTTTTTACCGGTTTGAAGCGCTTGGTTCGAATCCATTAGCGCGTTCATCGAGCCCTGTTGCGGCCAGCTCACTCGCTGGGTCACCAGCGATCCTCGTCGCCTGCATGACGCGCGGCTGATTGAAATCATAGGGGCGCGCCCGATGCAGAATACATCGATTGTCCCAGATCATCAGGTCGCCGGGAGTCCAGCTATGCTTATAGGTGCGCGGCGACTGGCAAGCGAATTCCAGTAAATCGTCCAGCAGTGTTTCGGCTTCTGAATCGTCCAGACCCGGAATGCGATAGGCGTGGCGACCCGTGTATAACGCCTTTCGTCCCGTAACGGGATGCGTCTTCACCAGCGGGCGCAGGGGCGCGCCCTTGGTATGATAGCCGTAGCTTGTCCCGGTTTCGACGATATGCCCCATCCTTGCCTGACTTTGATAGAGCGAATGATGTGCGGATAAATCTGCGATTCGGGTTTTCATAGCATCGTCGAGAGCGTCATAGGCGGCGCACATGTCGGCCAGTTCCGTCTCGCCGCCTTCGGGTGGAACGACAATGGCGGACAAGACCCCCGCCTTGGCCGCCAGCGGCATATAGGTGCTGTCGCAATGCCACCCTTCATTGCCGCGGAGACTCTTAAATCGAGCATCATCCGGTTTGAGAACGCCGCCGTCTGGTTTCTGGTTACTGATCGGGACGGCTTTGGCGTCCGGGTCGTCGCGTAACAATTCGATGTCGCCAAAGCGGCTGGAAAAGGCGACTTGCGCGTCTGCGCTCAAATGTTGTGCGGGAAAGACGAGCGCTGCATAGGTATGAAAAGCGTCCTCGACCCGCCGCCAGGTCGCGGCGTCCATGTTGCTCAGGTCGATGTTGGTGATCGTTGCGCCGAACGTGGCGTCGATGGGGGTGATCGTCGGTTCCATTGCGCGCTCCCGTGTTTCAGATTGAGCGATGGCGGTGCGTATTGAGCGAAATTGTCGCCGCCGGGAAATTAGTATGGACAAACACGGGGCGCGAAATCAAGTCTACGCCGCACCTGCCAATATCATATGCGCCGCCTTTTCGCCGATCATGATCGAGGGCGCGTTGGTGTTGCCCGACGTTAGTGTTGGCATAATCGAGGCGTCGGCCACCCGTAACCCTTGAATACCATGAACCCGGAGCTGATCGTCGACGACGGCCATCGGGTCCGGTCCCATTTTACAGGTGCCGACCGGGTGGTAAGTGGTTTCCGCCACTTCCTTGATCCAGGCCAGAATTTCATCGTCGGTCGTAAGGGATTCGCCCGGCAATAATTCATGTGTGTCCAACGCCGCCATGGCGGGGGCCGTCATCAAGTCGCGCACAATGCGCACCGCGCGAATGGTGATGTCGATATCGGTTTGGGAGGACAGGAAATTAAAGTTGATCGCGGGCGGTGCGTTAGGGTCGGCGGATTTGATGTGAATATGCCCGGTGCTGTCCGGGCGCATCGCATGGGCATAGCAGGTGACGCCGGGGATTTTGGAAAGTTTATAGCCGGGTTCATAGAGCATGGGCACCCAGCCCAGAAGCACGTCTGGCGCCTCTAGCCCTTCGCGGGATTTCACAAAGGCGCGCATAGGGGCTGCGGGAATACCCATCATGCCTTTATGAAAAAAGAAATACTTCATCGCCTGTTTCACGAGGCCCAATTGTCCGCCCGCCATGTGATTATAGGTGATTCCGGGCGCGTTGATTTGCCAACGGGTCCGGGGCGCGTAATGGTCGCGTAAATTCTCGCCGACGCCTTCCAACGCATGAAGGACCTCGACGCCAAGGTTGCGCAAGCGCTCCGCCTGGCCGATGCCGGACAATTCAAGTAATTGCGGTGAATTTATTGTGCCAGCGCTGATAATGACCTCGCGATTTACGCGGGCCTCGTGGGCGACGCCACGAACGGTGTAGCGCACGCCGACGCATTTTTTTCCGTCCAGAATGATTTTTTCCGTCAAGGCGTCGGTCACGATATTCAGGTTCTGACGGTTGCGAATGGGGTCCAGAAAACAATGCGCGGTGCTCATGCGACGACCATTTGAAATGGTCGCCTGACTCATGGAAATGCCTTCCTGGGTCGCGCCGTTATAATCTGGGTTATGGGGAATATTCACCTGTCCGGCGGCTTCGATCAGGGCGTCGTAAAGCGGGCCGGGTTCGTCGGGGTCGGTGACCCGCAAGGGGCCGCCGCGACCGCGATATCGGTCTTCCCCGCCATCGTAGCTTTCGATGCTTTTAAAATGGGGCAGGACGCCTTCGTAACTCCAACCCTTATTGCCCATTTGCGCCCAGGTGTCGAAATCCTGTGATTGTCCGCGCACGAAGACCAGCCCGTTGATCGAGCTCGATCCGCCGAGCAGCTTTCCGCGTGGAACCGGGATGCTGCGGCCATTGGTGTTTTCTTCCGGCTCGGACGAATAAAGCCAGTTGGCTTCCGGGTTGTCGATAAGTTTGGCGAAACCGATGGGGATGCGCGACCACGGATTGCTGGCGTGCCCGGCTTCCAACAACAGAACCTTATGGCGCGGATCCGCGGATAGCCGGTTGGCGACGACCGACCCTGCGGAACCGCCGCCAACAACGATGTAATCGTAGGATTGTAAATCCGCGTCGCTCATATTTCCCTCCCGTAATTAGAGGGCGAGACTGTACGGCACGAAATTGGGAATGCCCAGCGCCGCTTACAGGCCTAGCTGCGCTTTGGCGATAATGCTGTGTTGAATTTCGTTGGATCCAGAGTAGATCGACAGCTTCCGAAAATGTAGATACGCCGGTGTGCTGCCATTGGCGTATTCGGCCCCGATGGGCGGTTCGTTCCAGCCATGGCTAAGTGCGGAGATTAGATAGGGCATGGCGTAATAGCCAATGGCGCGGGTTTTCAGTTCAGTCAGGCGTTGGTGAATTTCCGTGCTGCGAACTTTAAAAATATTCGCCTCGACGCCCAGCGCCTTGCCGCCGAGTTCTCCATTTTGCGAAAATTTGTTGATGGCGCGCAGGTTGAACGCTTCCAGCGTGCGCAGGCTGATTTCAATTTCGGCGATGTGTCGGGCGAAGCCGGGATCTTTCGCCAAGGGACGTCCGCCATTCTGCTCATCTTGTGAGGCGATGTCCTTTAACTGTCGGAGCAATGTTTTTTGAGAGCCGAGCGATCCGCCGGACATCCGTTCGTGGGCCAGTAGAAATTTCCCTATGGCCCATCCCTTGTCGATTTCGCCAATGGTGTTTTCGACCGGCACGCGGACATTATTATAGAAAACCTGATTGGTTTCGTGCAGGCCGTCCATCAGGATGATGGGCTTGATCTCGATGCCCGGTGATTTGAGGTCGACCAGAATAAAGGTGATGCCCTCCTGCTTTCTGCCGGCGTCTGACGTTCGAGCCAACAGAAAACACCAATCCGCCCAGTGCGCCTTGGTCGTCCACATCTTGGACCCGTTGATGATCCAATCATCGCCGTCGCGAATTGCGGTTGTTTGAAGAGAGGCGAGGTCGGAGCCCGCATTCGGTTCGGAATAGCCCTGACACCAGACATGCTCCGCTGATAGCATGGGCGGGAGAAAGCGCTTTTGCTGCGCATCTGAGCCGAATCCGATCAGCACCGGGCCGCACATATTGACGCCGAAGGTAATCAGGCGCGGCGCGCCCGCCAGCCCGAGTTCTTCGTCAAAAATGTATTTTTGGTTCAGGGTCCAGCCGGGCCCGCCATGCGCCACCGGCCAATTCGGCGCGACCCAGCCTTTGTTGTAAAGGATGCGGTGCCAACTCAAGACATCCTCGCGCTGCATCTCGACGCCGTTCTCTACCTTGTATTTTAAGGCGGGCGGCGTTGCATCGCGTAAGAAGGTTTTGACCTCCAGACGAAACAGTTCGTCCTCGGCGCTTAAACGGGCGTCCATCGATTACTCCCTTTGTCTGACGACCACGGGCGACTGGATGAATGTACAGTCTAGCGCGGGTTCTTTCCTTTTCGCCACCCCGACGTGCGGCTTGCTGGTTGAGCAACGGCGCGGCACAGTGTCGATGTGGTAATCAGGGGAGGTTGAAATGGCGCGGATTGCAATTGGCGGGTTCATGCATGAAACAAATTGTTTTGTGCCGGAACCAACGGAGTATGACGATTTCGCACACCCATCCGACCGGCCGGGCATTCTGCGCGATGACGAAATCACCCTTGAGTTTGCGGAACAGGGCGCGTCTTCCGCCGGGTTCATCGTCGGTAATGACGGTAACCACGAAATTAAGCCGTTGCTTTGGACCAGCACGACGCCGGGCGGAACCGTCACCGCGAGCGCCTATGAGCGTATTTCCGGAGAAATCATCGCGAAACTATCGGACGCCTTGCCCGTGGATGCGGTTTATCTGGATTTGCATGGCGCGATGGTGTCGGAACAACATGAAGACGGCGAAGGTGAGCTGCTGCGCCGCGTTCGCGCCGTGGTGGGGGAGGATGCGCCAATTGTCATCAGCCTGGACTACCACGCCAATGTCACCGCCGAGATGGTCGCGCATGCCGACGCTATTCTGCCGTATCGGACCTACCCCCATGTAGATCAGTTCGAAACCGGGCAGCGCGCTTCGGCGGCGATGAAACGCCTGTTGATCGAAGGTCGGCCTGCGGGCCGCGCCTTACGGCATTTGCCATTTTTATTGCCGTTGAATTTTCAATGCACTCTGGTGGAGCCGTCGAAAGGCCTTGTCGAGGCGACGGTGTCCCGTTTGGAAGACGATATCGTGTCGCTGTCCTACCTACCGGGCTTCCCGCCCGCTGATCTGCATGATTGTGGGCCCACGGTCATCGCCCATGCGGTGACTCAAGAGGCCGCCGATGCTGCAGCGGATGAAATTGCGCAAATGGTCGCCTTGAAGGAAGCGGAATTCGCCGAACCTCTATTACCGGCGGACGACGCAGTTATTGAGGCCATGCGGCTGGCGAAAACAGCGACGAAGCCAATTGTGTTGGCGGACACCCAGGACAATCCCGGTTGCGGCGGCAGCGCTGATACGGTGGGTATGTTGGCGGCGTTGGTGAAGAACGATGCGCAAGGCGCGCTGTTTGGCGCAGTGAAGGACGAATTGGCGGCTGCGGCGGCGCATGAGGCGGGCGTTGGTGCAGAGATCGACCTCGATCTGGGCGGTCGCACGGACTTACCGGGCGTCGAGCCGTTCCACGGGCGCTTTAAGGTTGAGGCGGTCTCGGACGGAAAATTCCAGACAACTGGGCCCGTGTCACAAGGGAAACCGTATAACATTGGACCCTCGGCGTTGCTCTCCATTGGCAGCGTGTTGGTTGCGGTAAGCACAAGGCGAGTGCAGGCGTTGGACCGAACGGTGTTTGAGCATCTGGGCGTCGATCTGAGGCAACAGGCGATCATCGTTGTGAAAAGCACGTGTCATTACCGGGCGCATTTTGACCCGATTGCGGAGACGACCTTCGCCGCGATTGCGCCGGGGGGCCATGGCGCCAATCCAGCAGATTTTCCCTATGAAAAATTACGCCCCGGCGTTCGCTATTATCCGTTAGGACCGATCCATAAAGTATGAGGTCAAAGCCCCATCCGATCCTTCATACCGTACCAAAAATACGCCATGGGTAAAAACCAGGGGCGGCCTGAATAAAGCGGCTTGGTGACGAAGTCATCGGCGCGAAAGGCGGTCTCGGCGGCGGCTTTGCCCACAATATCATGCGCCGCCTTCATAGCGATCCAGCGCGCCCACACGACCCCGGAGCCGCAAAACCCGGCGGCGTAATGCACGCCGTCATGGATGACCAGCTTGGGCATATAATCGAAGGTGAATCCCGTATAGCCCCACCAGGTGTGAGTCAATTTCACATCCGCGAGTTCCGGAAAAATCTCGGTGAGGACCTTTTTCAGCTGGCGGGATTTTTTATAGGGATCGTCGGTGATCGTACCGACTTTTCCGCCAAACACGATGCTTTCGCCATCGGGGGAGGCGCGAAAATAATTGTACAGGTTTCGAGACTCGCCCAGCATTCGGCGTTTCGGCATCAACCGGTCCATGACTGCTTTGCCTAAATTCTCCGTTGCGATGATCTGACTGGGAATGGGAATAACGCGCCGTTGCAGCCAGGGGCTCGCCGCGCCGGTGTATCCGTTCGTCGCAACAATCACATTGCGCGTTCGCACCATGCCACGTGAGGTTTCGACGTCAAATTCGTCCCCATCCCGACGAATGTTGGTCATTTCCGTTTGCCCATGGATTGTTACGCCCGCGTCCAGCGCGACGTTCATGATCCCATGATGCAGCTTGCCGGGGTGTACGCCCGCGATATCCGGCCGGATCATGCCGCCGTGGTACAGGTCGCTGCCAATTTCCGTGTGCTGGTCGGCGCGCGAAATCATCTGCGCGTCAACACCCAGATGTTTGTTCATCAAATCCGCTTCGCGCCCCATGCGGTCGTAATGTTTGGCGCGATAAGCGCCGCGAAACAGGCCGACGAGTTGAAAATCGCAATCGATGTTTTCATCGTCGACGAACCGCGCCAAATCCTTGCGCGCCTGTATGCCTTCGCCGTAAATCGCGGTTGCGCGTTCAAGGCCGTGAACCTGGATCATCTGGCTGAAGGTGATGCGCAAATTTCCGCTCGCCTGACCGCCATTTCGACTGGAGGCGCCTTCGCCCGGGCGGTCTTTTTCAAACACATGCACGGAGCGCCCTGCCCGCGCCAGCACGATTGCGGCGCTCAGACCCGCATAGCCGGATCCGACGATGGCGACATCGGTTTGGGTGGGAAACGGCGATTCGGGAATGTCCGCGCGGGGCGCTTCCTCCCACCAGAAGGCTTCATCCTTAAGGTCGTTCGCCATCACCATCTCCTCGTTACCAAGTCGTTGGTTAAACATTGAGACATACGACTTGGTTTCTCATGGGCCGCCGATCACGACTTGTGGGGCTGTAGGCAGGTATGGGATCATCCCTTTCAATTTTTCAGACAGGACAACAAACCATGGTGCCGATTGATCTTTATTTCTGGCCAACGCCGAACGGGTGGAAAATCACCTTGATGTTGGAAGAATGTGAATTGCCCTATGACATAAAATATGTGGATTTGTCGAAGAAAGAACAGTTCGAGGAATCGTTCCTGAAAATCTCGCCAAATGGCCGGATGCCCGCAATTGTCGACCCTGACGGCCCGGGTGACGAACCGATCACGATTTTTGAATCCGGCGCGATTCTCCAATATCTGGGGGTGAAGACGGGTAAGTTTTATCCCAGCGAACAACGCGCCCGCACCGAGGTTGAGCAATGGCTGTTCTGGCAAATGGGCGGGCTTGGGCCGATGGCGGGGCAGGCGGCGCATTTCCGCAACTACAAGGCTGAAAAAATCGACTATGCGGTCAAACGCTATACGGATGAAGTGATCCGTCTGTACGGGGTCATGGACGGGCGCTTGGCGGATCGCGACTTTCTGGCGGGCGATTTTTCCATCGCTGATATGGCGTGCTGGCCGTGGATTCGCGGGTACAAGGCCTATGGCATTGATTTGAAAGAGTTCGCGAATCTGCGCGCCTGGTTCAAACGAGTGGGCGGGCGGCCTGCGGTGGAACGCGCGGCCAATATCGGTAAGGACGAATTCCGCGAACGCCAGAAACGCGCCCAGTCTTCGATTTAACGAGTCTTCGATTTGACCGATTGTCTCTTTGTATTGATGGTTATCGTCGTCTGCTTTGTTGGGTTTCGCGATAGAAGATGAACAGGCCGCTGGCGATGACGATGCTAGCGCCGATAATCGTTGTGGGTCCTGGCACATCGTTGAAGAAGAGGTATCCGTACAGGCTGGCCCAAAGCATGGCGAAATAGCGGAAGGGCGCGACGACAACAGCCTCGCCGTGGAGAAACGCCGCCACTAGAAAATAATGGCCGATTCCCTGTAGGGTTCCGGTGAACATCAGGAGTGCGAAACCTTCCTGGTCCGGCATGCGCCATCCCAGAAAAATGGTCGCCAGCCCACCAAGGGCGACGCAGCCCGTGGTGCAGACCATGATCGAATTCGCGGTGTCGGTTTTCGCTAATCGGCGGGTGGCGATGTCGCGGAAGGACACCATGACAGTCGCGGCCAAGGCCAGCATCGACGGCCATAACACCGCATCGCCGCTGGGGCGGACCATGACCAGAATGCCGCAAAACCCGACAATGACCGCGACCCAACGCCGCCAGCCAACATGTTCCCCCAGGAAATAGGGCGCTAAAACGGTCAGGATGATGGGCGATGAAAAAACAATTGCCGTGATGTCCGCCAGTGGTAGTTGTTTGACCGCAACCATGAACAGGAAGGAGGTGGTCAAGGCGCATAATCCACGCGCCAGTTGTCCTTTCCAGTTCACGACCCGTATCGACGCCATTCCCCCGTTGCGCCATGTCATGATGACAATTGGAATGAAAACAAAGACGGCGCGGAAAAACATGATTTCGCCGGGCGGAAAATCGGCGGTCAGGTGTTTGGACAGGGCGTCGGTGAAGGCGAGTATGGCGCCGGCGATGATGAGGCAGATTATCCCTTTGAATTGGCCCGCCATGCCGCTGTCCTGAATGCCCCGAAGTTAGTCGCTGCGACGAATTCGCCGCGTTCCACCCTCGCCGGGGCCCTGCATATACTGTAGATGTACGCGTGAAAATTAAAAGCCAGCATATTTCAGAATATAAAAGTGAATTTCAGTATGGATACATTTGATTACGTCATTGTCGGCGCCGGTTCCGCAGGTTGCGTCATCGCTTCCCGGTTGAGCGAGGACCCCAGCGTCAAAATTTGCGTTCTGGAAGCTGGACCGCCGGATCGTAACATTTTCATCCATATTCCCGCAGGCTTCATGAAGACCATCGTGAATCCGAAAGTGAACTGGCTGTATGAAACCGAACCCAGCGAGGGTACCAATGGGCGCCGGATTCCCCAACCGCGCGGGAAGACTCTGGGCGGGTCGAGTTCGATCAACGGCCATATCTACAATCGCGGCCAACGGCTGGACTATGATGGCTGGGCGCAACGGGGAAACCGGGGCTGGGGTTTCGCCGATGTTCTGCCGTATTTCAAACGGGCGGAACGCCGGATTGGCGACGGCGACGATACCTTCCGGGGCCGTGACGGAAACCTTGTCGTCACCGACATTAACTGGAGCCATCCGCTATGCGAGGCCTTTATCGACGGCGCCGTCGGGATGGGCATTCCCCGGAACCCTGATTACAACGGCGCGCGCCAGGAAGGCGTCAGTTATTCCCAGCGCACGATCCACCAACGCCGCCGGATGAGCACGGCGCGCGGTTTTCTGCACCCCGCCCTGAAGCGCGGTAATATCGATGTGCGCACCAGCGCCCATTGTTCGCGGGTGCTGTTTGACGGCAAACGCGCGATTGGCGTCGAGTATCAACGCGGCGGGTCGACGCAACAGGTTCGCGCCAGTCGAGAGGTGATCCTGTGCGGCGGTGCGGTGAATTCGCCGCAGCTTCTGCAATTGTCCGGCGTCGGCCCGGCCTCGCTGCTCAATGATCTCGGCGTACCGGTGATCCATGATTCGCCCGCCGTCGGTGAAAATCTGCGCGACCATTATCCGGTGCGCATGACCGCGCGGGTTAAAGACATGGATACGCTGAACGAACGCTCGCGCGGTCTGCCGCTGGTTTCTGAAGTCGCGAAGTATTTTCTGGGGGGCAAGAGTATTTTGTCCCTGTCGCCGACCCTGGTTTATGTTTTTTGGCGATCCAACCCAGCGCTCGACAACGGTGATATCCAACTGACCTTTACGCCCGCCAGTTATAACGAAGGCGTACAAAGCCAACTGGATATGTTTCCCGGCATGACGGCGGCGCCGTGGCAACAACGTCCTGAAAGCGTTGGGTATATCCGGGCGAGATCGTCCAATCCGATGGAGAAACCAGCAATTCAGCCAAACTATCTGGCCGAAGAACTGGACCGGAATACGCTTGTCGCGGGCATGAAACTCGCGCGTAATTTATTACGGGCGCCGGAGTTGGCGCCGTATCTGGACAGGGAGGAAGCGCCGGGCGCCGATGTTCAGAGCGACGATGAGTATCTCGATTTCGCCCGTCAGCGCGGGACCACGGCGTTCCACTTAATGGGGACATGCCGCATGGGACCCAAAGAGGACCCGTCTACGGTAGTGGATGATGAATTGCGGGTGCATGGCGTGGAAGGCTTGCGCGTCGCTGATGCGTCGATCATGCCGATGATGCCGTCGTCGAATACGAATGCGCCAACGATCATGATCGGCGAAAAAGCCGCCGACATGATACGCAATCACGCCGCCTTGCCCTCGGTGATTGTGCCTGACCTCGCGGAGTAGCCGCGAGGTCAGGCCGTCACAATTAACCGGCGCGGCCTAGATCAGGCACATTTCACCGCGGGGCCCCAACTCGTCGTCGGCTTCAAGGATCAGATTGTCCCAGTTGTCGGGCGTGTCAATCCGCCGGCCGGCGATCCGCGCCGAGGCGCCTTGCATCCAGAAGTTATGCGTTGGATGTTCGCCGCCCGCGACTGCCATAATCAACTGCTCTGGGTCGCGGCAGATCGCCCAGGGATCTTCATTGGCGGACGCGATGGTGTCGGGATGCGCCGCTGCTTCAATCCACTGTTTCAGGCCGGATTCGACAACTTCCTCGCCGGGAATTTTAGAATGGTCCCAGAGGAATTGTTTAATTTTGGCCTGATCCCACCCAAGATTGGACAATTGACGCGCCACGACGCGCGGCACCAGTAACACGCCAGGCGTGCCTTCGGCATGGCCCCAGGTGTAGTGCGAATTGGCGCTTTTCAAATAGCTGGCGACGCGACGCAGGCCTTGTTCGGCCTCATCTTCCGGCGTTTCCTTGCCGATGCCCCGGCGTACAATATTTGACGCGCCCGTGGCGATCATTACGGTGACGGCGTTTTCGCCGCGCTCGAAGCCAAAATGCCGTGTCGCGACGTTATCCCAACCTTCGGGTATGCCGTCTTCATCTTCGGCGAACACGGCGTTCGTATATCGCATGGCGCCAAATATCGCCATCGTGCCGACCCCTGGCAGGGCGCCACCGACATTTTGTTGCAGCAAACGCAACGCGCGTCCGATGCTGGCGCCGGCGGGATGTTGCGGGTCAGGTCCCAACAGGCCAAAGCCGGAATTAAGCCGGATTTCTTCAGCGATGGGGCCATTGATGAGGATAACCGGATAAGTGCTGCCGGATGTCGCCTGCACCTTGTCGTGTTCCAGTCCCGGATCAAGAAACCCGTCTACAGCGGCGATCAACACCGGTAGATATTCCGGGCGCCCCCCGGCCATGGCCAGCGAGACGGCGATGGTTTCCACAGTGGCGACGCCGCCACGCGGCATGAACTTACCAATGATATGGTCGCGGGCGAGATCAGTCCCGCCCAGGATCCAGTCGACGCGCTCGCTTGACGGCGCGTTCAATGGCAATCCGTCGCCCCAGGTGTTGGTGAGGAACAGCCGGTTCATCTTGTCGAGCGCGGCCTCGTAGCCGTTCGCCTCAATGGCGACCGGAGACGGCGCTTTGACGCCAATTCCGGTGGCGGCGGGCGTCCAGGTCGTCAAGCCATCGACGAAATCCTGCAAGGCGTCGCCGATGGGCGATATGTCGCTGCCGACCAGAAAGGGGTCGATGGGAAAGATGACCATGGAGACGTCCTGGTCAAAGCCAAGTCCGGCCATAGCGTTACGGGTGACGCCGACGAAATCTTCGCGGGTCAAAACAACGGTCGGGATATTCCTGCTTTCAATTCTAGCGGCAGCACGGCCGCATGCGGTGGCGCAGGCGCCTCAGGAAGCGTTCCCGACAACGACGCCATCGACGCCTTTCGCAACCATCATGTCGGCGACGGCTTCGTCGTCGATGGCGCGGCTGCCCATGGGAAATTCCGTCTCCGAAATTACCGTGATGTTGGGGTATTGCGCTTCCAGGCGTTCCTTGATCAACGGCAACATGCGGTGTGATTGCCACATATCGTCAGACAACAGCGCGATGGTCTTGCCATCAACGCCGTTTAGCCGCGCCGCGTGGAGCTTGGTGACCTCCGTCGCGCCGCTTGGGTCAAATACTTCGAGAGCTGGCATTGTTTTTCCTCCATTTCAGGGAGTCGGTGAGCCGACTGTGTTCGTTAGGAATATCGTAGCATTCCATGTCGAAAAGAAAAGCGACCGAGAAGCCCGGTATTTGGGTGCGACTCGGGAATTGATTCAGGATCCGGCGTAATCCACGACAAAGACACTGGCGCCGTAACCCGCCTCGATGGGGATATGCATTCGCCTGCCGCCATTCTCCAGCTTTTCCGCTTGCGGCAGGACTGTGACGACGGGCTGCGCCGCCGCATCGCTCAAAACCCGGTCAACGGCGCCGCTGCGCTCCAGCTTGCCCAAATTCAAGCGCGTCGGGAACATGACGGATTGTCGGCCCGCCTCCCCCTCCGCCACCGCGTCATTCGGGCGAATCCAGATTGAATCGACGGATTCGCTGCCATCGTGCACCGCTGTTTGCGCCTTGGGCGCCGCGACGACAAAGAAATGGGTGTCGAACCGTTTGCGGATTTGCTTTGGGGTGATCCAATGGGCGAAGGGGATAAGCAGGTCGCAAGCGAGTTCCAAATCCTCCGCCTCGGCGATTTCGAGCATCGTGATGTCGCCGCCATGCAAGGCCATCCGGTATTTCTTGTACACCGCGTCGAAATCCGCGCCGGTGATAAGGTCGCTCTCGCCCGCGCGCCGGGCCAACAGAATACCCGCTTCCTCAAAAGTTTCGCGAATAGCAGCGACCCTTAATGCGAGGGTCTCGATGTCAAAATTATCTCTACCAGCGCACCGGGCGATTAACGGGGCGTCGCTGTCTTCCGGATCCACCCGGCCGCCGGGGAACACCAGCGCGCCGGAGGCGAATTCAATTTTCGGATGGCGGACAACCATGAAAACCTCAAGGCCCTGTTCGCCGTCTCTCACCATCAGAACCGTTGATGCAGGCTCCGCCTTGACGATTTTTTGTTCCGCCTCTGTCATGAATGTCCTCTATTTGGGATGGGTTTAGAATTCTTATGTCTGGACCTTAGTGTAGGTGAGGCCCAAGCACTTTAACACCCGAATGCGCCAAACCGGTTTGGTTTGAGGGCGTCTTGGGCGTATCATGGCGCGCGCATCCAGATTTGGTTTGATAAGGCGTGTTCTGCTTATGTGGTGGTTGAAAAAGAAACAGTTGAGCGCGGCACCGTCGGGCGTTCGTATATACGCCATTGGCGATATACACGGCTGTTTGTCGCAATTGCAGTCCCTGCGCCAAAAAATCGACGATGACGCTGAAGCTGCACCGGAAGCGCGGCGCGTGCTGGTCTATATTGGCGATTATGTGGATCGCGGCGGTGGGTCGCGGGCGGTTCTCGATTATTTGCTGGCGGACGCGGCGCCGGGCTTGCGCGTCGTTCATCTCAAAGGAAACTATGAAGATTACATGCTGCGCTTTTTTCAGGGCGATTTGGAAGCCGGCGCGGGTTGGATTGCCAATGGGGGCGATGCGACGCTGGCCAGCTACGGAATCGAGGTGAGCTCGTTGTGGCCGGAATTTTCCGAATTGAAACAACTTCAGAGCGAGTTTGTATCCGCCGCGCCCGAAGCGCACATCGCGTTTCTCAATTCCTTGCCCGATCGTCATGTCGAAGGTGGCTACGCGTTTGTTCATGCCGGCGTGGCGCCCGGCGTTGCGTTGTCGGACCAAAAGGAAGAGGATTTGTTATGGATTCGAAAGCGGTTTCTGGATTCCAATGCGCTGCATGATTAAGTTATCGTGCATGGGCACACACCGTCCCGAACAATTGAAAACAAAGAAAATCGGATCAATGTCGATACCGGCGCTGTTTATGTCGGGCCGTTGACGGCGGTTGTGCTTGCCGGAACCGAACGAACATTTCTTCAGGCGTAAATAGCCTTCTGCGAATAAATTTTGGGAGTGACGACGTTGAAAATTACGGGTGTGGATATACTTGTCGCGGGCGCGGGCTGGCGGAATTTTAATTTCCTGAAGGTCAGCACCGATGAAGGCCTGACCGGCTGGGCGGATTTTTCTGATGGAAATGTGGGTGGTTTGATTGCGCCGCTTATTCGCCATATCGGAACCCAACTGATCGGCAAAGACCCCCGTAATGTGCAATCAGTAATCGAGGAGGCGCGTCGACGAAGCTGGGGCGTGTCTATCGGCGCCGCGGCGCGCGCGATCGGGCCGATTGAAAATGCGCTGGTCGATATCAAGGCCAAGGCGCTGGGCATATCCGTGCACGAAATGCTGGGCGGCGCCATGCGCGACCCTGTTCGCATGTATTGGTCCCATTGCGGCACCTATCACGTTGACCATGCCGACTTCATTGGCGTTGACCCGATCCTGTCGCTTGACGACATAAAGGCGTTGGGGAAACGGGTGAAAGAGTCCGGCTATCACGCGCTCAAGAGCAATTTGATCCTGTTTGATCGGGACAAACCCTACCTTTATGGGCCGGGCTGGGTCGGCGGGAATGGCGATGCAGACCGCAACCCGGTGCGCTCGGCGATCCATGGCGCAATTGAGATGTATCAGGCGTTTCGCGATGGCGCGGGGCCGGATGTTGGTCTTCACTTCGACACGAATTTTAATTTTCGGATGGAAGGTTTCCTGCGCATGGCCCGCGCGATGGAGCCGTTGGATCTGGAATGGCTTGAAGTGGATAATTTTGACGCAACCGCGCTGGCGCAATTGCGTCGGGGGACCTCAACGCCCATTGCGTCGTGCGAAACCTTGACCGGGATGCGGCAATTGCGTCCGTTCCTCGACCATCAGGCGGTCGATGTCGTCATTATCGACGTTATGTATAACGGCATTTTAGAAGCACTTCGCATGGCGAATTTAAGCGACGCCTTTGAGATTAATGTCGCCAGTCACAATTACGCTGGACCTATTGGCACCTTGATTACCGCGGCGTTTGGCGGCGTTGTTCCAAATTTTCGGGTGATGGAAGTCGATAATGAGCAGGTCCCCTGGACGTATGATTTGCTCACCGAAAAACCGGTTATCGAGAATGGGCATATGAAGCTGATGTCCGGACCGGGCTGGGGCGCGGAGGTGAACGAAGACGCGGTTCGCGAACATCCACCGATTGAAATGAAAACCGGGCATGTGTAGCGGCGGCGCCGGGACCGCTGGGTACGCCAGGAGCGCCTGGGCGTTTGCGGTGGGTTCGTATTCAGTTTAGGTTCGCCGCGATCAAATCGTCGATTTTGAATAAATTATAAAGGGAAGTACCAATGGAGCCTGTCCGCGAAGCGGAAGAAATCTCGAATATTGCTTTTGGTTATATTGCGTCGAAAGCGTTATTCGCCGCGCTCCATATGGATATTTTTACACTTCTCTCCAAAGGGCCGCTCACGGCGCCTGAAATCTCGGCGCAGACCGATGTTCCGGAGAACCGGGTGACGACCTTGTTGACCGTATTGCTGGGACAAGGGTTGGTGACCCGCGCTGGCGAGGCGTTTGAGAATGCGCCCGGCGCCACGAGTTTTCTGGTCAAGGGCGCCAAGTATGATTTTGGCGACTACCTGCGTTATCAGATCGACCGGCAGATGTTTGGTTTCATGGCCAATCTGGATTCGGTGATGACCGGCGAATCCGCGCCGGACGCTGTTGATTCCTACGCCAAGTGGATGGCCGATCCGGCCGAGGCGAAATTGTATAGCGAATCGCAACACGCGGGGTCGTTCGGGCCAGCGCGCAGCCTGACCCGGATGTTTGATTTCAGCGATGCGAAATCCATGCTCGACGTGGCGGGCGGCACCGGCGCGTTCGCCATAACATTCTGCAATGCGAATCCGGATCTGAGCGTCACGGTTTTTGATTTTCCGAACGTCGCTGAACTTGGTGAAACCTATGTCGCCGAGGCGGGCTTGTCCGACCGCATTGAATTTGTCGGCGGTGACGCCTTGGGCGGCGACTGGCCGGGAAAACAGGATATCGTATTGATGTCGTATCTTTTCAGCGGCGTTCCGGGCGATGCAATCCCCGAACTGGCGCGCGGGGCGTTTGCTTCGTTAAATGTGGGGGGGCGGTATATCGTACATGACTTCATCGTGGATGATGACCGGACGGGACCACCCCTCACCGCGCTATGGCAATTGCAACATATGACATTTACGCCGGATGCGGTTTCGGTGACGCCGGGTTGGCTCACCGACGTTTTGCGGGACGTCGGGTTTGTTGATATTCGGGTGGATGACCTTATTCCCGGAATGACCCGTGTTGTGACCGCGCGCAAGCCCGATGGTTGATGCGGGCGCAGAGGGTGGGCCGTCCGGCGCACCGTCTGTTCCGTTTATTGTTTTAAGCTTTGCGCGACCTGCAAATATTCTGCGCATTGTTGAGTCGATCCTCCGCGCCGCGCCGCACTACCGTGTTATCGTTTGCAACAACCAACCAAACATCGATATTCGTTCGTTTGTCCGGAGCGGCGATGCGCGGCTGGACTTAATTCAGCGCCAAGAGAGGTGGGGGCCCATCTCCCGCTATCATCTGGCGCGCGCGGCGCCCGGCGACTATTTTGTCAGTCTTGATGATGATGTTTTCCTGACGCCAAACCAAATCAACCTGTTGGTGGGATGTCTTGTCGCTGACCCGGCGCGAGCGCATGGCGTTTGGGGTGAAATATTCCAGGCCGAAGACGACCGCGTGGTCATTCAAAGCGGTATCTACGGCAGGACCTGCGACGTTTCGGTGCTGAATTGCGCCTACGCTTTCACCAGAGCGCATGTCGAGCGTGTATTTGGCTTTCTGCAGGTGCTTGGCATGGAAACCTTGCGAGAGGTAGGCCCCGGCGACGACATTCTTATTTCGCGCGCGGCGCCGCGCCCGCCGGTGTGCCATGATTTGGGGGTGATCGAATTTTGCCCCAGCGCCAGTCAGAAAGGCGTCGCCCGGTTTCGATCCCAGGACTTTACGGCGCGGCGAGCGCGGCTATGGCGGCGACTACAGCAGCTTGAGGCTGTTCTGGATACGCCTGAAAACGGGGACGAGATTGAAGCGGCGGCGTGGGAATCGCCGGTTTTTCGCCGCCACCTTTTTCGGATCAATTCCATCATCGCCCGTTCTATCAAGGCCGGTTCCATGATAGGCGACCCCATCGGCGGCGAGAATACGCTGCGGGAAGGCGATTTCCAGAGCGAGGGAAACTTGTTCTATCATCATAACCTTGCATATCGGGTCGACGCGCCGCCAGACGCCAGCCGAGCGCACAAACGAAAGAATTTGTTTTTGGCCTTGCGGGGCGCCGAAACCTATCTGGAGGTCGGGTTTAACGCGGGGCATCCGGCCTTGCTGGCGTTGTTTTTGTTTCCCGGACTTCAGTATGTTGGCGTTGACCTGCACGATCACTCCTATACGAAAGCGTGCGCGGCGTATTTGAAAGACGCGTTTGGGCAGAGGCTGCAATTGTTGAGTGGGGATTCCCGGGAACTGCTGCCTTTGTTAGCGGCGCAGTCGAAAAATCATCATCTCGATTTAATTCATATCGATGGCGGCCATGATCGCGAGACGTTACGCTAGGATGTTGAAAACGCGCTCCGGCTGAGCGACGACTATACGCGAATTCTGATTGACGACATGAACTTGCCGGACATCAGAACAACGGTCGTTGGTTTCATACAGGCCGGACGCCTTCGACAGACGCCGACGCCGCCAGGTTGGTCTGGCGTTGAACAGGCGCTGTTTAAGCGCGTCTTCAGGCTGCCTTCAGCCGTCGTTCGTTCAGGCTGCCTTCAGCCGTCGTTCGTTCAGGCTGCCTTCAGCCGTCGTTCGTTCAGGCTGCCTTCAGCCGTCGTTCGTATAGCGCGAAAAGCCGCTCCCAATGTTGCTTCGCCGCAGGCTGGTCGTAACACTCCCGCAGGGGAAAGGCGAAGCCGTGATGCACGGTTGGGTAGATTTCCAGTTCGCCGGCATTACCCGATGCCATGAACAATTCCGTTAGCTCTTCGACCATAGGCAGGGGCGCCAGTTTGTCATGCTCGGCGCAGCCAATGTACAATTCACCCTTCGCCTGCCCCAGAGACAAATGCGGGCTCTCTACCGCATCGCTGATCAGCCATGTGCCATAGAAAGAGGCGGCGGCGGCGATCCGGTCCGGGTAGCGCGCGGCGGCGGCCAGGGCGTAGGGGCCGCTCATACAATAGCCGTGAACGCCAACCGGACCCGGTTTCGCGGCGTCCTGGGAATCGATGAAATCCAGCATCGCGGCGATATCCTCCATCACGGGCGGGATCGTCATCTTGGTGCGCACCGCGCGCATGCGCTCGCGTTCCGGGCCATCTGCCAGCACGTCCGGACCGTACATGGTGTCCCGTCCCGCCCGGTAATACAGGTTTGGCAACAGGACGAAATAGCCAACGCTGGCGAGCCGTCGGGCCATGTCGCGAAGCTCTTCGCGAATCCCGGGCGCATCCATCAACAAAAAGACGGCGGGGAAGGGGCCATGACGCTCCGGGTGACAGACAAAGGTTTCCATCGCGCCGTCTTTGGTCTGGATGTCGATTGTATTTTCCAACATTGAAGGCCTCCCCAGCGCCTTGAGCGTGCGAATTTAACGCACATTGTGTTATATGATGCCGCGTTGACCCTACATAATCCCCTCACGGGGGCCCATGATAAATTTTGGGTTAAAATGGGGCGTCGCTATCAGGTGGAAAACGCTGCTAACATTGGCTCCAAATATAGCCACAGATCACAGATTAAACGTATGAATGATTTATCCGACTTAATTCAAAAACTGACCGACGCAGATCGTCCACGTATCTTGTGTGTGGGAGACCTCATGCTGGATCGGTTCATTCAGGGGGACGTTGATCGAATTTCTCCTGAAGCGCCTATCCCGGTGCTGGCGGTGCGAAGCGAGACGATCATGGTTGGTGGTGTGGGCAATGTGGTCCGAAATCTCGCCGCGATGGGCGTCGCCACAGAGTTGGTCGCGGTCGTTGGCGATGATTTCGCCGGACGGGAATTACGCACCTTGTTGGATGATGAAGATCTTGCGCATCCCAGTTTGGTGGAGACGCCGGGACGGCGCACGACGATAAAAACGCGGTTCTCCGCCTCAGGACAGCAATTGCTGCGCGCAGATCGGGAATCAACCGAGTCGCTGGATGAAAAAACCGCTGGCGCTGTCTTGGCGTTCGCATTGTCGGCGCTGCCGGATTGTGCGGCGCTGGTGTTGTCGGATTACGGCAAGGGCGTTCTGAGCGACCAGGTTTTGTCGGAACTTATAACGGAAGCACGGCGTTTGGGATGCCCGGTTGTCGTTGATCCCAAAGGATACGATTACAGACGGTATCGCGGCGCGACGTTACTAACCCCAAACCGAACCGAACTGGCGCAGGCGAGCGGCATGGCGACCGATGGCGATGCGGCGGTGGTCGCCGCCGGGCGCCGCATCATCGAAGAATGCGGCGTTTCCGCGGTGCTGGCGACCCGAAGCGAACAAGGCATGACGTTGGTCGAAGCCAATGGCGCGCGGCATTTACCCGCGCGCGCTAAAGAGGTTTTTGACGTTTCCGGCGCAGGCGACACTGTGGCGGCGGCCATGGCGGCGGGGTTAGCGGTCGCGGCGCCGCGTGAATTGGGCGCGCTTTTGGCCAATACCGCAGCGGGGATCGCCGTTGGTAAGGCGGGGACGGCGGTGGTCCATTTGTCGGAAATCCTGTCGGCTTTGCATGAAGAGGTTTTTTTGAGCGGCGAGGAGAAAGTCGTTGCGGTTCCGGCGGCCAAATTTCGCGCAAAATCATGGCGCGATCAGGGGTTGCGCGTTGGATTCACCAATGGCTGTTTCGATCTGCTGCATCCCGGTCATATCGCCCTGATAAAACAGGCGCGGGCCGCCTGCGATCGTCTGGTCGTGGGGTTGAACAGCGATGTGTCGGTTGTGCGGTTGAAGGGGCCGGGGCGCCCCGTACAGTCGGAGTCCAGCCGGGCGGCTGTACTGGCGGCGTTGTCGACAATCGATCTGGTGGTCGTTTTCAACGAGGACACACCCTTGGAACTCATTGAGGCCGTGCGACCGAATGTTTTGGTCAAAGGGGCGGACTACACGGTTGAGACGGTCGTCGGCGCGAAAGAAGTTCAGTCCTGGGGGGGCGACATCGTTCTTGCGGATCTCGTGGATGGTTTTAGCACCACGGCGACAATCGAGCGGTTGAACCGTTGAGCGACCGGCGTTCATGACCGCTGCAGATCATCTGATCGTCGCTGCGGCGTGGTTAAGTTTTAGTTTGGGGCATTCGTTGCTGACGGCGTCCTGGGCGCAGCAAAGGTCACAAGCGCTTGTCGGGCGATGGAGTCGGCTCGCCTATAATGGTTTCGCCGGGATTCATCTGGCCGCTGTCTTGTGGGTTGGCGAGCGCTGGATTTCCGGCGCTCCATTGGCGACCGTTGTAGAGGGGGGATTGTGGTTCGATGGGGCGCGGTTGAGCGTCTCGGTTATTGGCGCGCTCATTCTGGTCATTGCCGCGCGAGACTACGATCTCGGACGATTTTTCGGCCTTGCGCAACTGCGCGGCGACGCCCTCGGCGATGAGCGATTACAAGTGCAGAGGCTGCATCGATTTATTCGGCACCCCTTGTACACTGGATCGATGTTAATCCTATGGGCGCGTGTGGAAACGGACGCGCACTTGGCGACCGCTATCTGGACCAGCGCCTATTTTATGATCGGGTCAATTTTCGAAGAACGAAAACTTGTCCGCCTTTATGGTCAGGCCTATCGCGATTACCAAAGTGATACGCCGGCGTTTTTGCCCTGGCGGCGCGGCGGATCGGTATAGCGCCGGAGTCGATTGGCGGCGGTATGGGCGAAGCGCAGGGTTAATGCGCGTCGGCGCGCCGCATTCATGCGTTCCGCGGGGGCGTCGCGGAGTATTTCAGCCTCAAAAGAATCGCTGATGATCAGGCCATGCGCTTCCGGTAAAATATCGAGAGGAAAATTTCCCGGGACTGCGAAATAAAACCGGTCGCAAAATGGCAGGTAGTTTGGCCATTTTTTGTCCGCGCGAAAGTCGCTGACGGATGTCTTTATCTCCACAATTGAAATTTGTCCCTTGGCGTCCAATGTGGCGATGTCTACGCGGCGGCCCGTATTCAGCGTGAATTCAGTCAGGCACGTTTCGTTACGACGTTGAAAAAAACGCGATACGCCGCGCGCAATTTTATGTGCTGCGGAATCGATGGGTGGGCGTGAAGGGCGAATGTTTGGCATTGGTCGTGGATTACAAATCAGGTAGAGGAACAAATCAAGTACAATCGCTTCCTGACATCGCCTTTCCCGAATTGTCCTTGTATGATGTTGGTCCTCCCCCAAAGAAATGGTCCACCCGTATAGTTAGGAAAGGGAGGATCAAAGATGGCGAACAAACAGCACAAACCGGAAGAAATTGTAACCAAGCTACGGCAGGTCGAAGTTCTTGTTGGTCAGGGAAAGGCGCGGCTTGATGCAATCAGATCGATTAGCGTTTCGGAAC
>JBLHZD010000011.1:0-32197 GCA_047631095.1 Alphaproteobacteria bacterium
TGGATAATGATGGCGGTACGATATTACCATTTACGCCGCTGGGCGCCAGTAATGGTAACGCGCCGTTGGCAGGCGTGAACGGAACCCGCGTGAATTATAATCTCGAAGATAGTTTACGAGACGATTTCGCCCGTCGCCCAATCCTCGCGTCTGGAGAGGGTCTCTCCTTGAATTTGGGCGTAAATGACCTGTTTATATTGCTCTTGAGGGCTATCGACGGAAACGGCGCTGAAGTGATTGCATCATTTGTTCGAAGAAACGCCTTTATACGTGAAGCGCTTTTGGACGATGCGTCTAATTTGGAAAACTTCGTTTCAATATCACAATTTAACGCCACCGGGGCCAGTTTTGGTCTGCCTGATCAAGATTGGGCGAATTTCCGTCTTATCGCCTTGTCAAATATGACGGCGTCGGCCTCCGTTTGGCTTGAAGGTCGTCGATGGGCATCTTTTCACGGCACGGCTTTCCCCCTTGATGGCGTCGGGTCATTAAAAACAGACGATTGGGGCAGAGAATCGCAGTTAAATTTGTCTTCTAACGTTGCGAGCCAGAGTGGCCTGGGTCCTTCGAGTAATAAGCAATACTTCGGGACCCAAAGCCGGACGCGCGGTTCGTCTAATAGCAAAACTCATGAGCCAATTTGGACAACGACCTTAAAAGAATTTTTCTTAAAGCTATTAACAAAAATTCTGCGTTCGCCGATGTTTTATATTGTCGTGGCCGTGATCATTTTGCTAATTGCGAGTCGTCAGTTAATGAGGGCGCGTCGGTCGTAGGTTTTATTCGTTTTTAAATTATTGTTTTAAACATTGTGTTAGTGATCCAGTCGCCGTGGGCGGCGTTCTTTTTCAGGGGAATTTACATGAAGACAAGCGCCGCGCTTTCGCTCGATCATGTGGGGTTTATGGTTCGCGATCTTGATCGCGGCGCCCTTTTATGGCGGAAACTTGGGTTTCAGTTATCGCCGCGAAGCCCGCAAATGGGAAAAACGCCGGGGGCGGCGATGGCGCCGTGGGCGACGTCCAATCATTGTGTCATGTTTGAGCAGGGGTATCTGGAGCTTATTGGTATTACGAGCCCTGAAAATTTCAATCCATGGCCGCATTTCATCGATCGATTTGAAGGGGCGCATATCGCGGCGTTACGCTGCGGTGACGCGGTCGATACATACGCCGCGCTTCGCACGCGAATCGATGGTTTCGACCCGCCGCTTCAACGACGGCGTATGGTCGAGCATGATGGCGCCGAACAGGCGTTTGAATTCCGCAATATTTTTAGCCAGGACGATTGTTTTCCCGAAGGCCGGTTCATTTTGATTGAACATCAAACGCCGGACGTTATCTGGCGCCCCGAATTCATGTCCCATTCCAATGGCGCCGTATCGCTGGCAGCGTTGATGTTCTGTTCCCAAGTTCCCGATCCTACCGTGGACCGGCTGGCTCGCATGACTGGTGAAACGCCGGAATCTGCGGCGGCGGTGGGCGCCACGATTGCCATGGCGGGTGGCGGTGACTTGATTGTATTAGAAACAGACGCCGCCAAAAAGCGCTATCCCGGCGTTAAATTCAATACAGGGCCACATATATTTGGCGCTATCATTCAAGTTGAGAAAATTGCGCAATTGGAGAAATTGTTGGAAGACAATGAAACGCCATATCATAGAGCGCATGATGGCGGCGTTTGGATAGAGCCCCAATATGCCAATGGCGGCGTTATGCACTTTCAACAAGCCACCGCCTGAGGCGGGCCGGGGCAATTTAGAGGGGACCGCAGCAAATGGCGCGGTTATCATTATTCAGTAGCCCGTTATTACTGGGCTTCGAGCAATTTGAAAGCACGCTTGAGCGGATTTCAAAAATGTCGTCGGATGGGTACCCGCCCTATAATATTGAGAGATTTGGGCAGGACGAAATAAAAATAACCCTCGCGGTCGCGGGCTTTTCCAAAGCGGAGCTTTCCGTACAGCTCATGGGTAATCAGCTCATGATCCAGGGTAACCAGACCGACGATAAGGATCGTGTGTTTCTGCATCGCGGTATCGCCGCGCGCCAGTTTCAACGTAATTTTGTAATCGCGGAAGGGTTGGATGTCGCAGGCGCGCAACTCGATAACGGGTTACTGCATATTACGTTGGTGCGCCCCTCGCCCGATGCGAATATCAGGGTTATCGACATCGATTAAAGTGGCGCGCCGGTGCGTTTGCTCGTGCGTTTGACCGACCGGTTAGGCTGCGAAACTCGCGTTATTTTCTGTAATGAGCGCGTAAAGCGCGTCTGCGTCGCTTGAGCCGCGCATCTTATCGCAAATCGCGCGATTTCGAAGCAATCGGGACACCCGCGCCAGGGCTTTCAAGTGGTCTGCGCCTGCTGTTTCCGGCGCCAGAAGCACAAAGAGCAGGTCGACGGGTTGTTCATCGACGGCGTCGAAATCTATTGGTTTCTCAAGGCGCGCAAAAAAGCCGACCAGCTTATCGATCTCCGACAATTTTCCATGGGGTATCGCCACCCCATGGCCCACCCCGGTCGTCCCCAGACGTTCCCGTTGGGACAGCGCGTCAAAAATTGTTCGATCTTTCAGGCCTGTCACGGTTCCCGCATGCCGCGCCAATGACTGCAACGCCTGCTTTTTAGAGGTCGCGGCCAGCTTGGGAACGATACATTGGGGTGTCAGGATTTCGGCGATCTCCATCGCATTCATCACTCCCGTCAAGGAGTGTCGTCCTCTTTACCGGTGCGCGGGTCCATCCAGCCTATATTACCGTCGCTGCGCATGTACACCAGGTTGATGGCGTCGCTGGCGCTGTTGCGAAAGAGCAACGCGTTTTCGTTAGACAGATCCATGCGCATGACGGCTTCGCTTACAGAAAGCGATTCAATCTCGGTTTCGATTTCCGCCACAATGATCGGCTGATCGTTTTCCGCCGGCTCTTCCGCGACATTGAAATCGGGTTCGATAACGAATTGCTGCGCCAGAATATTCGCCACTTTGGAGTCTTTGCCCCGGTGGTGGTCCCGCAAACGACGTTTGTACCGCCGCAGACGCTTGGCCACATGGGCCGTCGCAACGTCGATCGCGGCATAGGCGTCTTCTGCGGAGGCATGGCCTTCCACATTGATGCCTTTGCCAACGTGTACGACGATATCGGCGCGAAACGTTTTCCCTTCCTTCGCAAAGGTAACCTGAGCGCTGGTCGGGTTTTCGAAATATTTGGTGATTGCCGGTGGAAGCGAGTCCTCGACATGGCCGCGGAGCGCCGCGCCAATGTCCATCTGCTTCCCCTTTACGGAGAGCTGCATTTATTATCAATTCCGTGTTGGTGCAAATACTGCAAATGGCCCCCTTAACGGAGTCACCTTCGCAGGAGGCGGGACCATAATGATGCGTTCTTGATGAGTCAATACGGATCGGGTGTCTATATCATCCGGGCGTAAAGCCTCGCTTGGTTTTGTTATCGAAGGCAGCGGCCTTGGCCTTTGAGGGTCGTGTGGGCTGGACGTCTAAAAAGCGGCGGCCTTTTGGCGGCGACGAAGCACCGAGGAGGGTATCTTCAAGGTGTCGCGATATTTGGCGACGGTGCGGCGGGCGATTTCAATCCCGTCTTCCCGCAGGATTTCAACGATCCGATCATCCGAGAAAACTTTGTCATGCGCTTCGCCATCAATGAGCGCTTTAATTTTAAACCGCACGGTTTCGGCGGAATGAGCCTCACCGCCGCCAACTTTTGCAATGGCCGAGGTAAAGAAATATTTCAGGACGAAAATACCGCGCGGGGTCGTGATGTATTTATTCGTCGTGACGCGGCTCACGGTACTTTCGTGCATTTCGATGGCTTCGGCAATATCGCGCAAGACCAGGGGGCGCAAATATTCGACGCCCCGTCGGAAAAAGGCGTCCTGCTGGCGAACAATCTCACTCGCAACTTTCAATATCGTGTTCGCGCGCTGATCAAGCGATTTCACCAGCCAGCTAGCCGTTTGAAAGCGGTCGGTTACATATTCTTTTTCATCCTTGGAGCGGGTGTTGGCGTTGACGCGGGCGTAGTACTCATTGTTGACGATAACCCGCGGCAAGGTTTCCGGGTTGAGTTCCAGAATCCAGTCGCCGTCAGACCCGGCGCGCATGAGGATATCCGGCACGACGGTTTGCGCGACCTCATGGTCAAACAAGGAGGCTGGTTTGGGATTGAGCTCGCGGATTTCCATGATCATCTGCGACAGGTCGTCGGCGTCAGCGCCGCACGCCTTCATCAGGCCATCGAGATCGCTCTTCCCCAACAATTCAAGATTATCCAGAAATTGCTGCATCACAGGATCCAGCCGATCAATATCGCGAAGCTGTAACCCCAGACATTCTCCAAGGTTACGCGCAAATACGCCGGGTGGGTCAAAGTTCTGCAACTGGTTCAAAACGCCGATGACAAGGTCAACGTTGCAATTCAGGCCCGCCGCGACTTCGTCAAGGTCAGTGGTCATCCAGCCGGAATCATCGAGTAAATCGATGAGATACGCGCCAATCAGTTTTTCGACTGGGTCCTCAATTTCGACAGAGAGCTGTTCGCTCAAATGCTCCCGAAGCGATTTTTCCCGGGTTATCGTCGAATCGAAATCATTGCTAGAATCGGCGAAATCGCGGCGTCCGCCGCGGCCGTCGCGCCCATCTGCAAAAGCCATGGGCGCTTCGCCGCCTACATCGACGATGCCGTCGCCGTCATAGACATTGTCATAGGTGGTATCGAGGGGGGAATCACCGTCGCTCGGCATGGTTTCCGACCCGGTCAATTGCGCTGTGTCGGGTCCTTCAAACGTCTCGGTGGCGCCGCTCTCCGCACCGTCGTTTTCGCGTTGATTATCGAACTGCCCTTCATCCTTCTCCAGAAGCGGGTTTTCCGCCAGTTCGGTCTCCACGTATTCGGACAGCTCCATGTTCGACAATTGCAGCAGCTTGATTGCTTGCTGTAATCGCGGCGTCATGACGAGCGTCTGGCTTTGGCGTAGGTCTAGTCGCGGTGTAAGGGCCATGGCTTGAATACTACGGACAACATTTCACAATCTGAATTAGCCGCAAGTGCGGAATCGTATTGTTGAGAGCCTTTATCTTAAAGACTAAAGCGTTCTCCTAAATAAACCCTCCTGACTTCATCATGGTCTACGATCTCGTCGGGCGCGCCCTCCATCAGAACCCGACCATCGTGCAGAATATACGCGCGATCCACTAACCCCAAGGTCTCCCGAACATTATGGTCGGTAATCAAGACGCCTATGCCTCTGTCTTTCAGGTGAAAAACCAACTCGCGGATATCATGAACCGCAATTGGATCAATCCCCGCCAAGGGTTCATCAAGCAAAATAAAAGCCGGCTGAGACGCAAGCGCGCGCGCAATTTCGACGCGCCGACGTTCGCCGCCCGAAAGCGCAATGGAGGGCGTGCGGCGCAAATGCGTGATGGAAAATTCCGCAAGCAGCGCATCAAGCGCCGCCTCGCGCGCGTCACGATCTTTTTCAACAACCTCAAGAACCGCGCGAATATTGTTTTCTACTGTCAAACCCCGAAAAATCGAGGCTTCCTGCGGCAGATAACCAACGCCCAAATGGGCGCGACGGTACATGGGTAAGTCGGTGACGTCTCGTCCGTCGATGCTCACCACGCCGTAATCAGGCGCGATGAGGCCTGTAATGATATAAAAACAGGTCGTTTTACCAGCGCCGTTCGGACCCAACAGGCCAATAACCTCGCCACGATTAACCTGCATGCTGACATCCCTTAAAATGGGACGTTTTTTGAAGGATTTCCCAATATTGTGAACAGTTAGTCCGGTATTTTCAGCCACAAGCCGCGGGCTGTTATCGGATGCGCCCTTCGTCGTGTCTTGAGGGGCGTTGTAGGTAGCGTTGTCAGTGGCGTTGTCAGGGGCGCTACGCGAAATTGAATCCGCCATAATCCGATCGCCGGACCATGTATGGCCAGTAGAAGGGCTGTTATTATTTTTTTCGTCTTCCGGCACGAACTTCCTACTCTCCAACAACGATGAAACCGTATTTTACTTTTTGCGCGTCAACAATCCCTTAACGCGCGATCCGCCACCGATCAAACGGCTTTTTCCGGATTTTAAATTCACTTCCGCGCATTCGCCATTCAGTTGATCGCCGCCTCGGGTGATTTTAACGCCGCCACACAGGGTTGCGACGGATGATACCGGATTATACACACCTTCCGCGCCACGCGCGATGACATTGCGTGTGGAAACAACGACGTTCCCGAAAGCGTCGATTTGTTTAATTTCGCCCTGACCCGCCTCATTGATATGAGCTGTCAAAATATCCGCCGTGATCCGGCTTCCGGCGCTGATCGCAATCGCGCGGCCCCGGGCGACGGCCAATTGTCGGGTTTCCCAGTATTCCAGACTGTCGCGTGCGGTGATTTTGGCGCGGTTCGTCACCAATCGAAGCGACTCGCCAACCAGGACAAAGACAGCCTGATCGACGTGATAGACGGCCTTGTCGCCAAACGCCTTGTTCGTCTTGGAGACGACGCGGACATTCCCATCTGCATCCACACGAAAAATATCCTGCCCGCCCTTGTCGGATTTTGTGTCGGAATTTTTGTCGGATTTTTCGCCTTTGACCCCGCTACGGTAATAAGCGGTCAGTTGGTCCGCGAAAATCTGGGCGTCGCCGCGCGCCGCGCGGGCGTTGCCTTTGGCGATATACATTTGTTCGTCGCGAACCCATTCGATGCCATTATCCGCCTCGATTTCGATAGCCTGCGGCGCGTCGTTCTTTTTGTCCGCGGCGCTGGTTTCAGCGCTGAGCAAACCCAGTAAAATGATCATGGGGAAAGCGACTATATGCAGTAAAACGTTTGAGCCTTGCGTCATTTGGCGGCGCCATTTTTTGGTTTCGGATCGCTTGTTGGTTTGGAAAGAATGAAAAGTTTTGCTTTTCCTAAAAATTCTACACGTTGCCCGCGGTTGTGAATGCGAAACCCTTCCGCCGTCAGGCGTCCGAAGGGGCCTTGCCCCTCCACCGGTTCCGTTCCCGTCGCATCGCCGGCGGAGAGATCGAACACGGCGCTGGATGTTGCGAATTCATAACCGCTGTCATGGAACAGATTCACCGCGCCGGTCAGTTCCAGAATTTGTTTCTCCCGGTCAAAAACACCGTCGCTGGCAGTGAGCGCAACCCAGGTGTCGTCGCCCAGAAAGACGTCGGCTTTGGGCGCGTCCAGCGCCACCAGGCTTGATTTTCCATCGCTTTGACCGGCGGCGTTGGCGGTGACCGAATAGGGGCGACGGCGATCGTCAACGCCCGTATATTTCGGGTTCACCATGCGCAGGTTTTCCGCATCCGAGGCGTCTATTTGCGTGGGTCCAATCGCAAAACGTTTCTTTTGCTCGTTCAAATGGGGCCACACGGCGACCAGCACGATCAAAGCAGTTGCGATCGTCGGCAAAATAATTTTGATCAGCCCGACGAACCGACCATAGAGCGGGTTGAAGGCCGGCCGTTCCCGACGAAACGAAAATTGCTGTAAACTCTGTCGTTGCCCCTCGGAAGCGGTGTCCGACATGGAACTACCGGACGCCGGCTCGGAGACAGTCATGGATGTGAAGGATTCCAATGGGTTCGCCATTCTCGACAACGAAAAGGCTGGTGATAGAAACTTCATTCATGACGGCTACGGCTTCGGCCGCCAATGCGCGGCTGCGAATAGTGCGCGGGTTGACCGTCATCACGTCGCCCGCCGCGCGATTAAACAATTGCGCGCCCATATGGCGGCGCAAATCGCCATCGGTGATGACCCCGATGAGTTGATCGTCTTCGACAACGCCGACGCAACCAAACCGTTTCTCCGTCATTTTGATAATGACTTCGCTCATCAGTGTTTCTCGGGATACGGCGGGAATTTCAGCGCCATCATGCATCAAATCGGAAACACGCTGAAGCGATGACCCCAGCTGTCCGCCGGGGTGGAGGATTTGAAAATCGGAAGGTCCAAAACCGCGCCTTTCTAACAGGGCGACCGCCAAAGCGTCTCCCAGGGCGAGCGACGCCGTGGTCGAGGTCGTGGGCGCCAACCCCATGGGGCAGCCTTCCGGCACGTTTGGCAGGATCAAGGCGACATCGGCGACTTCCGACATCGTGCTCGGTGATTTCGCCGTGATCGCAATCAGCGGAATAGAAAAACGCTTGGTGTATTCATAGAGGTCGTTGAGTTCCCGCGTCGCGCCGGAATTCGACAGCGCGATGACGGCGTCACCCTTGGTGATCATGCCGAGATCCCCATGGCTCGCTTCGCCGGGATGCACATAATGCGCAGGGGTGCCCGTGGACGCCATGGTCGCGGCGATCTTGCGCGCGATATGGCCGCTTTTGCCCATTCCGGTGACAATGACGCGACCGGAGACTTCCGACAGGATTTCGACCGCCGACAAAAATTTATCATCCAGCGAATTCGCCAGTGCGGTGATCGCTTCGGCTTCCAGCGCAAGGACATGGCGCGCGGTTTTAAACTGTTCCGGGTCCTCGGTCTTTTCAGGCATCGACGTTTCCAGGGCATTCATGTAATCGCCATACTCCGTTACTGAACTTCACGCCAAAGAGATGGGGTTTTGAAATTCAGATTTCAAAGACTAAACAAATAAAGATCGAAAAAGTTACTCGACCGTATGCTTGATCAATACTAAGCGAATCGGGACAATATTGCACGAAAATCAATAAAAATCACAATATGAGGTTTGTGCGTAAATTTATCCGGATTTTCAAACAGGGCCGAGCCTGCGCTTTCAACGCTCGCTCAACTGTGCGAGAAAATATCCTGCTCGTCCCAGCCCAGGAGATCCAGCTCTGCGCGCGTCGCCAAAAATTCAAACGCCGCCGTTGCGATATGGGTGCGGCCTTCGCGCGCCAGCATCACGTCCAGTCGTTCTTTCAGCGCATGAAGATGCAGAACATCGGAGGCCGCGTATTTCAACTGCGCCTCTGAAAGCGTTGCGGCGCCCCAGTCCGAAGACTGCTGTTGTTTTGAAATGTCGACGCCCAGCAACTCCCGGCAAATGTCTTTTAAGCCATGCCGGTCCGTATAAGTTCGCACGAGTTTCGACGCAATTTTTGTGCAGTAAACCGGCGTGCAGGTCACGCCCAGATAATGTTGCAACACCGCGACGTCGAAACGCGCGAAATGAAACAGCTTTTCAACCTTCGGATCGGTCAGAAGCGCCCGCAAATTTGGGCTGTCATAGGCGCCCTTTGGAAATTGGACCAGATGGCAAACGCCATCGCCCGCCGATAATTGCAACAGGCACAAACGGTCGCGATGCGGGTGCAGTCCCATCGTTTCGGAATCAACGGCGACGCTGGCGCCAAAATCAATATTTGGCGGTAAATCGCCCTGATGTAATTCAATATCCAAGGGATGTCCTTACGCCTTGCAAATGGTGCCCAGGAGAAGACTCGAACTTCCACGGGGTTGCCCCCACAGGTACCTGAAACCTGCGCGTCTACCAATTCCGCCACCTGGGCCCCGAACCATCAACATAATTGAGGTTTTTAGCTCCACACCAGTCGAAACATACGACCAAAATGTATGGGGCCATGGGATCGTCGGGTGAATAAGCATCCGGGATCATGATGTCAACCCGGCTTTTCCAGACGCCATGGCGTCCGGCATTATATTATGCTAGTTCAGCGTTGAAGATTGGCGCCCCCAAGTCCGGGCGCTTAGGCGGCCATTTCGGTTGATCACTAAGGTTAATGGGGCGGGTAGAGCGATGTCATTGGTAACGGTTTTCGGTGGATCAGGATTTATTGGGCGCCATTTGGTGCGCCGCCTCGCAGCAAGCGGGGCGTCGGTTCGCGTCGCCGTCCGCGATCCCATCGGCGCGAGTTTCTTGAAACCCATGGGAGATGTTGGGCAAGTCACGCCGATCTACGTGGATGTCCATGATGACGCCAGCGTCGCAAACGCGCTGGCGGGATCCGATGTCGTCGTGAACCTTATTGGGATTTTGTTTGAGCGCGGCGCGCAGCAGTTTGATGCGATCCATCGCGATGTGGCGGCGCGGATCGCGCACGCGGCGAAGTCTGATGGCGCGACGCGGTTTGTTCATATGTCGGCGCTTGGCGCGTCGCAAACGTCGCCGTCGCGATACGCCTGGTCCAAGGCGGCCGGTGAAGTGGCGGTGCGAGAGGCGTTTCCCGAGGCCGCCATTATTCGACCGAGCGTCGTTTTTGGACCTCATGACAATTTTTTCAATACGTTCGCAAATTTGACGCGATTCTCGCCAGCCTTGCCGGTTTTCGGGTGTCCGTTCCCGTCATTCAAACACGGCGCGATTGATATTTACGGGGATGGCGGCGTTAAGTTTCAGCCGGTTTATGCGGGCGATGTTGCCGATGCGTTGATGAAATGCGCGGTTGATTCCGCGACGATGGGCCAGACTTATGAACTGGGCGGGCCGAACGTATACAGTTTCAAGGCGCTGATGGAGCTTATCCTGGAAACGACGGGCCGCCGGCGTTTTCTCGCCCCCATTCCATTTTGTGTGGCCTCAGTGAAGGCGTTTTTCTTGCAATTTTTGCCCACGCCGCTCTTAACGCCCGATCAGGTCACCTTGTTGAAAAGCGATAATGTTGTGTCGGGGGAGACGCCGACTCTGGCCGATCTGGGCATTGAGCCGACCTCGGCGACTGTCATCTTGCCGACCTATATGGACAAGTACCGGCGCGGCGGCAGGTTTTACGCCCGCCAGTCCGTCTGACCAAGCCGGGCCATCTGGCCCAGCCAACCAGTTTGATGACGCGGGATTATCCGTAAATCCAATAGAACAAAACGGCGGCTAAAAGGATGCGATAGAGCACGAAGGGTGTGAACCCGGCGTGTTTTAGCCACGCCATAAGCCCCCAAATGGCGACCAGGGCGGTGACGAAAGACAAGCCCACCGCAATCAGGACATCGGTTCCCAGCGCAATATCGCCGGATTTATAAAGGTCGAGTCCCGATAAGAGGCCCGCGCCCATGATGGTCGGGATCGACATCAGCATCGAGAATCGCGCGGCGTCGGACCGTTCCATTCCCAGAAGCCTTGCGGCGGTCATCGTAATGCCCGACCGGCTGGTGCCCGGCACAAGGGCCAGCACTTGGGCAAACCCGATGAACAAAGCGTTGAAGACGCCCAGATGTTCGATCCGGCGAATGGTCAGGCCCATTCGGTCCGTTATCCATAGCAAGAGCCCGAAAATCAGGGTTGTCCAGGCGATGATTTCGGCGCTGCGCAAATATGTTTCGATATAGGATTTGGCGAGGAATCCGACGATCACGACCGGTATCGTGGCGATGATTAAATTCCTGGACAATTGCGCCTCCGCGCCGCCGCGAAACTGGATAAGCCGCCAGCACCCGATCACAACACGAATCAGATCGCGCCAAAAATACAACATGACGGCGAAGAGCGTGCCGACATGAACAGCGACGTCGATTATCAATCCCTGATCCGGCCACCCCATGACCTGGGAGGCGAGAACCAGATGGCCTGATGAGCTGATGGGTAAAAATTCTGTGACGCCCTGCACGAGCGCTAAAATCAATATATGGTGGAGCGCCATGTATGCTTTCCAAATTCCGCTGGGAATCTTATACCGTACGCTAAACGTCCAAGCCCAGTATCAATTCCGGTACACAGGCTCGCTAAGGGTTGTATTCCCCTGCTAGTATGTCGCGCATGAGATTATTGTATCATTTATGGCTTTCCCCGTTCAGCCGAAAGGTTCGCATCGTGCTGGGCGAAAAGGATTTGCCGTTCGAAACCCAGGTCGAAAAAACCTGGGAGTGCCGCGAGGACTTTCTGGCGCTGAATCCCGCCGGTCAGGTGCCTGTGCTGATCGAAGAGGATGGGGCCGCCTTGTCCGAATCGATGGTCATCGTCGAATATCTGGACGAGTGCCACCCGGAACCGCCCCTGATCGGACGCACGCCGGGCATGCGCGCGGAAACCCGGCGGCTGGTGAACTGGTTTGATTTAAAATTCAACACCGAGGTCACCGTCAACCTTGTCGACGAAAAGATCATGAAACGCTTCCTGGGGCTGGGCGAACCGGATTCCAACGCCATCCGCGCGGGCAGCGCCAACATCCACTACCATCTCGATTATATCGGGTATCTGACGGAACAGCGTCGTTGGCTGGCCGGCGATGAACTGACCTTGGCGGATATCGCTGCGGCGGCCCATTTGTCTTGCGTTGATTATCTGGGCGATGTGCCGTGGTCCGATCATCCAAACGCGAAAGACTGGTATGCCCGGATCAAGTCGCGCCCCAGTTTCAGGCCACTTTTGGGCGACCACATCCCCGGTGCGCCGCCGCCGCCGCATTACGCGGATCTCGATTTTTAATTTTTTGGTTTGTTTTGGGTCTCAGATTTGGCCGCGCCGTCGAGTCTGGCGAGGTTGCGCCGCGCCACTTCCGCCGAGGGCGCGCCGTCATGGATACCAATCAGCTGTTTCCAGGACTGACGCGCGCGCGCGTCGTCGCCTGTTAAATGAAACAGATTACCTTGCTCCAGCAAGGCCTCCGCACTGTCCGGGGTAATCTTTAAGGCGGCCTCCACATCCTGCGTCGCCAATGACAGGACATTCAGGGATCGATAGGCGCTCGCCCGCAACGCATATGCGGTGGCGTCTCCCCGATTGAAGGAGATCGCGACGTTCAAATCGTCGATGGCGTCCCAATAGCGGCTGTTCGCGGCGCGCGTTATCGCGCGGTCGATCCGGATTTCCCCGTTGTAAGGGGAGAGCTTGATGGCGGCGGATTGCGCTTTTTCGGCTTGGTCGTTCTTGTCGACGCGAAACCACGCTTGTCCCGCCTGCGCCAATATTTCGCCGCGCGCTTCTTTGGGCGCGTCGTCCGCCATCATTGCGGCCAGGTGCTCCAGTCGTTTTGCGGCGGTGGCGAATCGGCCCGAATTGATCAGGGCGACGGCTTCGCAATGGGCGGCGGCGTTTTCCTGGCGTCGGTCCCGAATTTTTACGATAGGCAGGTCGGCGCTAAGCCGCTCTTTCCAGGATAGCGCCACCTCGAGTCCGCGCTCGGGATCGCTGCGCGCCTGACGCATACAATCTTGATAGCGCTCGCTGGAGCCGATTAATTGCGCCTGGGCGATAGGCGGCGCGGATAAAATCGTCAGACAAAAAAGTGAAAAAGTTAGCTGAGGTAAGCGCATGATCCCGCTACAATAATGAAAAGGCGCTTGTCGCCGTGATTTGTTATGGTCATATCCTAACGTGTTTTTTTCAAGACGGAATGAGTTGCGCTTATGAATCAATCCCCGCGTCGTTTGGTTTGCCTCGGAATGGGCTACAGCGCCTGCGCGTTGGGGCGGATTTTGTTCAGCGAAGGCTGGCGGGTTGGCGGCTCCTGCCGGGATGACTCAAACCGCGAGTCCCTGTCGGCGCAGGGGTTTGAGTCGGTGGTCCTTAATGGCGAATCGCCAGCGGTGGTTTTAAATGGCGCCGCGCCAGGTGCGGGATTTGACGACTTTTTGTCCGGCGCGACCCATTTGCTCGTTTCCGCGCCGCCGGGCGCCGCCGGAGATCCGTTTCTTTTGAAATTCGCGGGCCAGATTGCACGCCTTAAGAATCTCCAATGGGCCGGTTACCTGTCGACGACCGGGGTTTATGGTGATCGCAACGGCGACTGGGTGGACGAGGCATCGCCGTTGCAGCCAACGGGGGATCGCGGTCAACGACGCGTCGATGCGGAGGCGGCGTGGCTGGAGTTGTGGCGCGATCATGAAATTCCGGTTCATATCTTTCGGTTGGCGGGTATTTATGGACCCGGTCGGAACCAGATTTCAAAGGTGCGGGCTGGAGCGGCGAAACGCATCGACAAACCCGGTCAGGTGTTCAGTCGAATCCATATTGACGATATCGCCGGTGTTCTGCGCGCGTCGATCCAACGCCCAAACCCCGGCGCGGTTTATAATGTTTGTGATGATGAAGCCGCGCCGCCCAGCGATGTCATCGCCTTTATCGCGGCGCAAATCGGCGTCGCGCCGCCGCCATTGACGCCCTTTGAAGATGCGGAACTCTCGGCGATGGGCCGAAGTTTCTATCGAGACAACAAGCGGGTCTCCAACCGGCGCATCAAAGAGGAACTCGGCGTTGATTTGAAATGGCCGGATTATCGCGTTGGGTTAATGGGAATAATATCGTGCGCGTAGGCTTGGTTATTGTGGTCGCGGCGGTTCTGATGGGGGCCTGCCAGACCATGGGGACAACGATGGTCGCTCCCGCGCCGGACGTCGCGCCGCACCGCGTCGATTTTAAAAGCGGCGATGGCGTGGATGTGAGCGGCTATTTCTATAAGGCGAAGGGGGTTGAGAAAGGCCCGGCTGTCATCATGTTGCATGGCTGTGGCGGATTGTTGAGCAAACGCGGCGCCATAAAGAAGCGCGAGGCTGCGTGGCGTGAAATTCTGTTGGGCGAGGGCTATCATGTGCTGTTGTTGGATAGTTTCAACCCGCGCGGGCATCGAAGCATTTGCCGGATAAAATCACGCCCGGTCCTGCCCAATCGCGAGCGGCCCCATGACGCCTACGCGGCGCTCGCATGGATGCAGTCTCAACCCCTGGTCGATGCGAGCCGGGTCGCCCTGGCGGGGTGGTCGAATGGCGCCATGGCGATGTTGTGGAGTATTCGCGACGACGCGCGCCAGCGCCCCAAATCGCTTGGCGCGGATTTCATCGCGGCGGTGGGCTTTTATCCCGGCTGCATAAAAATAGGCCGGACAGACTTTAAGGCGTCGACCCTGGCGTTGCTTCAGGTTGGTCTGGCGGATCGCTGGACCCTGCCAAAGCCGTGCATAGCGCTGGTCGCGGCGTCCAACCGACGCGGCGGCGCGCCCATGAAGATCGACGGGTACGAAGATGCGGCGCATGGCTTTGATCATCCCAATTCCAGACCGCGCGAAATCACAACGCGGAACAGCGTTTATAAATCCGGTGAAAAGAAAGTGTCCGTCGGTACGAATCATCAAGCCCGGAACAAGGCGATCATACGGGTGAAAGAGTATCTTCGCGCCGCGTTCGCACGACGCGCCGAATAAGCGCGCGCCGGGGATCATCGCTTGAAAAAAATGTTCCTGCACTCAGGATTGGTTGTACAGTGAGGATGGCGACGTGAATTTTTTGAAGGGCGATGACGATGGGACAAGCGGCGAATTCTTCTTACGACAATGCGGATCAAATCGACGTTGAGCGTCTGGGCTACAATCTCGGCGGCGGCGTGAGCGGGGTCGATTTATCGAAGCCCCTTGATCCCGTGCAATTCGGCGCCATCAATCATGCGCTGCTGGAAAATGAAGTTCTGGTCTTTCGCGATCAGGACATTACCTCCGACCAGTTCATGGATTTCGGCCGCGCCTTCGGAGACCTTACTGTTAGCCCGTTTTCACCCAATTCTGCGGACCGCCCGGAACTGATAATTCTGGATTACCATGGCGACAATCCACCCAAGCTGACCGACAATTGGCACAGCGACGAGACGTTTCGCGAGACGCCGCCCAAGGCGACGATGCTGCGCTCGATCATTACGCCGCGTGTTGGCGGTGATACGATGTTCGCCAGCATGACGGCGGCGTATGAGGGGCTCGGCGACCAGACGCAAAACCTTATCAGCGATCTTCGCTTTCTGGTCGATTTCACGCTGTTTCGCCGTGTGTTTGGCAATGATGCAGATAGTCAGCACAAGCTTCGCGAGATCGAGAAAGATCACCCGATCCGCTCTCATCCCATGGTGCGCGTGCACCCGGAAAGCGGGCGCAAAAGCTTGTTTGTGAACAGCCAGTTTGCGATTGGCATTGAAGGTATGAAGGATAGCGAAAGCCGTCCGCTGCTCGAAATGCTCTACGCGCAGGCGCGCATTCCGGAATATCAATTCCGGGTGCATTGGGAGCCAAACACGCTGGTGCTCTGGGACAACCGGGCGGTGCTTCATTACGCAATTCATGACTATTACCCCCAGCGCCGGTTGATGGAGCGCGTGACGATCAAGGGCGATGTCCCCTTCGGCCTCGACGTGGATTACAAGGGGCCATTTGTCCCGCGCCGGGAGATCGAAATCCTCGACATCGATGCGCCGCCAAAACCGGATGAGGCGGCGGTCCGAATTTTCGAACGGTCTTGAGGCGTCTAGAGAAAATCCCGAGCAAACGGGATCGTCTGCGACGACAATTTGCGCCAGATTAAAGATAATTCGGTCTATAGAGCGCTTAATTCCGCCACGGCGGCGCGCAGGCGGGCCAGATCGGCGGGGGTCGATAATCGATGGTCGCCGGATTTCGACAGGGAAACCACGATATCGCGTGAGTTGATGGCGTCGATTGTACGCCGGACATGCTCAAAGGGAATAGACTCATCCTGCGCGCCATGGAAAACGCGAACCCGTCCGTTGAACGGGATTGTCGCGTTCAACACCAGATGGTCTTTTGCGTCCTCCAGAAGCGCTCGGGTGATCGGGTAGGGGCCGTCGCCATAGATCGAAGGGCGAAGCCACATGCCATCGGTCTCGATCTGACGTTTCGCCGCGTCTGTCAGGTTTGGCCATAACAGGGCTTCGGTGAAATCGGCGGCGGGCGCAATCAGGATAAGCCCGCGCACGCGCTCCGGGCGCGCCAGCGCCAAAAGCAAGGCCATCCAGCCGCCCATTGAGGAGCCTACGATGATTTGCGGGCCGTGGGCGATTTGGTCAAAAACCGCTAGCGCGTCATTTCGCCACTCTCCGATTGTCCCGTCGGCAAACTCACCGGAAGATGCGCCATGGCCTTGATAATCGAAGCGTGTATATTGCTGCTCGCGCGCGTCGCAGTGCGCCTGCAATGTCGTCGCCTTTATGCCGGTCATGTCGGATTTGAACCCGCCGCAGAACAGGACGCCGGGCGCATTGGGGCCAGATGTGTGGTAATAGGCGATCGCGGCGCCGTTTGGGCGCGTCAAAATGGATGGTTTCATAAGTTAGTGTCAGGGGCGATTATCGAGACGCCTTATACAGTAACGTGAATTAACGCATTGGAATAGTAATGCAGGACGCCACGGAGAATAGCATGTTGCGGGCCGAACTGGCCAGCGAGCCGCCCTGCGTCATGCAGGTGTTGCCGTCCCTGGTGACGGGCGGCGTTGAACGCGGCGCGGTGGAAATAGCCGCTGCGCTGGTGGACAGCGGTGGTCGGGCGATTGTCGTGTCGTCGGGCGGCCCGATGGCTCATGAGGTCACCCGCGTCGGCGCCGAGCATATTACGCTGCCCGTTCATTCGAAAAATCCCTTCGTGATCCGCAAGAATATTGACCGCCTGGCGCGCATCATTCGTTCAAAGGAAGTGGATATCGTGCACGCGCGTAGTCGCGCCCCCGCCTGGAGCGCCTATTACGCGGCGCAAAAGACCAACGCGCATTTTGTGACGACCTTTCACGGGACCTACAATCTGGGGCCGCCGCTGAAGAAATTTTATAATTCCATTATGACGCGCGGCGAAAAGGTGATCGCGATCAGCGACCATATCGCGCGCCATATTCTGGAAACCTATCCCTGCGACCCGGCGCGGATTCGCGTCATTCATCGCGGCGTTGATCTGGATATTTTCGACCCAACGCGGGTAAGCGCAGAACGGGTTATCAAACTCTCCACCGAATGGCGCTTGCCCGATGGGGTGCCGGTTATCATGCTGCCGGGGCGTCTCGCCCGGTGGAAGGGGCATATGGTTTTGATCGAAGCGCTGGCGCTTCTCAAACGCGATGACATCCGCTGCATTATTGTTGGGTCGGACGAAGGCCGGTCACGCTATGTACGCGATATGCAGGCGCAGATTGAGGCGCTGAACCTTGGTTCAGTGGTGCACATTGTCGGCGATTGCCGGGATATGCCGGCGGCTTTGATGCTGTCCGATGTCGTTGTGCATGCGTCTACGGATCCCGAAGCCTTCGGTCGGGTCATTATTGAAGCGCAGGCGATGGGGCGCCCGGTCGTCGCCGCTGATCACGGGGCCAGTCGGGAAATTATCGAACCGGGGGAAAGCGGCTGGCTGGCGAAACCCGGCGATCCGGAAGATCTGGCGCAAGCGTTGCGCGCGGCGCTTGGTCTTTCCACACAGGAGCGGGCGCAATTGGCCCAACGGACACGCGCGCTATCGCTTGAAAGTTTCAGCAAAACCGCCATGTGCGCCGCAACGCTGGAGGTGTACCAATCCGTTCTGGCGCCGCCACGGCGCGACGCCGCGTGAGCGCGGCCGCGCAAAATATGCAAAATATACTGGTCATTAAACTGGGCGCGCTGGGTGATTTTGTTCAGGCGCTGGGCCCCTTCGCCGCCATTCGTCACTACCATCGCGATTCACGCATTACCTTGTTGACGACACAGCCTTTTGAAGGGCTGGCGGCGCAATCTGGTTATTTCGACGATATCTGGATTGATGACCGCCCCGCATTGTGGCGCATTGGCGCGATTTTTGATCTGCGTCAGCGGCTTCGCGGCGGCGCTTTTGACCGCATCTACGATCTTCAGACGGCGGATCGAACAAATTTTTATTTTCGACTGCTGGGGCGCCCCAAACCGGAATGGAGCGGGATCGCGCCGGGTTGTTCGCATCCGGACGCAAATCCTGACCGCGACGCTTTGCACACGATTGAACGCCAACGCGGACAATTAAAGGCGGCTGGGATTGAGGATGTCCCGCTTTCGGATTTGTCATGGTTGCCGCGCGGTTCCGAAAAATTCGATCTTCCCCAAGGCTTTGTTCTCCTTGTTGCGGGGGGATCCGCGCATCGGCAAGACAAGCGTTGGCTCGCCACGCGTTATGCGCAACTGGCGCGCCAACTGGCGGCGACAGGGCGTCAACCGGTGCTTCTTGGCGGCGGTGCGGACCGGGCGGCGACGGCGGAAATCGCTGAATCCTGTCCCGGCGTTATCGACCTGACCGGCAAGACCAGTCTGGCGGATATCGCCGCGCTGGCGGGCGCGGCGGCGGGAGCGGTTGGCAATGATTGCGGTCCCATGCATCTGATCGCGGCGAGTGGCTGTCCGTCGCTTGTTCTGTTTTCCCATGCCTCTGACCCGGCTCTTTGCGCGCCACGCGGGGCGGACGTCGCGATCCTGCGTCGGGCTTCTTTGGAAGACCTTGACGTTAACGCGGTTGAAGCGGCGCTGCGCTTGCGCTAAACCGTTGCGCCATTGCGCCGTTTATCAAGGATATGGCGCGTGTAACGAGATGAGACGGAATAATATGGTAGCGATCACACTACCCGATGGCGGCATTCGCGAATTTGACGGACCCGTAACCGGCGAACAAGTCGCCTTGGCGATTGGCCCGGGGCTCGCCAAGGCTGCGCTTATCGTGAAGGTCGGCGGAACGCCGCGCGATTTACGTCACCTGATCGAACAGGACGCCGCGTTGGAGATCGTGACGCGCGACCACGAGGACGCGCTGGAAATCTTGCGCCATGATTGCGCGCATATTCTGGCCGAGGCGGTGCAGGAGCTGTATTCGGACACGCAGATCACGTTTGGTCCGTCCACCGAGGATGGATTTTATTACGATTTCCATCGCGAAGCGCCGTTTACGCCGGAGGATTTCGAAAAAATCGAAGCTCGTATGGCGGAAATTGTTGACCGGGACGAGGACATTACGCGCGAAGTCTGGACCCGGGAAGACGCAAGGCGGTTGTTTGAGGAAAAGGGCGAGACCTTCAAGGCCGAGCATGTCGGCAATTTACCCGAAGACGTCGAGATTTCGCTGTATCGCCAGGGGGATTGGGTTGATCTGTGCACGGGGCCGCATTTGTCCTCGACGGGCCGGTTGGGAAAATCCTTCAAGCTCATGAAGCTGGCGGGCGCCTATTGGCGCGGCGACCCCAAAAACCCGCAGCTGCAACGTATGTACGGGACATGCTGGCGCACGAATAAGGAATTGCGCGCCTATCTTCACCGGCTGGAGGAATCGGAGAAACGCGACCATCGGCGTCTTGGCCGGGAAATGGACCTGTTCCATTTTCAGGAAGAAGCGATGGGCAGCATTTTCTGGCACCCGAATGGCTGGAAATTATACCGGGCCTGCGAAACCTATATGCGCAAACGTCTGGACGCGGCGGATTACGTTGAGGTCAAGACCCCGCAATTGATCGATCGCGGCTTATGGGAACGCTCGGGGCATTGGGAAAAGTTTCGCGAGCATATGTTCACCGCCGAGGATGAACATGACCGCGTATTGGCGTTAAAACCGATGAACTGCCCCGGCCATGTGCAGGTTTTCCGGCAGGGCATCACCAGTTATCGGGATTTGCCGATTCGCATGGCGGAATTTGGTTCCTGCCATCGCAACGAGCCGTCGGGCGCGTTGCATGGTTTGATGCGTGTCCGGGCGTTTACGCAGGACGACGCGCATATTTTCTGCACCGAAGATCAGATTGTTTCGGAAACCAAGCGATTCTGTGAATTACTGTTGTCGATTTATCGTGATTTCGGCTTTGACGAAGTGGAAGTTAAATTTTCGGACCGGCCGGACGTGCGCGCCGGTGAGGATTCCGTCTGGGATCAGGCCGAAGAGGCGTTGATGACCGCGACCAAGGCGGCGGGCCTGCCCTTTACGTTAAATCCGGGAGAAGGCGCGTTTTATGGGCCGAAGCTGGAATTTGTTTTGAAGGATACGATTGGACGCCATTGGCAGTGCGGTACGCTGCAGGTTGATTTTGTATTGCCGGAACGTCTCGACGCGGCCTATATCGCCGAAGATGGTGAAAAACGCCGCCCGGTGATGCTGCATCGCGCCATTCTGGGGTCGTTTGAACGGTTCATCGGCGTGTTGATCGAACACTACGCCGGGCGTTTACCGCTTTGGCTGGCGCCAGTTCAGGCGGTGGTCGCGACGATCACCTCGGATGCGGATGGGTATGCTACGGAGGTCGCTGCGGCGTTCAAGAAGGCCGGAATGCGCGTCAATCTGGATATTCGGAATGAAAAAATTAATTACAAGGTGCGGGAGCACTCAGTTGGAAAAACGCCGTTAATTCTGGTTGTTGGCCGACAAGAGGCGGAAAATAAGACGCTCGCCATTCGCCGTCTTGGCGGAAAGGCGCAAGAAATTCTTGCGCTGGAGGACGCACTTAATACACTCTGCATAGAAGCAACGCCGCCACAATGAAGCCACAATCACGTTAAGGGCTGAATTTAAGGCGTTTGTTCTTCGTAATCCGGTGTTTTGAAGACAGTTTTCCGGGTTTGGGGATCGAAAAAAAGTATTTGAGAAATTTTGAAATATAACCACAGGAGATATCGATAGCTCGTCCACCATTTAACGCCGCGCCGGTCCGCGAAGGCCCGCGCGTCAACGAAAGAATTGAGTCGCAATCTGTACGCCTGGTTGGCGCCGATGGGGAAATGATCGGTGTGGTCAGCATTGCTGATGCGCAGGAAAAAGCCGATGAGGCTGGACTTGACCTTGTTGAGGTCTCGCCAAGCGCCAAGCCGCCGGTTTGTAAAATCCTTGATTACGGCAAGTACAAATATATTGCGCAGAAAAAAGCGAACGAGGCGCGCAAAAAGCAGAAGACGATTGACGTCAAGGAAATCAAGATGCGGCCGAATATCGACCAGCATGATTACGACGTCAAAATGCGCGCCATGCTTAAGTTTTTGGACGAAGGCGACAAGGTGAAGGTGACGCTTCGGTTCCGGGGTCGGGAACTGGCGCACCAGCAGCTTGGCCGGGATGTCTTGAACCGGGTCCGCGCTGATCTGGACGTGCAGGCCAAGGTCGAACAGCATCCTTCCATGGAAGGTCGCCAAATGATCATGGTGCTGGTCCCACGTTAGGGCGCCGCCAAATAGTTATGCCGCTGGTCCCGTATTCGGGCGCCAGCGGCGCCTTGCGGCGCCGCTCTCCCTGACCCGTTATTTTTTGTTGCGGAACGCCGTGATCCGGGCGCCGGGATCGCCGTCCCTGTAGGCGTGCGCCAGTGCGTCAACGCCCGCCATAACGCCGTCATCCAGTCCACTGGACTCCCATTGTCGCATCAGCGCCTTTTGCAAGCGCATGCCTGTAGGGCCGTTGGCCACGAGCGTGTCGACGGTCTCGGCGATTGTGGAATCGAGATCGGCGGGCGCGCATACCGATTCCACTAATCCCCACTCCTGCGCCGTCGTCGCATCGATTGCGTCGCCGCGATACAGGAACCACGCGGTTCGGCCCCACCCGATCAGACGGGGCAGCAGGGCGGCTTCAATCACCGATGGTATGTCGAACAACACCTCTGGCATCGCAAATCGGGCGTTGTTGGATGCGATTCGAATATCGCACCCGATAGCCACTTCCAGGCCCGCCCCCATACACGCGCCATTGACCCGGGCGATGACCGGAACCGGTAGGGCGCGAATCGCCTGAATCGCCCGTTGTAGCCCCGAAATATAGGTGCGCGCGGCATCTTCGTCGAAGGATTCCAGTTCCGCCAGATTGGCGCCGGCGACAAAGGATCGTTCCCCCGCGCCAGTCAACACGGCGACCCGAACGTCGTCATTATTCGCCAGGTCGCGAAACGTAGCCTCAAGCTCGGCGACAAGCGCGCTGGTCAGGCAATTTGCCTTTTCCTGGTTGCGAATCGTCACCCACGCTACAATTCCATCTGTCCGGTTTTCAAGCCTGGTTTCAATATCAGCCATGATCACAGCCCCGCGCGTTTGGTCATACCGGCGTCGATTGTCAGCACCGTACCGCTGACCCAGGACGCCCGGGGGCTGGCCAGGAATGTGACAACATCGGCGACTTCCGCCACGGAGCCAGCGCGACCGTCGGGAAAGTTTTCCAGCATTTCGCGCCACCGCGTCTTGTCGCCGTGTTTCTCCTGCGCCTGCGCCTCGCCCAGCATTAGCATGCGTTCGGTTTCGATCAGGCCGGGGTTGACCGCCAGAACCCGCACACCCTTATGCGGCGCTTCACCGCCCAGCGCGACAGTTAACGCCATGAGGCTGGCGTTCGCCATGGACCCTGCGATGTAACTTGCAACCGGGCGTTCTCCCGCCGTGCCAATCACGTTCAATATAACACCGGCGCCGCGCGCGCACATGGCGGGATATATTTCCCTGATCAAGTTCACATAGCCGAAAACCTTGAGGTCCCATGCCTCGCGCCAGGTCGCCTCGTCGACCTTTTCAACATCGCCGGGGGGGATGGCGCCGGCGTTGTTGATCAATATGTCGATCCCCGCCGTATCCGCCGCCAGTTGGCGCATATGATCACCGTTTGATAAATCGGCGGCGTGAATGGTGACCTGCGCGCCATATGTCGCGTTTAATTCGTCCCGTACGGCCTCCAGATCAGCTGCGGTTCGCGAGGCGAGATGCAGGGTGCATCCTTCCGCCGCCATTTGCGCGGCGACCGCTTTGCCGATGCCTTTGGAGCCGCCGGTGATCAGCACCGACTTGCCGTTGAGATTCAGATCCATGTTTTCTTTCTCCAAATAATACAAAATGAGTAGGGATACACTTGCATCCGGTTGAAACCAGTCGTATAAGAGCGCGCTCTAATCAAAGGCGCGGCACGGCCTCGGGTATGCCTGTCCGCCTATTAATGACGTTGAACGTCGCGAAAGGAAATAGAAATGCCCAAGTTGAAGAACAAATCCAGCGCCAAAAAGCGCTTCCGCCTAACGTCGAAAGGCAAGGTCCGGTTTAACAGCGCATGCCTGTCTCATATGTTGCGACGTCGGTCGCAAAAAATGAAGCGAACCAATCGCGGCACGCAGATCATGGCGTCTTCGGACGCCAGGATCATCAAGCGTAACTTTCTGCGCACGTAACGGAGCCTAGCCATGTCACGAGTTAAAAGAGGCGTCACCACGCACGCCCGTCACCGTAAGGTCATCAAAGCCGCTAAAGGATCCGTGGGGCGTTCGAAAAACACCTTCCGCGCCGCGATTCAGCGCGTCGAGAAAAATCTGCAATACGCCTACCGCGATCGTCGGACGCGCAAGCGCGATTTCCGTCGGTTATGGATTCAGCGGATCAACGCCGGCGCCCGTCTGAACGGGATGAACTACGCGAAGTTTATCAATGGATTGAAAATCGCCCAAATCGATCTGGATCGTAAGATCCTGTCGGATCTCGCCATTCGCGAGCCGGACGCCTTCAAATCCTTGGTGGAACAAGCACAGGCGGCGCTCGCGGCGGAATAACGCTGCAGCGCCTGTCGCCGCAGTTTCAGTCCCCCGTTATCTGTCTGGACGGCGCCAATGGAAAATCTTGACGAACTGCAAAGCGAACTGGTTGCGGCGGTTAACGCCGCCGTGACCCTTGGCGATCTGGAGGAACTCCGGATCGCGACGCTTGGCAAAAAAGGCCGTGTAACGGGTTTGATGAAGGGCCTGGGCGCCCTTGCGCCCGAAGAGCGTCGCGAGGCCGGGCAATCCCTCAATGTCGTCAAAAATGTCGTTACCGAAGCGCTGGAGACACGCCGGACGGCCTTAACAGAGGCCGAGCTGGACGCCAGGCTCGCGGGGGACCGGGTCGATGTGACGTTGCCGGCTCGGCCAGAAACCGCAGGCCGGTTGCATCCGATCAGCCAGACCGTGGATGAAATTATCGCGATCTTTGGCGAGATGGGATTCACCGTCGCCGAAGGCCCGGATATCGAAGACGATTTCCATAATTTCACCGCGCTAAACATTCCGCCGGAACATCCCGCGCGCCAGATGCACGACACGTTTTATCTGCCGGAGCAGGAAGACGGGACGCGAAAGCTTTTGCGGACCCATACCTCCTCGGTTCAGATCCGCACCATGCAGACGAGCGAACCGCCCTTGCGCATTATCGTGCCGGGACGCGCCTATCGTTGCGATTCAGACATGACCCATACGCCGATGTTTCATCAGGTCGAAGGGCTGATCGTCGATAAGTCGGTGCATATGGGGCACCTGAAAGGCTGCATCATCGATTTTTGCCGCGCGTATTTTGAAATGCCGGACGTGCCGGTACGGTTTCGTCCCAGCTTCTTTCCGTTCACGGAGCCTTCGGCGGAGGTCGATATCGGCTGTTCGCGTTCGGACGGGACGCTAAAAATTGGCGCTGGCGAGGATTGGCTGGAAATTTTGGGCTGCGGCATGGTGCACCCGAAAGTACTGGAATCTTGCGGCATCGATTCGACCGAATATCAGGGCTTCGCTTTTGGCATGGGGATCGAACGGATCGCCATGTTGAAATACGGTATGCCTGATTTGCGCGCCTTTTTCGACGCGGATATGCGGTGGCTCCGGCATTACGGCTTCGCGCCGCTGGAGGTTCCCACCCTGCTGCGCGGCCTCGCCCCCTAGCCCCAAGACCCCTAATAGATCCCCTGGATAGAAACGGCGCCTGAGATGAAGTTCACGCTGAACTGGCTTAAGGATCACCTGGACACCGATGAACCGCTTTCGGTAATCGATGAAAAGTTGACGAGCATTGGTCTGGAAGTTGAAGGAATTGAAAACCGCGCCGCGGGATTCGAGAGCTTCCTGGTTGGCCATGTCGTCGCTTGCGAGCAACATCCCGACGCGGACCGTTTGCGTGTCTGCATGGTCGATACGGGCGCGGAAAAAGTACAGGTTGTTTGCGGCGCGCCTAATGCGCGGCTTGGCATGAAGGGCGTTTTTGCGCCCTCGGGGTCGCGCATTCCCGACACCGGCATGGAATTAAAGGAAACGACCATTCGCGGCGTCGCCTCCAGCGGCATGCTGTGTTCCGAGCGAGAATTAGGATTGTCGGATGACCATGACGGCATCATCGATTTGCCCGAAGATACCCAAACCGGACAATCCTACGTGTCGCTGATGGGGCTGGATGATCCGGTTATTGAAATTGCGCTGACGCCGGACCGCGCCGATTGCGCTGGCGTGCGCGGCATCGCCCGCGATTTGGCCGCGACGGGCATTGGCCGATTGAAACCGCTTTCCACGCCAAAGGTCGACGCGTCGTTTGAGTCGCCGGTGCAATGGCGTCGCGCGCTTGGCGATCACGGCGACGCCTGCCCCATGGTGGTTGGCCGCGCGTTTCGGAACGTTAAAAATGGCGCCAGCCCGATGTGGCTGCAGGACCGTTTGCGCGCCATCGGATTACGGCCGATATCCGCGTTGGTCGACATTACCAACTATGTGACGTTTGATCTCGGCAGGCCCTTGCACGTTTTCGACATTGATAAATTATCCGGCGCCGAGCTAACCATGCGCTTCGCCGAGAACGGTGAAAAAATCGAAGCGCTGGACGGGCGCACCTATACGCTGGATGATCAGATGACGGTCATTGGCGACGCATCTGGCGCACAGGCGATTGGCGGCGTTATGGGGGGCGAGGCGACCGGTTGCACCGAAGACACCACATCGGTATTTCTCGAAGTCGCCTTGTTCGATCCGATTCGCACCGCGACGACCGGTCGTAAATTAGCCGTTGAATCCGACGCGCGATATCGCTTTGAGCGCGGCGTTGATTCTGACTCGACGAATTGGGGGCCTGATGTCGCCACCGCGTTGATCCTGGAGCTTTGCGGCGGGGAGGCCAGTGACTTGTCCGTCGCCGGTGAAACGCCGCCCGCCCTTGGCGCGATCACGCTGGACCCCAAACGAATTGCAACGCTTGGCGGGATGGATGTCGATGCTGCGGAGGCGCAGGGCATTCTGAATGCGCTCGGGTTTGAAACCAAACTCAAGGACGGGCTCATTTCCGCAGTACCACCGTCATGGCGGTTCGATATTGAAGGCGAAGCGTGCCTGGTGGAGGAAGCGCTTCGTATCAAAGGGTTCGACAATATTCCGGCCGTACCATTGGAACGCATGACCTCCTTATCCCAACCGGCCTTGACCCCCGGTCAGCGCCGGGTCGCTTTTGCGCGCAAGACGTTGGCCGGGCGCGGTATGCTGGAAGCGGTGACCTGGGCGTTCACGACCCATGATCTGGCGGTGTTGTTTGGCGGCGGCGCGGATAATCTGCGTCTCGCCAATCCAATCAGCGCCGACCTTGACACCATGCGGCCCTCCATCATGCCGAATTTGATCGCGGCGGTGGGCCGAAATTCCGATCGCGGTTTCGACGACGCCTGTCTTTTTGAAGTGGGCGCCGATTACCAAAACGACACGCCAAAAGGCCAACGCAGCATCGCTGCTGGCGTGCGCGCGGGCGATAAGGGCGAACGTCATTGGGCGGGCGCGCCGCGCGCCTGGGACGTGTTCGACGCAAAAGCCGATGCGCAAGCGGTTCTGGAGGCGGTTGGCGCGCCCGTAAAAAATTTACAGGCGACGACCGATGCGCCGGACTGGTATCATCCGGGGCGCTCCGGCGTCTTGCGGCTGGGCCCCAATGTGTTGGCGAGTTTCGGTGAAATTCACCCTCGTATTCTGGATGTGATGGATGTCGATGGGCCCATCGCGGCGTTTGAAGTGTTTTTCGATGCGATTCCTAAGCCGCGAAAGAAGGGGGGGCGCACCCGATCCGCACTCGTTGCGTCGCCGTACCAACCTGTTCGCCGTGATTTCGCCTTTGTGCTGGAAGATTCCGTTCCTGCTGCGAAAGTAATCAACGCGGTGCGGACGGTGGATAAAGCGCTCATTACGGGTGTATCGATTTTTGACGTTTATTCGGGGCCAAATCTGGGCGAAGGTAATAAATCCATCGCATTTTCGGTAACGTTACAGCCTGAAGACGGCACCATGACCGATGATGCAATCGAGAAAATTTCCGCGCAAATTGTTTTGAATGTGGAAAAACAGACGGGCGGAACCTTGCGCGGCTAAGGCGGCGGGCTTGATTACCTCGGCCCTTCGCCGGTTTCATCACAATTCACGGTCATTTCCAACGCGTATTGAAAATAAGCGAGGTCGTTAACTGCGATTGCAGTTGACTGCCATGTCCGACTCCGCTCTTCTGGTAGTCTGAGCCGTATTTTTAACGTTGTAATCGCCAGCCCCATGACCGAGCGCAAAAAATCCTATGCCGTGCCCTGCGCCTCCACCTTTCGCGACGACGTGATGGCGTTGGCGGAGGCGCGCAACGTTAATGTCGGCGATATCGCTCGTTCGGTAATTCTTATTTTACCTGAATCAGCGATCGCCGCGACCGTGGACCCGGGAGAGCCCGCGCTGGATGACCGGGAAACTATTATTTTAAAATCCGGGCCCAGCGTGGGTAAGCCGTGGCGTCGCAAACCGCGATTGCAAGTGCGCCTTCCTGACGGACATTCGATTGAAAATATTCGCCGCGCATTAAACCTGGCTTTGGCGATGGCGCAAGGAGAGCGCATCTTGACCGTTGAAGCTGGCGACGCGCCATCCGCCAAACAACGTATGTCACTTTTGAGCGATGAATTGGAGCGGTTGCAGGCCATCGTCAGCGCGCTCGCCTTTTCGCCCTTGGAAAACGGCGCGCAAAGCCGCGCCGAAGCGTTTCATGTTCTGGGGTTTGCGCCGCGCGACAAACCAAACCGCTCGTCGGTCAATGCAAAGTTTCGGTTGTTGGCCGCAATCCACCATCCTGATAGCGAGCACGGCGATCATCGGCGCATGAGTCAGCTAAATGAAGCCATCGGGTTTCTTCGAAAAACGGTATAGAAATTGGCCCCGCCAGTGAGGATGATATGGATTTACATTTTTTAACAATCGCCGAAATGGCGCAACGTATCGAGTCAAAGGAACTGTCGCCTGTAACGTTGGTCGAAGCGTTGTTATCGCGCATCGACGCGATCAACCCGCAGTTGGACGCCTTTGTAACGTTGATGGGCGAACAGGCGCTGGACGCTGCACGCCAAGCGGAGGCCGAACTGGAAGCTGGCCAGTATCGGGGGCCCTTGCATGGAATCCCGTTCGGTTTGAAGGATATATACAACTCTGCGGGCGTCCTGACTTCTGGTCATTCCCGTACAGCGCAGGACCATATACCCGACGAAGACGCGACAACGACGGCGCGCCTTCGGGCGGCGGGTGGGGTGTTGCTGGGCAAACTCGCGACCCATGAATTTGCCCATGGTGGGCCTTCTTTTGATCTGCCGTGGCCGCCCGCGCGGAATCCCTGGAACCGGGACCACCAAACTGGCGGCTCCAGCAGCGGGTCCGGCGCGGCGGTGGCGGCGGGGCTTTTGCCTGGTGCGCTGGGCTCGGATACGGGTGGGTCAATTCGCAATCCGGCGGCCTGGTGCGGCCTGGTCGGGCTGAAGCCAACCTATGGCCTGGTCAGCCGCCATGGCGTGATGCCCAATTCCTATACCTTTGATCATTGCGGGCCGCTGACCTGGACGGTCGAAGATTGCGCCATCATGCTTCAGGTTCTGGCGGGGCATGACCCAAAAGATCCGGCCAGCGTAAAAGTCGACATTCCCGATTACCGCGCTGCGTTGAGTGGTGGCGTCAAGGGGCTCAAAATTGGCGTCGTGCGACATTTTTGGGAAGAAGATTTACCCGCCAATGATAAGGTCCGCGCCGCAATGGAGGCGAGCATCGCGGTTCTGCAAGACCTTGGCGCGGTTTGCGAAGAGACGCGCATGGAGCCGATGCAAAACTATAACGACACGAAAATCGTGATCGCGGAATCTGAATTATTTTCCGTGCATCGAAAAGAATTGATGAAAAACCCCGGTGACTTTGGCGGTGATTTTCTCGCCCGGGTTCTACCCGCCTGTCTATTAAACGGCGCGGATTACGTCGAAGCGCAGCGACGGCGCCGAATGCAAATGGATCGGATGGCGCCGCTTTACGAAAAGTTCGATATCCTGTTGACGGCGGGACCCTATGGCCCGGCCCCGACGTTTGAGACCCATAACCCGGTGACCTTCTGGCGCAAACCCAGTATCGCGACGCCGTTCAATGTTACCGGCGGTCCGGCTCTGGTGTTGTGTAACGGGTTTTCGGGGAGCGGGCTGCCGCTTTCCATGCAATTCGTCGGGCGCCCCTTTGACGAAACCACAGTGTTGCGCGCTGCGAACGCCTATGAAAAAGCGACGCCGTTTCGCAATCGCCGCCCGGAATTGAAACCGGGTCTACACCCCGAACGGCCACAACCCTTTGCACCTGCAATTCCCGCGGTGACGTTAGACGCCGATATGCAGGCTGTCGTTCTGGGAATGGCCAAACAGGCAGGTTTAACCTTGAATGAAGCGCAGCAAGCGGTCCTGTTTGAAGCCGCGCCCGATGTGTTCGCCATGGCTGACCGCCTGCGCCAACCGATCACTTGGTGGGACGAACCCGGCAATACGTTTAATTTCTGATCCGCTCCGGCGGCGCCCTGCAGCGGTGGGTTGCCTATGTCAGCGCGGCGCAGGCTTGTTGGATCAGGTCGCCGCCCCGCACCAGATCTTCTTCCGGGGCGACGAAGCTGGCGCGAAAATAAGGCGATAGCCCGTAGGCGACGCCCTGGACGACCGCAACGCCAACCGAATCCAGCAGATACAGGGTGAAGTCGGTGTCGCTTTCGATAATTTTGCCGTTCGGCGTTTTTTTGCCCAGCGTGCCGGCGCAGGAGCAGAAAATATACATCGCGCCTTCCGGCAGGTCGCATTTCAGCCCTTTGGCCGCATTCAGTTTTTCAAACAGAATATCGCGGCGGTGTTGCAGGTTGGCGGTCCGCTCCTTGATGAATTCCTGCGGTCCTTCCAGCGCGGCGATGGCGGCGGCCTGTGCGACCGCGCTGACGCCCGATGTGCTTTGCGACTGCATCTTGGCCATATTCGCTATAATTTCCGCTGGTCCGCCCGCAAAGCCGAGGCGCCAGCCGGTCATGGAATAGGCCTTCGAGACGCCGTTGCAGGTCACGGTACGGTCGTACAGTTTTGGCTCAACCTGGGCGAAGGTTGTGAAGACGCGGCCATCGAAGATCAAATGCTCATAGACATCGTCGGTGAGAATATGAACATGGGGGTGCTTCAGCAGAACGTCGGCCAGCGCGCGCATCTCATCGGGAGAATACACCGCGCCCGTGGGATTGCTCGGCGAACTGAACATCAGCCATTTGGTGTTTTGGGTGATGGCCTCATCCAGTTGTTCCGGGCGCATCTTGAACAAATTATTTTGTCCGCAATTCACAATCACCGGGTCACCGCCCGCCAGCTGGACCATGTCGGGATAAGACGCCCAATAGGGTGCGGGAATAATGACCTCGTCGCCCTCGCCAACCGTCGCCATCAAGGCGTTGAAAAGAATTTGCTTGGTGCCGGCGCCAGCGGTCAATTGGTCCAGCCCGTAGGTCAGATCATTGTCGCGCTTGAATTTTAACTGCGCGGCTTCCCGCATCGGCTGGGTGCCGTTGATGGGCGTGTAGCGGATTTCATTTTTCTCCATAAGCCGGATCACCGCCTCGTTGGCGTGTTTTGGGGTGGGGAAATCGGGCTCGCCCGCCGTCAATTTTATGATATCGCGGCCTTCGGCTTGTAATTCGCGCACCCGGGCCGTCGCCATCTGGCTGGGAGAAGGTTTGAAACGGTGCATCCGAGGCGCGAAAAAATCCATAATTCTGTTCCTTAAATTCGACGAGTCACGTCGCGTTATAGCGGGTCCTGCTATGTCTGAAACTTTAGTAGGCGTCGTCGCCAGCGGCCACCCCGTCCGGCGGCCATGCCGCAACGCCATCTTCCAAGGGAATTTCGAGGCTGCGGAGCAATTGGGAAAACATGGTCCAGTTACCAATCGCGACGACCATCTCAATCAGTTCAACCGGCCCGCCAACGTTGGCGGCGCATTGCGCCCAGGTGGCGTCTGAAATTTTCCCGCCATCCAGCGTTTCATCCACCGCCGCCAGCACCGCCTGGTCCGCGGGTGAAAAAAGGTCGGTATTTTTCCAGTCGCGCACGCAAAGAACATCCGCGGCGGGCAATCCCACATGGGTCGCTATGCGCCAATGCTGCGTCCATTCGTAGTTGGAGCCCGTGACCCAGGCGATCCGCATAATGATCAATTCGCGAAGTCGAAAATCCAGTTTCTTACTGGTGAACAGCAATGTCGTCAGCATTTCTGTTATGGATTTGGTCAATTCCGGGTGGCGTAGCAAAACACGGTAGGCGCTGAGCGGCGCCATGGAGTCGCGAATGCCGATAGCCTTCGCCGCAGCGACCGCGTCCTCTACCGATAACATTGCGATGCGTTCGGTCATCAATTTTTCCAATTGCTGTATATAGCGTGTTCGAATGGCTAAAAATTTACCAGTAACGCGAGGCGCTTACAAACA
>JBLHZD010000012.1:0-31907 GCA_047631095.1 Alphaproteobacteria bacterium
CCGTTGATCTGGCGGATGAGGCCTAACCCGTGACCCAGCCCCTTTTAAGCGTCGAGGATCTGCGGGTTCGTTTTACCCTTCCCGAAGGTATTGTCGAGGCCGTCAAAGGCATCTCCTTTCAGGTTATCCCCGGTAAGACTGTCGCGCTGGTCGGCGAATCGGGTTCCGGAAAATCCGTCGTATCCCAAAGCATTATGGGTATTTTACCCAAGACCGCCTCGATCTCGTCGGGCCGCATCCTGTACAGAGACCCGAGATCCGATGGCGAAGTGATCGATATCGCCGCCTTGAACCCCAATAGTGCGGCGATGCGGTCCATCCGGGGCGGCCGTATCTCCATCATTTTTCAGGAACCGATGACATCCCTGTCGCCGCTGCACACCGTTGGCGATCAGGTCAGCGAAGCGCTGCTCCTCCACCGGAAAATGAGCAAGGCGGAAGGCTTGGAGATTACGCAGGACATGCTTCGTCTTGTTGGTTTTCCCGATCCGGCGCGCGCCCTGCAGACCTACCCGTTTGAATTATCCGGCGGATTGCGACAACGCACGATGATCGCCATGGCCTTGGTCTGTAACCCCAGCCTGCTGATCGCCGATGAACCCACCACCGCACTCGACGTCACGATTCAGGCGCAAATCCTGAAGCTTCTGCGCGACCTTCAGGCCGAAATTGGCATGGCCGTGTTGATGATCACCCATGATCTGGGCGTGGTCGCCAACGTGGCCGAAGACATCGTCGTTATGTATCACGGCGAAATTATGGAATCCGGCGATATCGACGCTATTTTCCGCCACGCGAAACATCCCTATCTGAAAGCGCTGCATAAAGCGGTGCCCCGTTTTGACATGCCCGAAGGGGAACGACTGGTCCCCATTCGCGAGATCGAACCGCACAAAGGCTTTCTCTACGACGCCAAGGAACCATGGCCGGACACCGATACCGCCGAGGCGCCTATGCTGAAGGTCGAGAACCTCACCAAAAGTTTCGGCATTCGCAAAAGCGGCATTTTTGGCGGCGCGGCGGAAACCGTACGCGCGGTGGACAATGTCAGCTTTGAAATTGGTCGCGGCGAATGTTTGGGGCTAGTCGGCGAAAGTGGTTGCGGCAAAACCACCTTGTCAAAAATGTTGATGCGCGCCATGTCGGCGGATTCCGGCGCTGTCACTTATAACGACCGGGGAAATTTGGTTGATGTGCTTGCGCTGACGCCCAAAGCGCTCATTCCATTCCGCCGGAAAATGCAGTTTATATTTCAGGACCCGTTCAGCTCGCTTAATCCACGGATGCCGGTGTTCGACATTATCACCGAACCGCTTGTTATCCATAAAATTGGGGACGCGGAAAGCCGCCGGAACTCAGCGCGTGAGCTGATGCGCCTGGTCGGGTTGGATGTGCGGCATCTGAGCCGCTACCCGCATAGTTTTTCAGGCGGACAACGCCAACGCATCGGTATCGCGCGGGCTCTGGCGCTGCAGCCTGATTTGCTGATTTGCGATGAGCCGGTCTCGGCGCTGGATGTTTCAATTCAGGCGCAAATCCTGAACCTTCTGAAAGATTTACAAGCAGAGCTTGGGCTGACTTATTTGTTTATTTCCCATGACCTCGCCGTCGTTGATTACATCGCCGACCGGATTGCAGTGATGTGCCGGGGCCAGCTGGTCGAGCTTGCGAGCCGGGAAGATTTGTTCAAACAACCGGTGCACCCCTACACCCGCGCTCTGCTTCAAGCGGTGCCGGAAGCCGACCCGGATTCGAAACTGGATTTCGATCATCTCATGGCGGAGAAAGCATCAGTCCCGACGGAATGGCCCCACCCTTTCGCCGAAGTGAATGGAAACCGGCCCGTCCTGAAAGACATCGGCGGCAACCATTTCGTCCGCGCTCTGGCCGATTCGGACCCCCTGGAGGCTTTATGACGTCAATAACGCCCATCTGCGCTTTGCGCGTCTCACTCACCGCCGCGGCCTTTTTGACAGGCGCCGCCTTCATTGATACCGCCAGCGCCCTCTCTTATGTGGAAACACCCTCACTTGCGGCCGATGTCGCCGCCGGTAAACTGCCCCCGGTGGCCGAACGACTGCCCGATACGCCTGAAATGCGGCCCATGAATTTGGTGGACCAGACAATCGGGCGCCATGGTGGGTCCATGACCATGCTTATGGCGCGTCCAAAAGATATTCGCCTGATGGTCGTCTACGGCTATGCGCGGTTGGCGCGATATAACCGGGATATGGAGATCGTTCCCGATATCTTGCAAAACATCGACATCGAGGAAGGCCGCAAGTTTACGTTTCATCTTCGCGCCGGGCATAAATGGTCAAATGGCACCCCCTTTACGACGGAAGATTTTCGTTATTATTGGGAAGATGTCGCCAATCAGGACATGTTGTCGCCCACCGGCCCGCCCGCCGCGCTACGCGTCAACGGCAAGCCGCCAAAAGTCACGATCATCGACGCGACCACAATCCAATTTGAATGGGACGAACCGAACCCGGCGTTTTTGCCCGCGCTTGCAGGCGCACGGCCGCTCTATATTTACCGGCCCTCGCAATATTTGCGTAAATATCACGTCCGCTATGGCGACGCGGCCAAGCTGGACGCAAAGGCTAAAAAGAAAGGCCAGCGAAACTGGGCGGCGCTGCATAACAAGCTGGACCACCAGTACAAAAATAAAAATATCAAGCTGCCGTCCCTCCAGCCCTGGATCAACACGACAAAGGGCGCATCGGAGCAATATGTCTTCAAACGCAATCCGTATTACCACAAGGTTGATCCCGAAGGCCGGCAATTACCCTATATCGACCGGGTCGTGTTCCGCATCGCCAGCAGCAAGATCATTCCCGCCAAGGTCGGCACCGGGCAGGCGGATTTACAGGCGCGCTATCTGCGCTTCGACAATTTCACCTTCCTGAAACGCAATGAGCAAAAAAGTGGGTTCAGCACACGGCTCTGGCGCACCGGCAAGGGCGCCCATATGGCGCTGTATCCCAATTTGAACGCCAAAGACAAAGTGTGGCGCAAACTACTGCGCGACGTTCGCTTTCGCCGCGCAATTTCTCTCTCCATCAACCGGTATGAATTGAACCGGGTGATCTATTTCGGGCTGGCGCTGGAGGCGCAAAACACCGCGCTGCCACAAAGCCCCTTATTTCGCGAATCCTACCAAAAAGCCTGGACGAAATTTGACATCGCCGAAGCGAACCGGTTGCTGGATGAGCTGGGGTTGGACAAACGCGACGATCGCGGCATTCGCCTGCTGCCCGACGGTCGTCCAATGGATATCATCGTTGAATCCACCGGCGAAAGCTCCGAAGAAGCCGATGTTCTGGAACTGGTCGAAGACAGCTGGAGCGAGGTCGGGTTAAAGCTTCACACCAAACCAACCCAGCGTGAAGTCATGCGCAACCGGGTTTTCGCCGGGGAAACGATCATGTCGATTTCTTCCGGATTGGAAAATGGGTTGCCGACGCCGGATATGGATCCTGAAGACCTCGCCCCCACCTCGCAGGTTCAATATCAATGGCCAAAATGGGGCCAGAAACACGAAACCATGGGCCGCGCTGGCGAAGATATCGACATGCCCGGGCCGAAGAAACTGATGGCGCTGCATGGCGAATGGCTCAAAGCGACAACAACGGAAACCCGCGAGAAAATCTGGCATCAAATGCTGTCGATCCATGCCGACAAACTCTATTCGATCGGCTTGATCTCGGGCGTCCTTCAACCCATCGTCGTTCGAACTGCGCTTAAAAACGTGCCTCTTGAGGGCATCTACACCTGGATGCCCTGCGCGCATTTCGGCATGTACGAACCAGACAGTTTCTGGTTCAACGACACGCCGAAACCAACGCGCCAAGCATCCGCTAATTAAGGGGTGACGCGGTGCTTTCTTATGTAATTCGTCGAATTCTGATGATGATACCGACGCTGATTGTGATCAGCGCGCTGGTGTTCATCATCATTCAGTTGCCGCCTGGCGACTATTTCACGACCTATATGAACGAGCTACAAAGCCAGGGCGAGGCGATCGACGAGGCGAAGATCGCATTCATCAAGGAGCAATACGGTTTCGACAAATCAATGCCGGAACAGTATTTCACTTGGGTTATCGGGATGCTGCAGGGTGATTTTGGCTATTCATTTGAATACAGCCTGCCGGTGAGCGAAGTTGTGGGCGACCGTTTGTTGCTGAGTTTTATCGTCTCCTTCACAACCATCATGTTCACCTGGATCGTCGCCTTCCCGATTGGCGTTTACTCTGCGGTGCGGCAGTACAGTATTGGCGATTACAGCCTGACCTTTCTGGGATTCCTGGGGTTGGCAACGCCAAATTTCCTTCTGGCGCTGGTGCTGCAATGGATGGCGTTCAGCACCTTCGGCACATCAATCGGCGGCTTGATGGACCCACAATATCTTGAATCCGACTGGTCATTCGACAAAATGCTGTCCGTTCTGGAGCATCTTTGGGTGCCCGTCGTCGTCATCGGCACATCGGGCACAGCGGGCATGATCCGGCGGTTACGCGCTAATTTGCTGGACGAACTGAGCAAACAATATGTCACCACCGCGCGCGCCAAGGGGCTGTCTCCCGGCCGCGCGCTGGCGAAATATCCGCTGCGCATGTCGTTGAACCCTTTCATCGCCGATATCGGCAATCTGTTGCCGGAGGTTATTTCAGGCGCCGCGATCGTCTCCATCGTTTTGTCGCTGCCGACCACCGGGCCGATGTTGCTCAACGCGCTGCAAAGCCAGGATATGTATCTGGCCGGATCCTTTTTAATGTGCCTGGCGACCCTGACGGTCGTCGGCACGTTGTTGTCCGATCTGGCGCTGGCCGCGCTTGACCCTCGCATTCGGCTGGGCGGGGAGGCGAACCGATGAGCGATTCCGTGGGAACCCCCAACAAACATTACGTCAATGAAGCGCCCTTTGACCCGAACGTCGCCGTCACGCTGACGCCGGAACAGGAACGCTATTACATGGCGTCGCAATGGCGCCTGATGTGGTGGAAATTGAAACGCCACCGTCTGGCGGTCGTCAGCGGCATATTTTTAATCGCCGTCTATGTGTCCATTCTGATAAGCGAAGTGCTGGCGCCATACGACCTGCAAACCCGCCACACGGATTATTTATACGCGCCGCCGCAATCGGTGCATCTGTTCCATGAGGGGGATTTCGTCGGCCCGTTTGTTTATGGCTACAAGGTCAGCCTGAACATGGAGCATCTGCAATGGACCTATTCCGACGATTTGTCGAAAGTTCAACCCTTGCGGTATTTTTGTAATTCCGCAGATTACAAAGGCGCGAAATACGAATTTTGGGGCCTGTTCTCGGGACAGTTCCATTTTGTATGCCCGGCGTCGAACGGTCAGCTGTTTTTCCTGGGAACCGACCGACTGGGCCGCGATGTGTTAAGCCGGATTTTGTACGGCGCGCGAATTTCCCTGACCGTCGGATTAATCGGCATCATCATCAGTTTCACCATGGGTCTGACCATTGGCGGGCTGGCGGGGTATTACGGCGGCATGGTCGACGCTGTCGTCCAGCGCATTATTGAAGTTATCCGTTCCTTCCCATCCTTGCCTTTGTGGATGGCCTTGTCCGCAATTCTACCCGTAACATGGAGTCCCATTCTCGTTTTCATGGGCATTACCGTGATACTGGGGATGCTGGATTGGCCCGGCTTGGCGCGGGCGGTGCGATCCAAATTGCTGGCGTTGCGCGAAGAAGATTTTTGTGTGGCGGCCCAGTTGATGGGCGCGAAACCCAGTCGGATAATTGGACGCCATTTGTTACCCAGCTTCATGAGCCATCTGATCGCCTCGGCCACACTTTCAATCCCGAGCATGATCCTGGGCGAAACGGCGCTGAGTTTTCTGGGTCTGGGGTTACGCCCGCCGATTACAAGCTGGGGCGTGTTGCTGAACGAAGCGCAAAACATCAACGTCGTGGCGCTGTATCCATGGCTGATGTATCCGGTTGTGCCGGTGATCCTGATTGTTCTGGCGTTCCAGTTTCTGGGCGACGGGCTCCGCGACGCCGCCGATCCTTACAAATAGAGCAAATTCAGGGGCTTTATCTGGCCAAAACCACGACCGCCACATGCTTCGCGACGCCGTCGATTTTTTGGGGCGACGCCATGCGCGGCGTGGTGGCGATGTAACCCTGTTTAGCACCCTGATTCCATAGATTCCCCGTGGCCAGAGCCCGAGTCCCGGCAACGCGGTTGTGCTTCTCCAGCTTGGCGCTGAGATTTACCGGGTCGCCAATTACCGTGTATTCCAGACGGGTTTCATCCCCCACAGCGCCAAAAATAATGCGGCCACACGCGAGCGCCATGCCGACCTCAATCGAATCCTGTCCCGCCGCACGCCGCGCCGCGTTCCAGTCATCCGCCGCGATCACCAAATCATCGACCGCTCGTAGCGAATCCGCCGCATACTGGTCGCTGGGCAAAACCGCGCCAAACGTAGCGAGGATTTTATCGCCCAGAAATTTGTCGATATTGCCCCCATGTTTCTGAATAACCGGCACCATTACCGATTCATATTCATGCAGGAGTTTGATCAAGTCAGACGGATCCATCTTCGCCGTCAGCGCCGTAAAGCCACGAATATCGATATTCAAAATAGCCGCTTCACGCGCCTCGCCTTCTCCCGGTTTTACCCGAAATTCGGAGCCTGTAATTTTCAGCGCAATTTCCGGTGAAAAGAAACGCGATAAATCCTGATGCGCCGTGGCCTCGACGATAGAGCTTTCCAGAAGTTTACGGGCGCGGCTGAGCGCGACGGCCAGCACCGCCGTCACCACCAAAATTGAGATGATTTTATCAAATTCCGCACCCAGCAAGACGCTGTTCGACGTCATGTAATCCACATAATTTCGGGTAATCATCGTATCCTGGGGATCAATCTTGATGACGTATATCACCAAGGCCATCCAGCCAAGCGCGGCCGTCGCGCCCGCTAGAACCACATAGCGCGCTTCAAACCGCAAGGCGCGCAATGCAATGAAGATGAACACATAAAGTAAGGTCGGCGCTTTTAAATAGAACGAGGCAGGCTGGTCGTATTGTACGTGAAAGCTCCAGATCAAGGTCATGAGCAACGCCATATCGGCTACAACCGACAAGGCGAGAAACCAGGCGGGCAAACGCTGGCGGCAAGACAGCCAAAGCCGAAACATTGAAAACGCGAAATAGGCCGCCAGCGTCATGAAGACCGGCGTCATCCAGGGGGATACATCCGATGTTTTCGGCGACAGGCGTACAGGATTCCAAAGGTCGAGACGATCGCCAACTGAGCCCAGGCGATGAGGCGTTCGCTCGCATCTTGCTGGCGATGAATAGCGTCTTGCACCCGCGCCGACATGTCGCCGCGCATGCTTTGGCTCGTTGATTCGCCGCCGCTAAATGTTTTTTTTAAATCGCTGAATAAATCCACGTGGGTTTCAGGCCTCTCACACCAATAAATTTAAGCGGCCCATTCATACCCGTTTTCCCAAACCGGCGGGGGTCAATCCTTGTCACTCTTTCTTGAGCCACAATCCCGATTCCAACGCGCCTTTTTCCAACGGTAATGTTGAAATTATTGAATTCTCAAACGCCGCCTTCATACGCGTCAAAACAAATTGGCTGGAAAATAGAGGGGTCCAACCCCCACTGTTCAGCAACGCGGACACGCCAAGTTGTTCATTATAACCGCGCCATTCCCAATTTTCGGGATAGCTATCGGGCAGAAACATGTCGTGTATATGGACGATAACGCCCGTCGGAAGAATAGGTAGAATACGGTTTAGCAAATAATCGACATCGCTTCCGGGCATCAGGATATGACTGGAATCAATGGAAAGAATATCGCCGGGCTCCAGCGCGGTGAACACCGCCTCGGGCCCATCTTGAACCAACACGCGGTGCAATTTTATCGTCGCTAAATCGTCCAAATCGGCGCGCGGTGCGGGGTCGATGGCGGATATTTCCGTCGATAAATTTTCATCACGAACCGCGCGCGCAAAAAAACGGGTGGAATGGCCGGACCCGATTTCCACAATGCGCGCCGGTTTTTCAACCCGCGTGACAACATACGCCATCGCCGCATCCAGGCGGGGAAACCAGTCCTGGCGCCAACGCGGTTCCGGCGGCGGCGTCGCGCCGATATCTAAAAACGCCGCTTTAAAAGCCTCCGCGCGGAACAACCATTCCGCAAATATTTGTGTGTTTGCCTCGAACAGGGTTTCGATAGGCGCATACGCGCGCCCTTGCGCATCCACACTATTCGCATGACGATAGGGAATGAAAAATCCGCGCCGCGTAAACCCCAGGATCGTTGGCAGACCATTTCGGATTTGTCGGCGCCAGGCGCGCAACGTCGTCACGGAATTAAGGTCTCGCCTTCACGCGCGATGATCGTGCCCGGCCGCCGGTCGTTGGTAATCACGGCGAGGTCATCCATGAAGACGTCGTCATGATTCGGGTCGTGATGAAACACAACCAACCGGTCCGCATTGGCGGCTTCCACCAACCGGACCCCTTCTTCCCAGGTCGAATGCCCAAACCCTTTGAATTTTGGATATTCCGCATCGGTATACGTTGCGTCATACACAACCAAATCCGCATCGCGGATCAGATCCACGATCTCCGGGTCGCGTTCGCCTTCGACATGTTCGGTATCGGTCACATAACAAAAGACCCGGCCATCATATTCAACGCGATACCCGGTCGCGCGATTGGGATGGTTTAACGCGCAAGTGCGCATGGTCACGTCGTCGTTTAACGGTAGCGTATCGCCCGCGTCAAAATCGGTATAGGACACATCGGCTTGAAAAATTGCCGGGGGCACGGGAAATAACGGCGCCATCATCATATCAACAAGCACCTGCTCCAGGCCAAACTCCGGTTTCAGATGCCCGGCCCAGAGCCGAATTTCATTTCCGGGCATAAACAGCGGCCCGAAAAAGGGCAGACCGCAGACATGGTCAAAATGTGTATGGGTGAGCAGTAAGTCCACCGTGAGCGGATGGGCGGACATCAAGGATTGGCCCAGATTGCGCAAGCCCGTGCCCGCGTCAAAGATGATGCGGCGATCACCGTATCCAACTTCCAGACACGACGTATTGCCGCCATATTTTACAGTGCCAGGGCCAGGGCATGCGATGCTGCCTCGCACGCCCCAAAACTTGACGAAAAAGTCTTCCTTTTTCGTCATCTGCGTCTACTCCATCCAAAAGGGTCAATCGGCGGCCAACATTCCCTTATGGCCTGCCGGTCGTGTTGGCGATTGTATCCGACTAAGTCCCTATTCGGCTAATCTTTTTTCACGGTATTAACCGATATCCGCCGGGCTCGGTCACAAGAATTTCCGCATTGGAGGGATCCCGCTCTATTTTTTGCCGTAACCGATAGACATGGGTCTCCAGCGTATGCGTCGTCACCCCGGCGTTATATCCCCAAACCTCGTCCAGTAACGTATCGCGGTCGACGACTTTATCGCCGGAACGGTACAAAAATTTGAGGATCGAGGTTTCTTTTTCCGTCAAGCGAACCTTCTTCTCGGTTTCTTCATCCAACAAAATTTTACCACTGGGTTGAAACGTGTACGGCCCGATGGTGAAGACCGCGTCTTCGCTTTGCTCGTGCTGGCGCAGTTGGGCGCGCAGCCGCGCCAACAAAACACCCAGCCGAAATGGCTTGGTCACGTAATCATTGGCGCCAGCGTCGAGACCCAAAATGGTGTCGGCGTCGGTATCGGCGCCCGTCAACATGATGATGGGCACCTTTACGCCGTTTCGCCGCATCAACCGACAGGCTTCGCGGCCATCCATATCCGGCAACCCGACATCCAGAAGCAGGGCGTCGAAATAATCCTTTTTCGCAATCTCAAGTCCTTCGGACGCGGTTCCCGCGACCGTGGTTTCAAATTCTTCATGAAGCTGCAATTGTTCCGCCAACGACGTGCGAAGCGCTTCGTCGTCATCCACCAGCAACACTTTTTTTCCGTTCATCTAAAACCTCGGTTTTAATTCAACGCGTTGATAGCGACATTATATCGTAAATCCAGCCACTACAGCGGGCTTCACGTCAATCTCACGGTATTATGATAAGACGTTATATCGCCAGAATGTCGACGTGTCCCAAGCACAACCGCAACGTTCCCTGCTCAATATCATGTTGGCGATCACTCCGCCACTTTTCAGGGTTAACGTCATACGGCGCGACGGCGTCAGCGATCCCGTCCACCATCGCCGCCAACAACAGTGAATCCGCGTTGTCCAACCGCCAGTCCGAGCGCTGCACGGACACCGTGTAGCCTATTTTTTCCAGAACCCGCACCATCGCAGCCGCCGCATCCCCACCCATCGCCGGTCCAAAGCCTTTGTCGCGCTGTTGATCGCGCGCCAGAAACGACATTATCGCGTTATCATCCCCATGCACCGGATCCCACCGCCATCGCCCATCGACGCTCAACGCCAGCAATAACGGAACGCCCCTCACCATTTGCGCGAAGGCGTCGAACCAGGCTTCAGACACCAGGTCGAAAAACGCCGACGCCGTAACGCCATCGACATCATCAAGCGGAACGTCCGACACGCCCGCGCTCAAATCGGCCAGCGATGTTTGCACCGTCCCCACCAATCCTTGCGCCCGGCGCAACAATGTCGGGTCGCCATCGACAAGCGTCCAGCGCGGCGCGGTATCGGGGGCGCCCCATTTTGTTTCGGATTCAAAATAAAGCGCGTTCGCCCCGGCCCCGGCGGCGAAGTCCACAATATGCGGGCGGGCCGGCGTTTTCTCAACAAACCGCAAGGCCAGTTCCCGGGACCGCGCCGCTGTATCCGCGGGCTTTCGTACACTTAGCCAATCGCCCGTAAATTTTTCCATAACCCTATTCCGTCGCAGTAAATGTGGATTGCGCTTGTTCAATGGCGCTGTCGAAGCGGCGCGCCGCCACGTCCCAGTTCAACAGCTGCGCGCCCGCCTGTTTTGCGCCCTTTGACAGCGTTTCGCGCAATGTCGCGTCGCGCATTATATCACCAAGCGCGGCGCTCATGGCGGCGGCATCGCCAACAGAAACCAAAATTCCCGCGCTGGCCGGTACCGTATCGCAAACCGCGCCGTCGCCACTGCCGATGATCGGTAAGCCGTGGGTCAGCGCTTCGGCAAACGCCATGCCGTAGCCCTCATATGACGACGCCAACGCAAAAATATCAGCGCGGCGATAGGCGTCGCACAGTTGCGCATCATCAACCTCGCCCCTCAATTCGACCCGGTCCGATAATCCTTCATCGGCAATCAGCTGGCGCAAGGCTTCGCTTAAATCAACATCGGTCGTGAGAGAACCAAAACATTGCAAGCGCCAATCGAGATTACGCAGCGGCGCCAACGCGCGGATCAGCGTTAAATGCCCCTTACGCGCAATGACGGCGCCGACCGATATAATCAATAAACCGGCGCCCCTTGAATTTGTAGAATTTTCAGGATAATCGCGCGGCGCCAACGGCGGGTGATCAACCCCGGGCTCCACCACAGATATGCGATCCGCCGACACCCCTGCCGCCGCGACCGCAATCGCCGTCGCCGGGCTGGTGACGATGGCATGACGCGCATAGCGCAAACAATGTCGTTCAATTTCGCCCAACTCTTTGCGCTCTGCATCGCTGAGACTGGTTTCATCGCCAAGCAAATGATGGATAAGCGGAATAATGCAGCATTTTGACGCCGCGTGTTCAATTCGCGCCGCGAAAGCGGGTAACGCCAAGCCATCGATTACCACTGCGCCGCCGTCGGGTACAGTTTCGATCATAGCGGTTTCTGACAGCGCAACGGCGTCATTCATCGGAAAAGCGCCGTTCAGTTCATGCAAATGAACATCGCGTCCAAGCCCAGGCAGTCCCTCCACGATCCGTCGATCATACCCATAACCGCCGGTCTTTGTTTGTATCGATCCCGGAACGATAAAATGTAGCGGAGATTTAGCCATCAACGTTGCGAAGGGGCGCCTCATACGTCGCCCAGGCATCTGGTTTTTCGCGCAAGGTCACGCGCATCCGCGACAGCGTATCAGCGGCGTCACCCCCCATGCGGCCCTCGCCAATGCCCGCCGCAACGGCTTTGAAAATTTCCGCAGCCAGGACTTCCGTGGTGGTGTTCCGCCCTTTAAATTCAGGTAAATCGTCCAGATTGCGATAGGCGTACGGCGCCAATACAGCTTCCAAAAGCGTTCCGGCGCGACCGATATCCGCCACGATCCCGTTCTCATCAAGGTCGGGTCGATACAAGGTGACTTCAACAACAAAGGTCGCGCCATGCAAGCGCTGCGCGGGCCCAAAAATTTCGCCGGTGAGCGAGTGCGCGATCATGATGCTATTGGACACGGTAACGCTGAACATAAAGTGAAGCTCCTACCTAAATTTCGATTTGATCAGGAATAGGTCACGACATGGCATAACGCATCGCCCGGATCGCGCGCCAGTCCCGCCATTGTCTCCGGCAAATCGGAAAAGGCCGACCGGCCCGTGATCAGGCAATCAAACACCGGGTCGCGCAGAACATCCATCGCGAACATCAAACGCTGGCGATGCGTGCGGCGCGCGCGGCGGCGTCCCGAGACCGCGCCAACCTGGCTGGATTGCAGTATCAAACGCTTGGCGTGGAAGGCCTCGCCCAACGGCGCGGACACCATTCGGTCGCCATACCAACTCATCTCCATGACCAGCGCTTCGAACCCGGCGAGGCTCAGCGCCGTCGCCAACCCGGCGTCAACGCCGCTGGCGTGAAAGACGATATCAGCATCTTTTTCAGCGTCATCCGGCGCCGCGAAACCCACATTCAACGCGGACGCGATGGCGGCGCGGCGTGGATTGACGTCGATCAGCTCGACCCGCGCGCCGGGAATTCGACCACACAAGGCGGCGACCATACAGCCCACCACCCCGCCGCCGACAATGGCGACCCGGTCGCCAATCAAGGGGCCCGCATCCCACATCGCGTTTACCGCAGTTTCCATATTCGCCGCCAGAACAGCGCGATCATCAGACACGTCATCGGGAATATCAATCAGCGAATCCAGAGGCGCAATATAGCGATCCTGATGGGGATACAAACAAAACACCCGCCGCGCGCTGTCTGCCGCAATCCCCGCCACAATCCCCGCCGACGCATAACCATATTTCACCGGACCGGGAAAATCGCCGTCCTGAAACGGGCACCGCATCGCGTCATACTGGCTTTCCGGCACCCGCCCGGAAAACACAAGCGCTTCGGTTCCCCGACTGATGGCGCTGCGCGTCGTCTCGACAAGCGTCTCATTGGGACCCGGCGTCGGTATCGGCGCGGTGCGGATTTCACCCCGCCCCGGCGTGGACACCCAAAAGGCGCGCGCGTCGTCGATCCCTTCACCCATGGCTCAGGTCACAATCAAATAATAAGTCGTCTCCAAAATCGAAACGCCGCATATGCGGCCTGCGCCCATCCGACAGGGATTCAATCGGCGGCAAAGTGATCGCGGGACGACCGGAACCAATGATGATCGGCGCCACGGTTATATGCAGCCGGTCGAGCCGCTCGGCGTGTAAAAATCGCGATACAGTCACGCCGCCGCCCTCAATAAACACACGCTTTAATCCGCGCGCCGCCAAAATGTTGAGAACCCTGGTGGGGCACAAGCCGGAACAATCGGATCCGCCAATGCCATCGGTCCCACTATAAAGCGGGGCCCCGATAACAGCGGCCTTTCCATGAAATTCGTTCTCGCCCGCGCGCGCATTGTCACAAATCAGCAAAGTTTCCACCTGACCATCCTGAAACACCTGATACGCGTCGCTCAACCGACGTTTCGGATCGAGCACCACGCGAACCGGATTATCCCCGGCGCATAACCGAACCGTGAGCCGAGGATCGTCCAGCGCCACGGTTCCTGCGCCAACAATGACCGCATCGAACAACGCGCGTAATCGGTGATTATGCAAAATATCCGTTGGCCCGGTGACATAGTGGGAGGCCCCCGTCACCGTCGCGATACGGCCATCAAGGCTTTGCCCTAAATGGGCGGCCACGTACCGGTCTTCATCACCACATAACGGACCATAAATATCGCAAAGCGCCGCGAACGCTAACGGGTCAACACCAGCGGCGGGATTGGAGATTTGGGAGGGGGATTGCTCTTTATAATATAGCATTTCGCGCCAAAGGGCGTCATCCATTGCGCCTGTTGCTATATTTTTGTCATCGATCTTCTGCAAATCTGCTGTCGAAGTATCGATTGTGTTCAAATTTTTGGTCAAATTCTAACCTGAAATCCATTTTCCGTTAGCCAATTCAGTAGCCTGACAATATACCAAATATAGCGGATCGGACATTGATTAGTTGCCCTTCCGCCCCCACCTCACGAAATTGTTCACGAAAGGGTGATTCGTCTTTTTTATGACCGTACATCCGGCGAAACCAGCAAGGCCTGACGACAAACATTCCATCGTAAGTCACGCTGGATTCACAATTGTCGCCACCGCCGCAATCATTTGCGCGATAACATGCGCGATCATCTTATTCGGAACGACGTCATTCGGTTTCAACCTCAATTTTAGCGCCGGAGCCAGCGCCACCACCTTTTCCGCTTATATCGCCGCCGCAGCGTTGGTCCTTTGGCGCGGTGCGACGGTCGCGCGCCAGTTTGGCGTCGCCAACCGGATCACATGGGTGCGGGTGACGATTACCGCCATTCTCGCCGGATGCGTTTTCGATGCGGCCCAATTTAATGAAACGGCGTGGTGGATCATTACATTCAGCGCCTGTTTCGCTTTGATTCTAGACGGCGTGGACGGTTTTTTTGCGCGGCGCTTAAAGGAATCGAGTGATTTTGGCGCCCGTTTTGACATGGAAACAGATGCGGCGTTAATCCTGGTTCTGACCTCGCTAGTCTGGCAGTCAGGAAAGATGGGACCCTGGGTTTTGATTATCGGCGCAATGCGTTATGTATTCGTCGCAGCGGGCTGGTTGTTCCCACGATTAACCGCTCCGTTGCCGCCAAGTCTCCGGCGTAAACTGGTTTGCGCCCTCCAGGTTTTCGGCCTCCTGTTATGCGTCGCGCCAATCGTGACGCCTAATTTGGCGGTTATCATTGCGGCGGTCGCTCTGGCGGCCTTAACCCTGTCCTTCGCAAGGGACGTAATCTCGCTTTGTCTGGTGGAGACGCGGCGGGTGAAACAAGAAGCAGGCGATATCTGACGGGATGAAACAACAAGAACAAACCACCGCAAGGGCCCCAATTGGCCATGACCGATCCGTTTCCGCCGTCGCGCGCGCGTTAAGCGACCTACGCCGCGGCGTGCCCGTCGTTCTGCGCCCCGCGCCGTCGCACGGGGATCAAGCCGCCTTAATCGTCGGCGCGGCTGAAAATGGCTTTCGCGTTATGCATGATTTGCACGAGCGTAGATTGGACTCAAATGCGGATAACGGCGGAATTATCTGCGCCGTCACGGCGACCCGCGCACAGGTTCTTGGGCTGGACCAGGATGGCGTCACGCCGGTGGTATTGCGCGCATCCACGGTGTTTACAGCGGCCGATATCGAAAGCGTGGTCGACGACACCGCCGAATCCACAATCTCTCCGGCGCTCTCCTCGACCAAAGCGAATGCGCTGGAAACTCTTGCGGTCGCATTGGTCCGGCTTTCCCGATTATTGCCCGCCGCGCTGCTGGCGCCTTGCGACGGGGAACCAGAAGTTGTCGCGAAACGAGATAACCTTCTAATCGTCGACGCCGACGACATCGGTCAATTCCAGGACGCTAGCGAAAATTTGCTCGACGCCCTTATTGAAGTCGATATTCCATTGGCCGGCGCCGAGGTCGCATCCGTGACGGCTTTCCGTCCCGCCGACGGCGGAAAACCGCATATCGCGATTGTCGTTGGAAACCCCGATCCGACGAGACCCGTACTCGCACGGCTGCATTCTGAATGTTTTACCGGCGACCTGCTGGGCAGTTTACGCTGCGATTGCGGCGACCAACTACGCGGCGCAATTGCAGCGATTGGCGATGCGGGTGGCGGCGTTCTGCTTTATTTGGCGCAAGAAGGCCGGGGCATTGGTCTGGTTAACAAATTGCGCGCCTACAAATTGCAAGATTCCGGTTTTGACACAATCGACGCGAATGAGCGCTTGGGATTCGACGCCGACGAACGGGTTTACACGCCAGCCGCCGCCATGCTCAAAAAACTGGGGTTCAATTCCGTGCGGCTCATGACCAACAACCCCATCAAAGTCGCCGCCCTGTCCGCCCACGGCGTCATCATATCCGATCGTGTACCCCATGCGTTTCCCGCAAATGGGCATAACGAACATTACCTGCAGACAAAAGCGAACCGGGGCGGCCACATCCTGTAGCCATCACCGCGTTATTTTTTATAACCCGCTAAGGGGTCAATGTTTTTATAACCCGCCAACGAGTCTGTCGCGGAACACTATGCCGGTTTAGGACAGTTTGTCCCGACATCGGGCAAAATATGCCCGTGTTAACGGCCCGGATGACGCCAAATCCACTGGATTCATCGCCTCATCATTGGCGCCGCGTTTGCAACGTCTCCTGACGGAGGCATTTGGATGCAAGATTTTTCAATACAGGGCGCGCCGCCCCTTTCACCCGTAAATCGAGCGTTCGATATGACGCGTTCGATCCCGCGCGACATTCCGACCGAAACGGCGCATCTCGCCGAAACCAGCCATGCGCCCGGAACCGCGCAACTGTCTGACCATGACCTCTTTCTCTTGGAAATTGAGGCCGAAGAAGACGGCGCCATCGATATTCCCGGTTCCGATACACCGTCGGAATTTTTCGGTAAAGACGGATTGACCTTTGGGGACATCCTGGATGTCATCAACCCCTTACATCATATCCCTGGCGTCTCGACCGTTTATCGTGAGTTGACCGGCGACGAAATTTCACCCGGCGCCCGTCTGGCTGGCGGCGCGTTGTTTGGCGGCCCAATCGGGTTCGCCTTGTCCGCCGTTAACACAATTGTTGAAACCGCAACGGGATCCGATATCGGCGAAACCGTTATGGCGGCCTTGATTGGCGACGACAAAACGCCAACCGCTACAGCCGCCGCCCCTGCAACCCCGGTAGCGACAACCGCCAAAACCAACCCCGCAAATCCGGCGCAAGTCGCCCGCGCGCAAAACCCCGCGCCCGCGATATTCCCAACAATGGCGAAACCAGATGGGCCGATTTCCCAACAGCTGTCCAGCAGCGCGGCGACGGCGCCGCTCACCAACTTATTTTCGTCCTCGCCATCGCGCCCCAATTCGCCAACTGAAGCTCTTTTACAGGCGCGCGCCGCCGTGCCAAGCGCAGGCGCGGTGAAAGGGCTAAGCTACGCGTCGCGGTCAAGATTTCGGTCGCAACACATTCAAACCCCCGTCGGCGGAACAGCGGCAGTAACGCCGCCGACGCAGGGCCAAATCCACAGCAGCGGCGCGGCGCCCCGCCAAATTGGCGTTCGAATGTCTGAAAAACTGGCGTTGCTGGCGGCGCAATCCCAGGCAACGGCCCCTCGGGCGGCTCAACCGCAGCAAAAACAAAACAGCGTGAAAGCGGCGTACGCCCCGGTTTCGCCGGCGTCGACGCAAGCCACAGCTCCAGCGCAGGCCACAGCGCCAGCGCAAGCCCCAGCAAAAGCCACGGCGCCACTCGCCGCCAGACAAATACCCCCCGCACAAATACCCAACGCCAGGCGAGACGCGTTGGACCAATATGAACAAATGAAACTGCGCCAGGCGAACCCCGGTTAATCCGGAACATCCGTCAAAAGGGCCTGTAGATTAGAGACGCTCATGGATATTCGTGTTTTTGGAAACAATGTTCTCCTCTGGCGAGACCGGGCGATTCGCTGTGCGCTGGGCCGCGCTGGCGTTCAGAAGTTTAAAAATGAAGGCGACGGCGTCACGCCGGTCGGCGATTTCTCATTACGCCAGGTGTTGTATCGACCCGATCGTCTCGACGCGCCAAAAACAAACCTGCCTGTATCGCCCCTCACGCCCCAAAACGGCTGGTGCGACGACCCCGACCATATGCTCTACAACCTGCCCGTTACCCTACCGTTCAACGCCAGTCATGAAGTCCTGTGGCGCGACGACCACCTGTATGATCTCATCGTCGTACTGGGCCATAACGATGCCCCACCGGTACCCAGGGCGGGAAGCGCCATATTTTTTCATGTCGCCAAGGAAGATTTTCAACCCACCGAAGGCTGCGTCGCCATCGCGACACCGGATTTACTGGAAATTCTATCGGAATGCCGCCTCTCGGACCGGTTATGCGTCCGGGCCGAACCCTACACCGCAGCTTAACGGGCGCTAAGGCTTTTCGCGGGCGCCAAATATCGCCGTGCCAACGCGCACATGAGTGGCGCCAAACGCGATGGCGATTTCATAATCCGCCGACATGCCCATAGAGAGTTTTTTCAAGCCATGTCGAGCGGTGATTTTTTGCAAAAGCGCGAAATGAAGCGATGGTTCTTCGTCTACGGGCGGAATGCACATTAACCCCGTCACATGAAGGCCTAGTTCTTCAATACACCGGGTGATAAAGGCATCCGCAGCCTCTGGCAAAACACCCGCCTTCTGTGGCTCCGCACCGGTGTTTATCTGGACGAAACATTCCCGTTTTACATCCGCGCGCGTCATTTCCTTCGCGAGTGACTCCGCTAACTTTGGCCGGTCCACGGTTTCAAAGACATCAAACAACGCGACCGCATGGCGTACCTTGTTGGTCTGAAGCGGGCCAATCAAATGTAATTTCGCATCCGGGTAGTCCGCTTTTAACGCAGGCCATTTGCCTTCGGCTTCCTGTACCCTGTTTTCTCCGAAGATTTGCTGGCCCGCCGCCAACGCCGCACGGGAACGCTCCGCAGGGTGCGCCTTTCCTACCGCGACCAATGTAACGGCGTCGGGGGTCCGGTCCGCATCCCGGGCGGCGGCCGCAATTTTATCGATAACGGCGCTCAAATTTTCCGCAATATCGCCTGTATCGGGCATTGTCCGCGCTTCCCATCTTGTTACTTTTTGCATGCCGCCATCGTCGACCGGCGCATTTTAAGACACGGTCCGCGATAGACCAAGAAAATCAATAGGGCGCCTATCTTTTGAGGAGAACCATAATTCCGTCCTATTTCACGGAAAGACTATAAATCCCTATGGCAATGAGGCCCCGTTTTCGGGCATAAAGATACCATGATGATGGATTTCCGACGACTACGAATTTTGGCTCCCATCCTGTTTGGACTCGCAGGCTGCGCAGGCATCGGCATTGCGCCTGATCCGCCGCCACCGGTCGCCACCCCTGAGACCAGCTCAACAGGCGCTGGCAAAGGCGGACTCATAGACACGTTCTTCGGCGATTCCGAGTCAGCGACGACAGGCGGCGGTATCGCGGTGAACAGTTTCCTGTGGCGCGCCTCTCTGGACACGATGTCCTTTTTGCCGCTTCAACATTCCGATCCCTTTGGCGGGGTCATCAATTATGACTGGTATTCGCCGCCGGAATCCCCGGATGAACGCGTCAAGGTCACCGTCTATATTCTGGACCGCGACCTCCGCGCCGATGGATTGCGTCTGTCCGTGTTCCGGCAAACCCTGGAGGGTCAGGCTTGGCGCCCCGCAAAGGTGGACCTGAAAACCACCCGGGATCTCGAAAACGCTATCCTGAAGCGGGCGCGCGAATTGCGCATCGCCGCCAGCGCCACCAATTAAACATATCCGACTTGGCGGCGCGCAACGCCTGCGGAAATTCCACAAGGCAAAAGATACGGCATGAGCCGATATAATCCAAAAGAAACCGAACAGAAATGGCGCAAGATCTGGGACGACAATAAAGTCTTTCAGGTCACGGAAAAACCGGACGTGGACAAATACTACGTCCTGGAGATGTTCCCGTATCCGTCCGGGCGCATCCATATGGGCCACGTCCGAAATTATACGATGGGCGACGTTGTCGCGCGGTTTAAACGCGCCCAGGGCTTTAATGTTTTACATCCCATGGGTTGGGATTCGTTTGGTCTGCCAGCGGAAAACGCGGCATTTGAAAACAATGTGCATCCGGCAAAGTGGACGCGGCAGAATATCGCCGTCATGCGCCAGCAACTCCAGACCATGGGATTGTCCATCGATTGGAGCCGGGAAATTTCGACCTGCGAGCCGGAATATTACCAACACGAACAAAAGATGTTCCTCGATTTTCTCAAGGCCGGACTCGCGTATAAACAGGAATCCTGGGTCAACTGGGACCCGGTTGAGAACACTGTTTTAGCGAATGAGCAGGTAATCGATGGTCGCGGCTGGCGATCCGGCGCCCCGGTAGAGCGCAAAAGGTTATCACAATGGTTTTTCAAGATCACCGCCTTCGCCGATGACTTACTGGACGCGCTCGGCGATCTGGAACGATGGCCGGAAAAAGTCAGCACCATGCAAGCCAATTGGATCAATCGATCCGAAGGGGCGCAGGTCTTTTTTGAGTTTTCTGACGATGCGGCCATAAAGGCGGCCAACGCCCCGTCGCTAGAAGTTTTCACAACCCGACCCGATACGTTGTTTGGCGCATCGTTCTGCGCCGTGTCCCCCAACCACCCGTTGGCCACAGAATTGGCGAAAGACAACCCGGCGCTGGACGCCTTCCTGGCAGAATGCGCCCAGCTTGGCACCAGCGAAGAGGCGATTGAAAAAGCCGAAAAACGCGGCTTCAACACCGGCCTCACCGTACGACATCCCTTTGATCCCGAATGGGAATTGCCGGTTTATGTCGCAAATTTTGTTCTTATGGAATACGGCTCGGGCGCAATTTTTGGCTGTCCTGCACATGACCAACGTGATCTGGATTTCGCACGCAAATATGATTTACCGGTTGTGCCCGTCGTTCTTCCCAAAGACGCTGATCCCGCTCAATTTTCAGTAACCGATGACGCCTATGTCGGCCCCGGCACGTTATTCAATTCCCAATTCCTCGATGGCATGGACGTAAAGCCCGCCATCAGTCGGGCCATTGAGGCCATTGTCGAACGCGACGCCGGTAAAGAATCAATCAATTATCGTCTGCGTGATTGGGGCGTTTCCCGTCAGCGTTACTGGGGTTGCCCGATTCCTGTGGTTCATTGTGATGATTGCGGCGTCGTACCCGTTCCGGAGAAGGATCTACCGGTCACCCTTCCCCAAGACGTGTCGTTTGATGCACCCGGCAGCCCGCTGGATCACCACCCAAGCTGGAAACATGTTGATTGCCCCAGTTGCGGCAAGGCGGCGGTCCGGGAAACCGATACATTCGATACTTTTGTGGAATCTTCCTGGTATTTCGCCCGGTTTTGCTCGCCCGTTGACGATGCGGCGTTTACGCGGGAGGCGGTTGATTACTGGATGCCCGTCGATCAATATATCGGCGGCGTTGAGCATGCCGTACTGCATTTGTTATACGCGCGCTTTTTCACGCGGGCGCTCCAGCAATGCGGGTATTTAGGCGTTAAAGAACCCTTCGCCGGACTTTTTACCCAAGGTATGGTTTGCCACGAAACCTATCAGGATTCCAACGGCGCCTGGCTGTTTCCCGATGATATACGCGCCAATGGCGACGGTGGTTTTGTTTTGGCGGATGGCGGCGGCGCCGTTACCGTCGGCCGATCTGAAAAAATGAGTAAATCACGACGCAATGTCGTCGACCCCGCCGAAATTCTGGATTCCTATGGCGCAGATGCCGGGCGGTTGTTCATGATGTCCGATAGCCCGCCCGATCGTGATCTTGAATGGACGGAAGCCGGCATCGACGGCGCGTGGCGGTTCATTAATCGGATATGGCGGCTGGCGGTCGCCACGGAATTGGCCCCAATTGACGCGTTGGAGCCCGACAATCTGTCTGCAACGGAATTGGACAATATTCGTTTCGTTCACAAAACAATTGATGCGGTTACCAAAGATTTGGATCGCTTCGGGTTCAACCGGGCGGTTGCGCGCGTACGCGAACTTAGCAACCTGCTGGCCGAAAAGGTTTCAGACCCCTGGGTCGCGCGGTTTGGATACGAAACGCTCATTCAGCTTATTGGGCCCATGATGCCTCATATCGCGGAAGAACTCTGGAGCCGCTTTGGCCACGACACGTTTTTGGCGGACACGCCGTGGCCCGTAGCGGAGCCAAGCCTTCTTGTTGACGAAACGGTGACCATGGCCGTACAGGTCAAAGGTAAACTGAGAGGCACGATCGACATGCCAATCGATAGCGACGCCGCAACAGTAGAGGCCGCAGCGCTGGCGCTTGAGGCCGTGCTTCGCATCACAGGCGGCGCCGCACCGCGCAAGGTTATTGTCGTGCCAAACAAGATCGTCAATGTTGTTATATAGCAAAACGCTATGCTTTGGCGTCGCGCTTTGGCTCCTTGCTGCTTGCGGGTTCCAGCCCCTTTACGGATCACGGGGATCGGGTTCTGCGGTTGAAGCCGCACTCGCGGATATTCAAATTACCCTCATCAAGGATCGCGCCGGGCAACAACTCCATAACTATCTATTGGATCGGTTGAATCCACGCGGCGCACCGGCGCGCCCGCGGTTTGTTCTTTCCGTCGTGTCCACCATCAGTAAAACCGAACTGGGCATTGAACGGGACGAGACAGCCACGCGCGCGAAGTTGAGCCTTTCGGCAAAGTTTGAGTTAAAAGATATCGCTTCCCAGCGGATTCTCACTGCAGGCGCTGCGCGCTCCACCAACAGTTTTAATATTGTTGATTCCGATTTTGCGACCCTGAGCGCAGAGAAAGACGCAATCGATCGCGCCGCAAGGGTTGTCAGCGAAGAAATAAAGACCCGCTTGAGCCTTTATCTGAACCGGTTCAAGGATCCGGCTCGGTGAAACTTCAGGGCGCTCGCATTGAATCTTTCGTCAAAGCGCCCGACCCGGACATCCGCGCCGTTCTTATTTACGGCCCCGATTCCGGTCTGGTGCGCGAACGCGCCACCTTACTGACCAAAGCCATCGTCGAGGACCCGCTCGATCCGTTTCTGGTGGTCGAGTTTACCGGCGCAGCATTGCGCAGCGATCCAGCGCTTCTAGCCGACGAAGCGGCGGCGATTGCGCTGATGGGGGGTCGACGCGTTGTACGGTTTCGCGATGTTCCCGACTCACTGGCCGGGGTTTTCAAAATTTTTCTCGAGGACCTTCCCGGCGATGCTCTTGTTCTGGTTCAAAGCGGCGACCTTGGACCTCGTACGGCGCTGCGAAAATTATTTGAGGGCGACAAGGCCGCAGCAGCCTTGCCCTGTTACGCCGATGACGAACGAACTCTCGATTACGTCATTCGCGATACGTTGAATGAAGACAATCTGGCCGTCACGCCCGAAGCCAGCGCCTATCTCGCGGCAAATTTGGGCACGGATCGGGGGCAAACACGCTCTGAGCTCCGAAAACTAGCGATTTATATGGGCGATGAAACCCGGGTTGAACTGGATGACGCGATGGCTTGTGTCGGCGATTCCAGCGCATTTACCCTCGACGCCCTTGTTTTCGCCGCCGCCGATGGCGACGTCGCCGCCGTTGACCATGCGTTGACCCGCAGTTTTCAGGAAGGCGCAAACCCGGTTTCCATTTTGCGCGCCACGGCCCGACATTTAATGCGGTTACAATTGGTTCGCGCTGGCGTCGATAAAGGAAAACGTATTGAAGACGCTATGAAGACGCTTAGGCCTCCCGTCTTTTTTAAAATGACAGGATCATTTCGGCGGCAAGCCGGACTGTGGCGCGCGACCGCAATCGCACGGGCCTTGCGGCTCACCCTTGAAGCCGAAATACAGTGCAAAACAACGGGAATGCCCGATCAAGCGATTTGTGGGCGAACTTTATTGCAAATTGGACGGTTAGCGTCGGCGGGCGCTCGCGCGCGGCAATAAACGCCAAACGTTTCAGGGCGATCACAATCATCTACCTTCGCGATTAATTCAGGAAACCGCCGCTCCTTGGGTCAACCGATCCAGAACATTATCCAGTTGTTCCAATGAGTTATAATGAATAACCATAGAACCACTGTCGCCTCTGGCCTTGAATACGACCCTTAGCCCCAACAAATTTGACAGATCGTCCTCTAAGGACGCTATATTCGGATCTTTAAGCGCCGCAACGGCCTTCGGTGACGTTGCATTTTTAGGTTTTTCGGTTTTCACCAACTGCTCCGCCTGGCGCACATTGAGCCCCCGCCGCACAATTTCATGCGCCAGGGCGTCAGGATTTTCCGCGACCACAAGGGCGCGGGCGTGACCCGCCGACAATTGACCATCATCGATCATTTGCATGACGCCTTGGGGCAGCGCCAAGAGACGCATCATATTCGCAATATGACTTCGGCTTTTGCCCACGGCCTGCGCCAGGGCGTCCTGGGTATAGGAAAACTCCTTTGTCAGACGCTGATAGGCGGTCGCTTCTTCAATTGGGGTTAAATCTTCGCGTTGAATATTTTCAACGACGGCAATCGCGAGCGCCGTGCTATCATCTAGTTCTTTGATAACAACTGGTATTTCAGTTAACTGCGCCTTTTGCGCTGCGCGCCAACGGCGTTCGCCCGCAACGATTTCATAGGCGTTTACCTGCTCTGGATCACGCCGGACCAACAGCGGCTGCAACACGCCCTGTTCCCGGATTGACTGCGCCAGCGTCTCCAGCGCTTCAGGGTCGAAGACACGGCGCGGCTGAAACTGTCCGGGCCGCAACAGCTCTATGGGAACCGTCTTCGACAACCGCAATCGATCCAGGGAGGCGTAACCCTCCGTTTCATCGCCCAATAGCGATGAAAGCCCCCGACCAAGTCCGCGTTTTCTGGATTCGTCTGCTGGCATCAGACCGTCATCCTTCGTTCCTGTTTCAGAACTTCACTCGCCAGATGAATGTAGGCCTGACTGCCCGCGCAGCGCCAATCATACAATAAAACCGGTTTGCCAAAGGACGGCGCTTCCGAAACCCGCACATTGCGCGGAATCACGGTTTGGTAAACCTTGTCGCCAAAATGTTCGCGAACATCGGCCGCCACCATATCAGAAAGATTATTCCGGCGGTCATACATCGTCAGAACCACGCCCTGGATCTCCAACGCCGGATTAAACGCCCGCTTGATGCGATTGACCGTTTTCACCAAATGGCTCAACCCCTCCAGCGCGTAAAATTCGCATTGCAGCGGGACCAGAACCGAATCCGCCGCGCAGAATGCGTTCAGCGTCAACAGCCCCAACGCCGGCGGACAATCGATCAGGATATAGTCAAAATCACCACTGACGCCATCCAAGGCGGTTTTCAGCCGGTATTCCCGTTTAGCGACATCGATCAGTTCCAGTTCGGCGCCAGACAAATCAACCGATGACGGCGCTACAGACAAACCGGGCACCATCGTGGGGACAATGATATCGCGTGCAGGTATATCGCTGACAAGGCAGTGATAGGTCGTTTGCGTTGATGCGTTGCGGTCCACACCCAAGCCGGTGCTGGCGTTGCCTTGTGGATCCAGGTCAACAATCAGAACCCGTTTTTTGATGGCGGCCAGGGCCGTCGCCAAATTAACCGTTGTCGTGGTTTTCCCGACGCCGCCTTTCTGGTTGGCGACCGCCAGAATTCGAGGGCGCCCCGACCTGGCTAAACCGGATTTGGAAACCAGCGTTTCAACAAGCGCGTCTTCATTCGGCGCTGACTCCAGAGTGTTGGATTCCGGGGAGCCAGCTTCAGGTATTTCCGACGCCATTTTGGTTCGACCTTTCCAATTGCAGGATGACCCCTTCCGGATCAACACTGCTATTTAAAGTATGAACCCTAATATCCCATAATTTTTCAGTTTCGGTCAATTCATCTTTGAACTGTCTGCCCTTTAAAAACAAACAAATCGACCCCGGCGCCAGGAACGGCCACGCGTATTCCACAAGACGCGGTAGTGGCGCAACCGCGCGCGCTGTCACCACCGTCACCGGAAATGGGGCCAATTTTTCGATTCTCGTATTGTGTACGGTGACCTTTACACCGGTTTCCCGCGCCACTTCCCTAAGAAACGTACATTTTCGGGAATTCGACTCAACCAAATGCACATTTTCAACACCCATCAACGCCATAACCAGGCCCGGAAATCCGGCGCCGGCGCCAAAATCCAAAAGGCCATCCGGTAATTTTGGAAGCAGAGGAAAAATCTGGGCGGAATCCCAAAAATGACGCCGCCACAAATCAGGGATCGACGCCGAACCCACCAAATTTATTCGACTTTGCCATTTCGTCAGGATCGCAGCGTAAATCTCAAACCGCGCCAATGTTTCACGTGAAACATTTGTGCAATTCACAAACTCTTCCGGGCCAAAGTGATCGGTCATAGGCCCCTCAATTCAACGAAACAGGCGCGCCGCGCCGGACATATCGTAGCAAGGCGACAAGCGCTGCGGGGGTGACGCCGGAAATTCTCGCCGCCGCACCAAGCGTTGTGGGGCGCGCTTCGGTCAGTTTTTGACGTATCTCTGATGACAAGCTCCCAACTTCCCCATAATTAAGAGCGCTCGGCAGCTTCAATTGCTCATCGCGTCGGTAGGCCGCAATATCCGCGTCCTGCCGGGCGACATAGCCTTGATACAGGCCATCGAATTCCAACTGCTCAGCGATTTCGGGGGAAAGGTCCAAAAGCTCCGGCCACAGCGCACCCAATTTCTCCAGGGACATTTCCGGATACGCCAACAACACACTGGCATTTCGGACCCTACCGTCCTGGTTAATCTTGAAGCCATGCCCTTGAAGAACGGAAGGACTCGCGGACAAGCCTTCAACCAACTGGCGGCCCGCTTTCAACGCCATTGATTTATCTGTCCACGCGCGTTTTCGTTCGGTTCCCACACAGCCCCAGGTCACGCCGGTCGCCGTCAACCGCTGATCGGCGTTATCAGCGCGAAGTCGCAAACGGTATTCTGCGCGGGAGGTAAACATTCGGTAGGGTTCGTTAACGCCCTTTGTCACTAGGTCATCAATCAGAACGCCAATATAGGCATCCGCACGGTCCGGCCAGACAGATTCATTGCCGTCAACGCTGCGCGCCGCGTTAATACCCGCCATCAAACCCTGTGCGGCGGCTTCTTCGTACCCTGTCGTTCCGTTGATCTGACCCGCCAGGAACAGTCCGGGAATTTTCTTTGTTTCCAGGCCGTGGTCAAGTTCTCTGGGGTCAACGTAATCATATTCAATGGCGTAACCCGGCCGAATAACCGCCGCATTCGCCAAGCCCGGGATGGTCTTCAAAAACGCTTCTTGAATATCGCGCGGCAACGACGTCGAAATTCCATTGGGATATACCGTCGAATCATCCAGACCTTCCGGCTCCAGGAATATTTGATGCCCTGTACGATCCGGAAACCGAACGATCTTATCTTCTATAGACGGACAATAGCGTGGCCCCGTGCCCTCGATCTGCCCGGTATAGATCGGCGCTTTGTCGATATTGTCGCGAATTACCTTGTGCCCGGCCTCGGTCGTCGTCGTGATATGGCAATTGATCTGCGGCGTCGAGATGGGGCCGCTGAGAAAGGAGAACGGTTGCGGCGTCGCATCCCCGGACTGAACATCAAGTTCATCCCAATTGATCGTATCGCCATTCAATCGAGGCGGCGTCCCGGTCTTCAACCGACCAAGACCAAATCCAAAACGGTCCAGGGTCTTTGACAAGCCCTGCACCGCCTCATCACCCACGCGGCCTGCGGGATAAGTCTCCGTTCCGATATGGATGAGTCCCCGCAAAAATGTACCAGTCGTCAACACCACAGCACGGGCCGATAAAACCGCCCCAGTCTCTGTAATAACGCCCTCAACGCGGCCGTCATCACTCAGCGCGATATCTTCGACGCCCGCCGCCAGTATTTCGAGGTTCTCCTGCGTCGATAGCGCCACCTGCATGGCGTTTCTATAAAGTTTTCGGTCCGCCTGCGCGCGTGGTCCCCGAACCGCAGGGCCCTTGCTCAAATTCAGCATTCGAAACTGAATACCCGCTTGGTCGATAATTCGGGCCATGAGGCCATCCAACGCATCGATTTCTCGAACCAGATGCCCCTTCCCGACCCCCCCGATTGCGGGGTTGCAGGACATTTCACCAATCGTCGACGTCTTGTGGGTCACCAACGCGGTACGGGCGCCAAGACGCGCCGCCGCCGCCGCCGCTTCACATCCGGCGTGGCCCCCACCAACGACAATAACATCCCATTTTTGCATATCTACTATGTAGGTCGGAGCCTACCCTGTGTCAAAATCCGCGCCCGACGTAATGCCGGTCGGGCCGCAATTGTTTCACGTGAAACATTCTACACCGCTCACTTGCCAATGCAGAAGTCCCGAAATACCACGTCCAAAAGTTCCTCTACATCAACCGACCCGGTAATACGGCCCAACGCCCGGACCGCAAGCCGTATATCCTCCGCACAAAGTTCTGGCAAGAGCGCCGACTGCGCCATATCCAAGGAGTCACGGACTTCCACCAAGGCGGCCCGATGCCGAGACCGGGTCAATAACGGCGCAGCGCCTATGCCCAACATCTCCCGCACCATCCCGGTCAATCCCTCCAGAAATAGATCAACGCCTTCTCCCGTATGGACAGAGACAGCGTAGTTTTGAGTTTGGTCGAAAACCGAGGTCATGGCTTCCCGACCTAGATCGACCTTGTTCCACAATACAATCGTTTCGGCATCAACACGGTCCTGAAAACTTCCTGTTTCCACACCCTTAGATGAATCGAGAACGAGGATTCTCAAATCCGCCTCCTCTGCAGCGCGCAGTGCGCGGCGAACCCCCTCCACTTCTATCGTATCGGACGATTCCCGGATGCCCGCAGTATCCAACACTGTGACCGGCATGCCTTCCAGATCCAGATGGGTTTCGATCACATCGCGAGTCGTTCCCGCAATTTCCGACACAATTGCAACGTCGCGAGCCGCCAAAAAGTTCATTAGCGTCGATTTACCCGCATTGGGCGGCCCCATAATCGCGACCCGCACCCCTTGGCGGAGCCGTTCTCCCCGCCTGTTATCGTCCAGATGTTGCGATATCTCGCTGCGCAGCAACAAAATGTTCGATTTGATTTGATCCATCAACGATTCCGGTAATTCTTCTTCCGGAAAATCGAGCACGGCTTCAAAATGCGCCAAAACTCGAATTAATCGCCCTCGCCACGATTCATAAACAGCGCCCAACGCCCCACTCGCTTGGCGTAAGGCCTGACGGCGTTGCGCATCCGTCTCCGCATCAATCAGATCAATCACGCCCTCAGCGCCAGTCAGATCTATCTTGCCCGCCAGAAACGCGCGCCGGGTAAACTCACCAGGTTCCGCCGGACGAGTGCCCTTTATAGCGCCAATTGCATCAAGAACCGCTGCAATCACCGCAACACCGCCATGGACATGGAATTCAACGACGCTTTCGCCGGTATAACTACGCGGCGCGGGAAACCACAGCGCCAACCCATCATCCAAAAGGTCGCCGCTTACCGGGTGGACCAACTGCACGCGAACCGCCGCCCGCGGCATAGCAGGTTCTCGCCCGGCGAGGCCGCTATAAACCGCCGACGCGCCCGCACCCGACGCCCGAATAATAGCGACGCCCGCGCGTCCAGGCGCGGAAGACAGCGCATAAATCGTTTCCATTACCCTGCGCCCTGCCCCATCGTCAGGATTTATCCAGCTTTCCAGTCGCCCCCGGCATATTGGCCCAAAACATTTTTTGAAATTCCTCCATCGGGCCGCTGGACACCCAGCCTTTCATCATCGCTTCCGGGTCCATGGATTGCGTCGCCTCAGAAACCTTTGCGCGCAGCCCCTCCATCATCTCTTCCTGCAATCCCGTGACATCCGGTAAACCCATGAAACGCCGGGCTTCTTCGGGCGTGCAATCAATCTCGATATTGACTTTCATGCGCCATTCTCCTTATTCGCCATTAAGTGATTGACCTTAGGTCGTCAAAGGCCATTTCTATAAGGTATTTCGGGTATAGGATGTTTCGGAGCAACCGGAAACCAAATACATAACGTAACGGCGTCACCGCCCCGGTAATTTAAAGAGCACAAATGTCCTCAAATCAATTAGCCAACGAAACAAGCCCTTATCTGCTGCAGCACAAAGACAACCCTGTCCATTGGCGGGCCTGGGGCGACGCGGCCCTGGCGGAGGCGAAAGACGCCAATAAACCGATCCTGTTATCGGTCGGATACGCCGCGTGCCACTGGTGCCACGTCATGGCGCATGAAAGCTTCGAAAACGATGCTATCGCGGCGCAAATGAACGACCTGTTTGTTAATATCAAGGTCGACCGCGAAGAGCGGCCGGATCTGGACATTATCTACCAAGCCGCGCTGACCATGCTGGGGGAACAGGGCGGGTGGCCCCTGACCATATTTCTGACGCCCGAAGGCCAACCCTTTTGGGGCGGCACGTACTTTCCGGCAACGCCTAAGTTTGGACGCCCCGGGTTTCCAGACGTCCTGCGGGGTATTTCAGATGTTTATAAAACCGACCCTGATCGTATTGCGACAAATGTCGACGCTTTAAAGCAAGGGCTCGACGCCCTCTCCAGCGCTGAAAAAGGCGGTATTATTACAACCAAACTCCTCGACCAGATCGCTGGCCGACTGGTTCAGGAAAACGACCCGGTCCATGGCGGGATTGGCGGCGCCCCCAAATTCCCTCAATCCGGTATATACGAGCAGCTATGGCGCGCCTGGAAACGAACGGGCAATCACACCTTTAAAACCGCCGTGACCGGAACGCTCAACAATATATGCCAGGGCGGCATTTACGATCATTTGCGCGGCGGTTTTTCGCGATATTCCGTCGATGAGCGCTGGCTCGCGCCTCATTTCGAGAAAATGCTGTACGATAACGCCCAGCTCATAGACCTTTTGACGTTGGTTTGGCAAGAAACGCGAGACCCCCTATACGAACAACGCGTCAAAGAAACCGTGGAATGGCTGCAAGCAGAGATGACCGGCCCCAAGGGCGAGTTTTTCAGCGCGCTGGACGCCGACAGCGAAGGCGTAGAGGGAAAGTTCTATGTTTGGGACGCCGCCGAGATCGATGAAATCCTCGGCGCCGACGCCACGTTGTTCCGCGCTTTTTATGATGTAACGGCCGATGGTAACTGGGAAAACAAGTGCATTTTAAACCGCTTGAAAACCCAAACCATGGTCGACCCCGCAACCGAAGACGGATTGCGCGCCAGCCGGTCTAAATTGCTGGCCCATCGCAAATCCCGCATTCGCCCGGGATTGGATGACAAAATTCTCGCGGACTGGAACGGGCTGATGATTACCGCCCTGACCAACGCCGGGTTGGCGTTCAATCAACCGGACTGGATCAAGTTAGCGCAACAGGCATTCGCGTTTATTCAAACCGAATTAACCAACGGCGACCGGCTTATTCACGCTTGGTGCGACGGCCGCGCCAACCATCCCGCCACTCTCGACGACTACGCCGCCATGAGCCGCGCAGCTTTGGCCTTATTTGAGGCGACAAGCGACGAAAAGTACCGGTCGCAGGCGGAAATCTGGCTCACCACCGTCAATAAACACTATTGGGATTCGGAATCTGGCGGATATTTTTTCGCCGCCGACGACACCACAGGCCTTATCGCGCGCACCAAATCCGCCAATGACAACGCCGTGCCGTCCGGCAACGGGATGATGGCGAATGTTTGCGCCCGTCTATACTACGTTACGGGAAACGCCGAATATTTAACCCGTGCAGAAGAAATCATCACCGCCTTCTCCGGTGCGGCGGCGAAAAACTTCTTTCCCCTATCGACGCTCCTGAACAGTGCAGAGTTTTTACAAAGCGCGACCCAGATTGTCATCGTCGCCAACGAAGACGATCACACGGCATTGAAAAACCAGGTTTATGACCTGTCGTTGCCA
>JBLHZD010000013.1:0-30521 GCA_047631095.1 Alphaproteobacteria bacterium
CCGCGCCAAGCCGGGATATTTCAGCGACGCCGCGCGTTATCAACGCCGCGCGCGCATTGTCGCCCATGTCGCGCCCCCGAAGAATGCCGCACGCGATGGCCAATACGTTTTTCACCGCGCCGCAAATTTCAGCGCCTGTCGCGTCAACGGATAGATACGGACGGAAAATCGCCGACCCCATCATCGCAGACAAACGATTGGCGACATGGGAATCCGTCGACGCCAGCGTCACGGCCGTCGGCAAACCCCGCGCCACTTCCGCCGCAAAGGTCGGCCCCGACAACACCGCAACCGGATTGCCTGGCGCGGCTTCGCTCAAGACCTCTGTCATCAATAGATTTCGACCGCGCTCCACACCCTTGGCGCAAATCACCAACGGGGTCGTTGGATCCAGATCATCGGTGAATTGCTCGACAACGCCGCGTAGAAATTGCGCCGGCGTCACCAACAGGATCGCATCGGCTCTGACCACCGCCGCCTCAATATCCGTGGTCGCGCGAATGCCCGGTTCCAATGCCACATCGGGCAGGTAATCCGGGTTTCCAGCGCCGGAATTGATCGACTCCACAAGCGCGCCGTTGCGCGCCCATAGGGTCGTCTCGGCCCCTTTCCGCCGGGCAACGCAGGCCAGCGCCGTACCCCAGGCCCCGCCGCCGATGACCGTAACGCGCGTCATGCCGCGGCATCCAGCGGCCAGCGCGGTTGCGGCGCAAAGTCGAGACCGTCCGTCATGCCCAGTCGAAGACGCTCAACGCCCGCCCAGGCGATCATCGCCGCATTATCGGTGCACAGCGCCACCGGCGGCGCGACAAAGCGCATGCCTTCTTGTTCAGATAAATCCGATAAAATATCGCGCAGATACAGGTTCGCCGCCACGCCGCCCGCCACGACCAACGGATACGCTGCTCCGCCAGGGTGAGCCGCGCGGAACCGTTGGATCGCATTGCGCGTCCGGTCCGCAAGCGTTTCCGCAACCGCCGCCTGAAAGGACGCCGCAACGTCGGAGGTTGTTTGGGCATCCAGCACGCCGGACGCCATCTGGGGCGCCAATTTCAGCGTCACGAGACGCGAGACCGCCGTTTTCAACCCGGAAAAGGAAAACGCGCAGCCGGGTCGCCCCTTCAATGGTCGAGGCAGTGAAAACCGCTTTGGATCGCCAGCCTTCGCCGCGACTTCAAGCGCCGGACCACCAGGATAAGAGAGGCCCAGTATTTTCGCAGTTTTATCGAACGCCTCGCCCACGGCGTCATCCATCGTCGTTCCATACAACGTAAACGCGCCCGGTCCAGAGACCTCCAGCAATTGGCAGTGCCCGCCGGACACCAGCAACAACAAATACGGAAATTCCAACCCATCCGTTAGTCGCGCCGTCAGCGCATGGCCTTCCAGATGGTTGACCGCAATCAACGGAATATCATGAACCAGCGCAATCGCCTTCGCCGTCATCATGCCAACCAACACGCCGCCGATCAGCCCCGGTCCCCCCGTCGCAGCGACGCCGTCCAGTTCGCAAAACGGAATATCAGCGTCGGACATGGCGCGGGCGACGATCCCATCGATATGAGACAAGTGACTGCGCGCCGCAATTTCCGGCACAACCCCGCCATAGGGCGCGTGTTCATCCAATTGCGAATACACGACATTCGACAAGATTGTCCGATCGTCGCGCACGATGGCGGCGGCCGTTTCATCACAGGACGATTCAATACCCAGAACGATCATGTACCCAGAACAGTCATGTTATTGCGCGCTTTTCGAAATCGTCACGGCAGACGGCGCCAAACGACAAACACCCCAGTCCATCGGTCGGTTTTGTCGTTCGGCGATATGGCGTTCCCGGATCGCCAGTTCAACATCAAATCCACGCGAGGTAAGCTCCCGCTGCGCGGGCGACCCTTGTTCCTTTTGGAGAAAATAAGTGGCGCCGACATATTTTCGGGATCGATCAAGTTCGTCGATAAAACGTCTGTGCTGGTTCAGGAGCTGTTCATCGCTGAACGTCGGATAACTGTCACGCGCCTTGAGTGCGACAGTCAGGAAGAAAATAAATAAGGCGATAATGATAACAATTGTCAGGGACATCATGTCCGACGGTATCCACGTTTATGAAGCGGGACAAATATCACGAAACTGACTATACGTCCCGTAACATATTTTGGTGAAGGTGTTAGAGAATGTCGCAAAACATCATAGATGCTCCTGTCAGGATTGGAACGCGGGGATCGCCGCTCGCCCTGATTCAAGCGAATTACGTGCGGGACGGGCTCATTGCGGCGAATAATGGGCTGGAGGTTGAGATCATTGTCATCCGAACCTCCGGCGACCGAATCACGGACCGCCCGCTGGCGGAAGTTGGCGGCAAAGGCTTGTTTACAAAGGAAATCGAAGAGGCGTTGTTCGACAATCGTATCGATCTGGCGGTGCATTCCATGAAGGATGTGGAAACATGGACGCCGGATGGATTGATGATCGACGTCATTCTGGAGCGCGAAGACCCGCGCGACGGCTTCATCGGACGCGACGCGGCGCGGTTAGCCGATCTGCCGCCTGGCGCAATTGTGGGTACATCGTCTTTGCGGCGTCAGGCGCAAGTCCTGGCCGCGCGCCCGGATGTAAAAGTGGAATCAATCCGCGGCAATGTAGAAACGCGGCTTCGCAAACTGCAAGACGGCGAATGCGATGCGACTCTGTTGGCGGTTTCCGGACTCAATCGTCTGGGCAAAGCGGACGTCCTGACCAGTATTCTGAACGTCGAGGAAATGCTCCCCGCAGTCGCACAAGGCGCCGTCGGCGTGGAAATACGCACCGATGACGACAGGCTGAAAACGCTTCTGGCGCCGTTGAACCATGAGGACACCGCCCTTTGTGTGTCGGCGGAGCGGGCGATGCTGGCCGCGCTCGACGGATCGTGCCGGACACCAATCGCCGCCTTGGCTGAACTTGGCGCGGCCGACGCACTAACGCTGACAGGCCTGGTCGCCAGCCCTGACGGCGCGATCATACACCGCCAGTGCGAGACAGGGGCACGCGCCGACGCGCTCGAAATGGGCGCATCGATGGGCGCTGCGCTGAAATCAAAAGCGGGCCCAAACCTGTTCGAACATTAATCACGGCGCGTTTTCTTTGGAGTTGACGCCTATTCGTATCCTGCTGACCCGGCCGTCGGAAGATTCCGCGCCCTTAGCCGCCCTTTTGAAGGCGCGCGGGCACGACGTCTTGACGGAACCGATGCTGACTATCGAATTTATCGGGCCTTCGGATCTCGATGAACGCGACCTCCAGGGTATTGTCTTCACCTCCGCCAACGGCGTGCGCGCCTATGCGCTGGCGTCAACGCGGCGCGATCTGCCCGCATACGCCGTTGGGGACCGCACAGCCGAGGCCGCGCAGTCAGCAGGTTTCGATACTGTCTTTAGCGCCGGGGGCGACGTCACGTCGCTGGCCACGTTGATCCAGGAAAAGGCGCGCCCGATAGACGGCGCGCTTCTGCACCCGGCGGGGTCGGCGATTTCAGGCGACCTACAGGGCGTTCTGGCAAAAGCGTGCTTCAAACTCCGCCGCGTCGTTTTGTACGACGCGAAACAAAAAGAACATTTTTCGGCGAAAACCGCCGCAGCCTTGCGTGGCGATGCCGTCGATATGATATTATTTTATTCACCGCGAACCGCCGCGACCTTTGTACGACTCGGGGCGGAATTTGAAAATACAGGGGCGAGCATTGATATTCTGTGCCTTAGTCAGGCTGTAGCGGACGCGGCGCAAGGGATAAACTGGCGATGTGTTTATGTTGCGCCGAACCCCACTCAGGCTGACCTGTTGGCCGTATTAGATGAAAGATTGAATATTCCATGACCAGGGACGAAGAAGAAACCGGCGCCGAAGTGGAAGCGCCTAAAACAGAAGCGCCCGAAACAGAAGCAGATGAGACGGTTGCGTCAGACCAGACATTGGACGCAATTCGCATCATCGAACTGTTCGGCGGCATTCGCCCCATGGCGACGAAAATCGATGTCGCCGTCACAACCGTCCAGGGCTGGAAAAACCGCGGCGTCATTCCTGAATCTCGTAGAGACGCCATTGAAGCGGCGGCGATTAAACACAGCGTCAACCTTAATGCGGACGCTCCGAAAGAAATTAGCGCCGGAATTAGCGCCGAAAACGACGCCAAACAACGACACGAACCATCGGCGGACGAAACGCCCTCAACAAGCCCCCAACCCCCAACGCCAGCCGCAACCAATACGCGTACCGGCGGCGGCGGCGGCGTGGCCTGGCTTGCCGTCATAATTTCCGTGGCCGCCCTCGCGCTCTCGTCGCACCCTTATTGGGGGCCGTCGCTTGGCGTTACATTGCCAAACGTTTCGCCCCGCCAACCCGTAACAACCCCTGATGCAGACGCCCGCGCGCAGATTGAACGCTTGAATGAGCGGATTGTCGCCCTTGAAACAACGCTCACACAAACGGCCGACAGGCCTGTTCAATCCGCAAACCCGGAACTGACCATACGCCTGGAGGCCCTGGAATCGGCCGCACTAAAATTAGAAACACAGGAATCGGCGCGAAGTGATAGCGCTTCTCCGAGTGACGCCCCCTTTCAAGCCGCGCTCACCGCCATGGAAGCCCGCCTCGCCGCCGCCGAGAATTCACTTTTGTCCTCAACAGAGGAACGCACGCAGTTGAAACAGTCGCTTGCGACAACGACGGAGACGGCGATCGCGCGCGCCACGGAAATGACAAACCGGTTGAACACTTTAAAATCGACGCAAGGCTCAGGCGCCGATGCAAATTCCGCCGCGCTCGGCCTCGCCATCAGCGGCCTTGATTCGGCCCTGGCCACCGACCAAAACTTCGCTCTCGCGCTGAATACAGCGCGTGCGGCGATCAAAAGCGCAGGTTTGGTGCCGGACGCCACACTCAACGCCATACTGACTCCGTTGCAAGCAATCGCAACCAGCGGCGCCCCGTCCCTATCAACATTGGCCCGGCAGTTCGATACGCTTGCGCCGTCATTGGCGCGGCGGGAAAGCGTTGGCGAAAAAAGTGATTGGATGGGGGAGACCCTGAATAAATTATACGACGTTGTATCGTGGCGCCGGTTGAATGGCCCTGTTGACCGCGCCGCCGAGGCGTTGTCGATGAATAAGCTGTCCGACGCTGTCGCCCTGATCGCCGCAACGGCGGAAGCCGAAGGCGCTGCGAAATCCTGGATTGCCGATGCGCGAAAGCGTATCGCCGTTGATACCGCACGTCAGTCCCTTCGAACGGCCGCCGTCGTAACGCAAATACAATCAACGTCAGGGTCCCAACAATGAGGCGCGTTTTATTACTTGTCGCCCTCGTCGCCGCGACCGTCACTTTGGCGGTCTGGTTCGCCGATCATCCCGGCGTCGTGAGCCTTGAGTGGGCCGGATTCCGGTTCGACACGTCAATCGGCGTTTTGTTCGCCCTGGTCGTCTTTGTCGCCGCCGCCGCCGCCGCTTCTTATCGGCTCTGGCGTTTCCTGCGCCGCGCACCGCGTAATCTTTCCAATGCGCGTCAGGTCCGAAGACGACGCCAAGGATACCGGTTCTTGAGCCAGGGTATGGTCGCCGTCGCCGCCGGCGATTCAGCAGAGGCCGCCCGGCTATCCAAAAAGGCGGACCGGTTGTTGCAGGAGCCCGCGCTTACCATGTTGCTGTCGGCGCAAGCGGCCCAGCTTGACGGCGACGAGGACGCGGCGCAACGCTACTTTTCCGCCATGCTGGACCAACCGGATATGGCGTTTTTGGGAGTTCGAGGCCTGCTCACCCAGGCGATCAAATCCGGCGACGCCACCGAAGCGCTTCAATTGGCGAAACAAGCGAACGGGTTACGCCCCAATACGAAATGGGTTGTCGAGGAACTCTTCGATCAGCAAATCGCCATATCGGACTGGGCCGCAGCCGATGACACAATTTCACGTTCCAGTGGACGCCGAAAACCGATTGACCCGGTAGTGGCGCGCCGCCGCCGCGCCGTGCTCGGCGTGGCCGAAAGCCAAAACCAGGAAACTCAAGGAAATGCAGCGGCGGCGTTGCAATGCGCCCAGCGCGCCTTCGACCTGGACCCAACCTTGGTTCCAGCGGCGACAGCGCTTGGTCGACTCCTGGGATTGGCGAGCAAAACGCGCAAGGCGCTTCGTGTGATCGAATCCGCCTGGCGTGGCGCGCCGCACCCGGAATTGGCTGCGATATACAATTCCCTGGATCCCAAGGCGTCTGATCTAGACCGCGTAAAACGCGCCCAACGACTAGCCGACCTTCAACCCGACCACGCGGAAAGTCACATCGCGCTGGCGCGCGCCGCGTTGGCCGCGAATTTATGGGGGGAGGCACGCCATCATTTGTCCGCCGTCATCGATAACGCGGAAAGCGACACAAAAATTGACGCCCGCGTTTATCGGTTAATGGCGAATATCGAAACCGCCGAGCATAACGATGCGGCGGCGGCCGGACGATGGCTCGCGATACCATCACAGGCGGATAGCGCGTGGATTTGCGATGAATGCGGCGGCGCGCATGACGAATGGCGACCCGTTTGCGGACATTGCGGGCAATTCGATGGTCTACAGTGGCGCGCCCCGCGCAACATCCCCCAACATCAGGTGAACGACGAGTCCAACCAAATTGAGACGATAGACGAAAAGGAACGTCTTCCCGCGCCAATGACACGGTGAGCAGCAACGTCGAGATTTGCGCAAAAAAAGGGGCCGGAAAATCTAGCGATCATCCGGCCCTGAGATCAGGGAGAGAAAACATGTCGTCCGAAGACTGTGACATCATAATGCGGCGAAAGTAGGACCGGTGCTGTGACACACGTCACAAAAAACGATTTTTTTTGTACTTATTTTTAAAACCCGCCAAAACGTCCATTCTTGTACCCAAAAGACGTGAATTCTCCGCGTTTTCCCGTCTTGCGTTGCGCGAAAGATACGCATATGTTCCGCGCGAATGGGCCGCCTTAGCTCAGCTGGTAGAGCATCGCATTCGTAATGCGGGGGTCGGGTGTTCAAGTCACCCAGGCGGCACCATTTTTATTCATAAAATTTTGTATGATCCGACTGACTCGCGGGCGAAAGTGCGCGAAGGCGCTGAATATGGAGGTTAGCCCCGTATCAGCCAGTCCGTAAGTTCATCGCGCATTCCAAGCATTTCACGGGCGAGATTCGGGACACTGGCGCTCTTCATTTTTTCGGACGTCCCGAGTGCGACCAAGCTACGCACGACCGCGCCGTTTGAATTGAAAAAGGGCGCTGCGACAATTGTCACGCCACTAATAAATTCTCCAATGTCAACGCCGTAACCGTCCTGGCGCGACATCTCGACCTGCGCTTTCCAGGATTCAAATTTGGGTGGGTTATCCCAGGGCGCGCAATCAAATCGATCTCGGAGCGCCGCTGAATCGAAGTCGCCGAAGGCCGCGACGCATCGGCCTGTCGCGCTAGTTAGCGCCGGGAATCGGCTGCCAAGGTCAGTGGATAAACGAAAGGGCAGTTGCGCGTGGGACAACGCGACCACCACCATCTCCTGCGACTCAAACAGCTGGGTCGCCATCGTGGTGACCGCGAAACGCTCCGATAGCGCCACCAGCATTGGCTGCGCCAAGGTCGCAAAATCACTGCGTTTAATGGCGCTATGCGCAATCGGCAGAATCCCGAGACCAATCGAATAATGTTTCGACGTCGGGTCGAAATCAACGAGGCCTTCACCAACCAGCGCCCTGAGAATGTGCAGGCACGTGCTGGGCACAAGGTCGAGATCTCTCGCTAGTCTGTTCACACCCAAGGGTTCCGCTGACGCGCCGAGTTTTCGGAGTATCGCGACCGCTCGAATAACGGCAGGGACCTTTGTTGGAATCTTTTCAGCTGTATTCCATTCCGGCATCGCTCCGGTTGCCTTTTTTATTTCTTATAGGCAATAATATATCATATTGACAATATTCCGCCCAGCTTAATAATAAACCCTATAGCCCACCTGAATGAACATTTCGATTTTCGGTCGACCTGTGCCACGGTCGCCTTCAGAAATTGAGGCTGAGGAAGGATAACTTTCAGTGACGTATAAACATATTCGTATCCGCCCGGTTTCCGGCGCTATCGGCGTCGAAATCGATGGCGTAGACCTGTCAAAAGAACTGTCGGACGACGTCGTGGCCGAAATTCGACACGCGTGGCTAGAACATCTCGTGGCGTTCTTCCGCGATCAAAAAATTACGCCAACGCAGCAGGTTGCGCTGGCCGAGCGCTTCGGCGACCCCGTCGAATATCCCTTTATACAGGGGCTTCCAGGATTCCCGGTCATCACGCCAATCGTCAAACTGGCGGACGAGACAATCAACTTCGGGGGTCTCTGGCATACGGACACGACCTACCAGCAGCAACCACCCATGGCGACGATGCTCTATGGGCTTGAATTGCCCCCCTATGGCGGCGACACGCTTTTCGCCAATGGCTATCTCGCATACGAAACTCTCTCTGACGGGTTAAAGGCGACACTGGATCAGTTGATTGGCGTCTATTCGTCTCACAAAGGCCGCGTGGTTGATACGCGCGCCGCACGGGTCGCGGACGCGCCTAAGGAAGACGCAAAAACCGCCCGCGTCGCGGAGCATCCGATCATCCGCATTCACCCGGAAACCAAACGCAAGAGCCTGTATGTCAGCTTCGCCCACACCACCCATTTCAAAGGGTGGACGGAGGCGGAGAGCAAGCCGCTCCTCGACTACCTTTTTGAACACCAGACCCGACCAGAATTCACCTGTCGCTTCCGATGGGAACCCGGCTCGATCGCGCTTTGGGACAACCGCTGTGCGCTGCACAACCCGATCAATGATTATCACGGTCACAAACGCGTTCTGCACCGCATCACCTTTGCCGGAGACGCCCCCGCCCGCTGATCCTCCAGGGTCACTGAGATAGTTACGAAATTGGAACCCCGCCTTTGCGCCAGGCGCAGGCGGATGAAAGGATCGCTCCGTGCAAAACAAATCTCCCACAATTGGCTTTATTGGATTGGGCGTAATGGGCGGCCCGATGTGCCGCAATATGGCCAATAAACACGACGGCCATGTCATCGCCTTCGATCTTGACCCCGTTTAGCTCACCGCGCTTGAAGACACATCAGCGGAACCAGCCCGCACAGTTGAAGATGTTGCGACGGCCGCAGATATAATTTTCCTGTCACTCCTCGGAGGCGCGCACGTTACAGCGGTTTGCACAACGATCCTGCCCGTCGCCAAAGCAGGGTCTGTCATTGTCGATCTTAGCACCACCGCCGTCGCCGATGCGCGAAACGTTGGCGATCAATTGCAATCAGCGGGACTTCGAATCGCCGACGCCCCCGTCGCACGCACCCGTGAGGCGGCGCAAAAAGGCGAGCTCAGCATCATGGTGGGCGCCGACGATGCGATCTTTTCCCACATTCGTCCAATGCTCGATATGATCGGGTCGGACGTTACGCATTGCGGCGGCGTCGGCACAGGTCAGGTCGTCAAGCTCGTGAACAACATGCTGGTTTTTGAACATACCGCCGCGCTGGCGGAGATGATGGTCCTGGCCGAACGGGCTGGCGTCGATCCGGCGAAACTGCTGGATACCGTTTCCAAAGGGTCGGGCGACAGCTTTGTGCTTCGCAATCACGGCATGAAGGCGATGCTGCCCCGGGTGTTTCCGGACAAAGCCTTTCCGCCAAGCTATGTGCTTAAAGACATCGGTTATGTATTGGAGCTGGCGGACGAGCAGGACGTGAACACCCCTGTCGCTTCATTGGTGCGGCGATATTACGAAGCTGCGGAAGCACAGGGATTGTCGGGAACCTATTTCCCAAGCGTCATCAAGATTGTTGAGAAAGACAGCTTCGACGCCCCGTAGACAAATCCAACGGTCAACTGCGAGCAAAACAAAACATTACATTTCGTTAAAGGGGGATTCTCATGAAACTCGAAGGACAGGAACTAACGGCCAACCTTGAGTTCCCGGAAGGTCCCATCGCCATGCCCGATGGCAGCGTCATTGTTGTGGAGATCGCCGGGGGACGATTAACGCGCGTTCTTCCTTCAGGCGAGCTCGAAACTGTCGCCAACCTTGGTGGCGGCCCGAACGGCGCCGCCATGGGCCCGGATGGCAAATGTTATGTCTGCAACAATGGTGGTTTCACATGGCTTCGTAGTGAGACTGGGTTTTTGCGGCCCACGGGATGCGCGGAAGATTATACGAGCGGTCGGATCGAACAGGTCGATCTTTCGACGGGTGAAACCAAAACCCTTTATGACCGATGCGGCGATATTCCTCTAAAGGGCCCGAACGACATCGTTTTTGATAAATCCGGCGGCTTCTGGTTCACCGATTTCGGCAAAGTATATGATCGCCAAATGGATCGCGGCGCTATTTATTATGCACGATGCGACGGCTCAATGATCAAAGAGGTAATCTTCCCGATCCTGACCCCCAATGGCGTTGGCCTCTCGCCCGACGGAAAGACGCTCTATGTTTCGGAAACCGAAACCAGCCGTCTTTGGTCTTATGAGATTGTCGGAGATGGCGACGTCCTAAAAGAACCATGGCCCGCCCCCAATGGCGGCAAGCTTGTTCATGGTCTTCCCGGGTTTCAAAGATTCGACTCGCTGGCCGTGGAGGCCAACGGCAACATTTGCGTCGCCACCCTTGTGCGCGGCGGCGTAAGCGTGATCTCACCTGAAGGAGCGCTGGTGGAATTCCACGAAGCGCCAGAGCCCTACTGCACCAACATCTGTTTTGGCGGCCACGATATGAAAACCGCCTATATCACCCTGGCGGGCACGGGGCGCCTGATCGCCGTGGATTGGCCGCGCCCCGGATTAGCGTTGGAAGGCTAAACGCCGCCGGCCTCGCTCCTGGGTGCCTCATAAATCCAAAACTCCGCCGGCCCCGACCCATAAAAAACCCGCGCTTACCCGCAATTGCTTTGTCCGGGAATTCCCTCTCTACTGATTTCAATGCCGGAGTCTGTATTCTGGCCGGGGAGTGGGTGGAACATGCTGGCGGCGTTTCGGGTTCGAAGTTATCGGTTTCAATGGCCCGGCGATTTGCTGACGTCCTGGGCGTTCGAAATGGAAACCCTGATCCTGGGTTGGTACGTGTTGGTGGAAACCGGCTCAGTCACCCTGCTCGCCGCGCTGGGCGCCTTGCAATACCTAGGTACATTTATCGCCCCATTGTTCGGGCTGGCGGGCGACCGGATTGGGCGTCGCAGCGTTTTATGCGTCATGCGCGCCACCTACGCCACACTCGCAATCGCCATGATGGGATTCGGCCTGACCGGAACCCTCACGCCGTATCACGTCTTCGCCGTCGTGTTCCTGATGGGGCTGGTTCGCCCCTCCGACCTGGTGATGCGCAATTCTCTGATCGGCGACACCATGCCGCGCCATAGCCTTATGAACGCCCTGGGGTTTTCCCGCGCGACGCAGGATTCGGCAAAAATCGCGGGCGCGCTCGCGGGCGCCGGGTTGCTGTCGGCGCTGGGAATGGGCGTTACCTATATCGCTATCGCGGGATTTTATCTCGCCAGTTTCGCGTTCACATTCGGCGTTTCCAAAACACGCCCGAGTCAAACGCCGGACGGCGACCCCGCAACGCACGCTGCAGCCCCAACCCCATGGCGCGACCTCATGAACGGGCTGACCTATGCTTGGGAGACCCCCAATGTTCGAATGGTCCTGTGGTTGGCGTTTCTGGTTAATCTCACTGCAGTGCCGTTGACGACGGGCCTTTTACCCTATGTCGTCAAGGACATCTATTTAATGGATGCGAATGGCCTGGGTCGATTGGTGGCGGTGTATGCGGGCGGCGCCTTGACCGGATCGCTTTTACTAGCGTGGTCCGGAGGCTCCCGACGCCCGGCGATGCTTATGTTCATTTGCGCCGCGTTCTGGTACGCGCTGCTACTTTGGTTTGGCCAAATTAACGGCCCCGGTCCCGGAGCCTGGGCCCTGGCGGGAATTGGTTTTTTTCATAGCGCTACGATGGTCACCATGGGCGTTGCGCTGATCGGTTGGACGGTGCCGCTGTTTCGGGGCCGCGTCATGGGCGCGCGATCCTTGGCGGTCATGGGCGTGCCCATCGGGCTCATGGCGTCCGGTCCCCTTATCGAGGTCACGAATTTTCAAACCACCCTGTACGTCTATTGCGCCATTGGCATAACCACAATCACCTGGCTGATCGTAAAAACCCGCAATGAAATATAAACGGTCGCACACGACATTTTGCAGCCGCGCGCGCGATACGCTATAGGATTAACACGTTCATTTTACAGAGGGAGCCACGCAATGGCGATCGTTGAAACAGAAATTAACGGAAAGATTATACTGATTCGGTTGAACCGACCGGATCGTATGAATGCGCTGGGCACGCAGCTACGCGCCGAAATGAGCGACGCCTTTATCGAATTTCGGGAAAACCCGGATTTGGAAGTCGCTGTCTTCACCGGGACCGGTCGCGCGTTTTGCGCCGGGGAGGATATGAAAGAATCGCTGGCGCGCGGCGCGCCTGGACTGGACACACCACCGCGTGAAGACCCCTTTATGAATGGAACCCTGGAGAAGCCGGTTATTGCAGCGGTGAACGGATTCGCCATGGGCGGCGGCTTCATGCTGGTGGAACGCACTGATTTAAGGGTCGCGGTGCCCGATGCTGTTTTCGAAATGTCGGAAGCCAAGCGTTGGCTGTTGGGCGGATACAATCACGGCCATGTCGCCGGATTACCCCACCCTATCGCCACCGAGATGGCGCTGGGGTTCCGCTTCACCGCTGAGCGTTTGCATCAGGTCGGGTTTATCAACCGGCTCGCGACGCCGGACGACCTGATTCCCACGGCGTACAAGATGGCGGAGCATATGTTGACCCTGCCGCCTGCAGCCCGGGTTAACACTATCCATATGATGCGGCAGATGCGCCCGTCGGTGACACCGGACATTGAACGCCTTGCGACGGCGTTGCATGACCACGGCGATAAATCCGACCTTATGGAATCCCGTCAGGCCTTTTCGGAGAAACGCACGCCCAATTTCAAAGGGTGGCTGGACCCGGCGGATCGCTATCGGACGCCGACGCTGGAATCGGTCGCTGAAGATAAGGGCGAATAACGCTGGGTATTTGCAAAACTTCAGGAAATGAAAAAAAGAAAACGGCGACAATGCCTGGGCATTGTCGCCGCCATATCCGTGAACCGACGCGTCTGGGGAGGGGCAGGGTCAGCGTCGATCCCTCGGCATCCGTGCTTCGAAGGCGTAATGCCTTACCAGCCGGTATAACCACATATTCGTCGAAACCGGCGACGACCACAGTGACGATGATCACACAGATGCGTTTTTTTTCAAAAAACTCTAAACTTTCACCATGAAAGTCGAAAAAGAGAAAAAACGGCGCCCGAAGCCGATGACAGAAGCAAGATTACGGAATATCGCTGTCCGGTATCTGGAGCAATACGCCAGTAGTTCTGAAAATTTGCGCCGAGTCCTCATGCGCCGGGTTATCAAGGCCCGAATCGCGGATTCCGAGAATCTCGACACCGCCACCGACGCCGAAACCTGGATCGATGACATCGTAACCCGGTTCAAACGTATCGGCGTGTTGAACGACGCCGCCTTTGCAGAAGCCCAAACCCAGACATTGCACCGACGCGGCGTATCCGCGAAAGGCGTTCGCTACCGGCTATCGGCGAAAGGCGTTGAAGCCGACGACATTGACGCCGCCCTCGACACGCTAACGGAAACCGACTTAACAGCGGCTTGTAATTACGCGCGGCGGCGTCGCCTTGGCCCGTGGCGGAAGACGGACCGACAATCCACTCGAGACCGGGATTTGGCTGCGCTCGGCCGTCAGGGATATTCCTACGAAGTGGCCCGCACCGTTATCGATAGCCCTGACATCGAAAGCCTTGAAACAATCGAAGACAAATAGAGACTTTAACTTAAGCGCCGGCTCGCAACGCGCCGGCGTCAACCGAGCCCCATAAAACCTTGTGACTTTCCGGTAACGGGCGGCTATTCGGCGTCGATAACCAGATACGATACAACAACCGACCTTCACCGAGCCCCGCATCATCTTCAAACGCCGTTCTCCCATGATAGGTGACGTGATTGTTCAGAAATTGAATGTCCCCCGGCGCCAGCGGCATCTCGAAGCTCAATTCCGTCGCCAACGCCATCAACATATCCACCGCCTCAACCTGTCGGTCGGTCAATTCGGGGACGCCGGGAATAGTCTGCGCCTGTTCAATATAAGTGCGAGAGAAATGACTGGTGAAAAACCCATCACGCAGCCCAAAGACAGGCAGAACATAACTTCCCGCCTCGACGCCTACTTCGTCGCCCGGCGAATACCGTTGAAAGCCGTCATACAATGTGTCGACCAAATCAGGACGGCGCGCCAACATGGCGTTATGTATCGCCGTCGTGCTGGCGACCTGGCTGACGCCGCCTTTCCGCGCACTGCGAACGCAAAGCAGGCCAACCACGTCCGCGCGATCCGTATGCCACCGCAACGGCCCGGCGGAATCGACGCGCTTCCCGCCATTTTTGCTGTTGTCGCGAATATCGCGCATCATTCCTCGCTGCCCGTTTTGCCCGACCGGCGTTCCCAGGTGCGAGCCAAGACCATAAAAGATCGTCCGTAATTCGTCCTCGGAATAACGCGCCACAGGCAAGCCCGTCAGTTTGACAAGGCCACTCCCGCTTTCCAGCTCATCCGACATGACCGCCAATTCATCGCCAAAGGCGCCAAGCGGAAATGTCTGTTTGGTGACATCACGCCACGGATGACCCGATGCCTTTGCCTGCGCAAGCGCATCGTCAATTTCCACGATCGCGGAATCGCTCAGCGAGTGAAGCCATGACCCCGTGTTTACAATATCCGCGCCGCGCCAGACTTCAGGGCCGGTAATCGGTGCACGTGAATGAGCCTTCATGGCCTTTCCCCCCGTTGTCGCAAGCGTTAAGCCGTGGGCGTACACGCCGCCGTCAAGGATGCGACGCCGTCCTGACTCTCCAGAGAATCGACAAGACGGATAATCGTTTCCGACTTATCGTCACCGACGACCGGCGCTGTAATGGCGCGGAATTTATCCTGCAACCGGCGCCATGTTGCTTCAAAATTTGAATCCGGCTCGGTTAAATCCGCAACTTCTCGTATGACGGTCCCGTCGCTCTGATGGACGAGGATTTCCGACCCATTTCGGTTCAGATCCGGATCGCCCGACACCGTCACCTTGCGGCGCAAGGCGACGTATTCCGGGTCCGTCGCGGTCGCGACAGAGTATAAATTCATGTCGCCGGTCGGCGCATCCGATAAAGACAGCGCCGTTGTGTGTCGAAGGCTGAATTTCACTTCCAGTCCTGTTTCTGGTTCTGGAATATTGCAAACGCTCAAGCAACGAGGATGCACCTTCAACTCGATTTTTTCCACATTGCCTGGGTTGAAAGATGCATTCAGGCGCGCTTTTCGAGCGGCTTCAATCGGCGAATGCGTCCCGTAACACGCCGCGTGATATTTGAACTGCGTGCGCGGCGCGTAAAACAAGGCGCCCAGATCCTCCAGCGCCGCCGTTGCGGAAACCGTTTCCGATTGCGTGAACCCAAAGCCCTGAAAACATTCCAGCGCGTCGCTGCGGCTGGTGAAGCCACGCGACGCCAGATCCGCCGCCAGTAATCCATTTTCAGACGCTTTGCCCGCGTGCAATGGTTTGCACATGGTGCCGAACATGGATTTTAGACCAGCGGCCTGCGTCGCGGCGATGCCCAACGCCATCGCCGTTTGATCAGCGTCCAGGCCCATGAGGCTGGCGCTACCCGCCGCAGCGCCGAATGTCCCAATCGTCGCAGTCGCGTGCCACCCTGCTGCGTAATGGCTGTCCCCCACGAACAAGCCAACGCGCGCCTCTGTCTCCAGTCCGGCGACAAACGCCGTTAGCAACGCCGCGCCACTAAGCCCGTCGCGTTCCGCCAACGCTAGTACAGCCGGCATAATCGGCGCTGTCGGGTGTCCGCCCAAGGGCCGCAACACATCGTCATAATCCAGCGCGTGCCCCGCCGCCCCGTTTATAAGAGCTGCTTGCCGCACGGAAACCTTACCCGGCCCGCCGATCAATGTCGCATGTTGATGGCCACCATCCGCGGCGGCGCTATCGCGCAAAATGCCCACCAAAGGATCCGCGGCGCCCGCGATTGTGACGCCCAGCCAATCCAAAATGCATTGTTTCGCGACAAAGATAACTTCATCCGGTAAATTCTCGATTTTCAAGCCACTGCTATTCGCCGCCAGCAACCGGGTGACGTCAGCGTGTTCTACGGTATCATCAATTGCGTGTGACATTTCCATATCCTCCCATGGCGGAACGCTGGGTGTATAAACCCAGCATCCTCTATTGCATCATTCCCAAGCCCTTCTCCTTAACAGGATGAAGGGTCGTCAATCTGATCCGGGAGGCGTTCAATGGCGCGTTTTGTCGCTTGCGCCGATGCGGCGCCGCCCGGCAACACCACCAATCGTCGTCGACGCACAGGCGCGGCGACGGGCGTTGCTGCGTAAATTTGCTTACTTGCTTCCACAATTAGAACACCGGAAAAGGTTGGATACAACCGATCTCCGATCCGCTCCAACGCCGGGGCGGAGCCCAACAACAGACTCCGTTGCATAGGCGGAACATAGAGCGCGTTGCCGGTCACCATCGGCGTGAACAGACAATCCTGTAGCAGCCGACGTAATTGTCGTTTCGAAAACGGGTAACCGTGGCCAAACGGCGTGCCTTCAACGCGCGCCCAAATACCGCGTCGGTTCGGCACGACGACGATCATGCGGCCACTTTCCGACAGCACCCGCCAGGCTTCCCGCATCATCGCGCGCAGTTGTTCGCTACATTCCACCGCATGCACAAGAAGCAGGCGATCAATGGACAAATCCTCAAACGGTAATTCCACCTCATCCGCCAAACTGACAAGGCCTGGCTCGTGCGAAGGCCATGGCATCGCGCCCTGATTGGGCGGCATAACCGCCAAGGTGCGCGCCGCTTCGCCGCGAAACGGCGTCAGATAAGGCGCTGCATAACCAAGACCCAACACGTTTTGGCCTCTTACATTCGGCCATAAAGCGCGAATGCGCCGACGAATAATACGCCGCGCGGTTTGTCCCAAAGGACTATGGTAAAATTCGTTTAAGTCGACGACATCTGTCCACATAACCCATAGACTAGCATTAATATCATCAGGATAGGTATGCGGGAATCCTTAACCGTATCTGGACGGAACGTTGGCGCAAAAAGAAATATCCACCGAACCCTCGACGCACCTTCGATATGAAGACATTGCGCGCGCCCTTGCGCGATACGGATTCCGCGCCCGTGGTGGATTTCACCCTGACGACAACGACAATGTATCCGGCGCAACAATCATTTTGATCGGCAATGCGGGGCCGGATATGTGGCGTGCGTTTCGTGAAATACGGAAGACAGATGAAGCGCTCACCCTCGATACCTGGACCCACCGCATTTTGGACCCGCTCGGTATCGAATTGGGGGCGCGGGTAATCTACCCCTTTGACGGCCCGTCTTACGCGCCATTTCAGCGATGGGCCGTTTTGGCTGAATCCGTATTTTCATCGCCGATAGGCATGTCGCTCCATGGGGAATACGGGCTTTGGCACGCTTATCGAGGCGCCTTTGTATTCACGACCAAGATCCCTCTTCCAACACGCGACAATCTCGTTCATCCCTGCCTGTCTTGCACCGAGCAACCTTGCCTCAGTACTTGTCCTGTCCATGCGTTTTCGAAAAACAAGTATGATGTAGACGCCTGCGCCAATCAGTTACGCCGTGCGGAAGGCGACGATTGTAGAACCCTTGGGTGCCGGGCCCGGCGCAGTTGTCCCGTCGGCGTTCGTTTCCAATATGAACCAGAGCAAGCTGCGTTCCATATGGCCGCATTCCTGAAGGCGCGTTAAAGACGGTCCAACAAATCCGGCAGCGCCGCCATATCATCGAAAACGTCATGCGCGCCGGCGCGCCGTAACCGATCTTCATGACCAACGCCAATATGTCCGCCGCCCGTAAACCCCAGGACGATCATACCCGCCGCCGCCGCGCCTTCGACCCCGGCGAGACTGTCTTCAATTACGATACAGGCGTCGGCGGAAAATTTCATTTCGCGCGCCGCATGCAGGAACAAATCTGGCGCGGGCTTGCCGCGCGCCACCATCTGCGCGCTAAAAAGCGCTGCTTCATCGAAATGTTGGATGAGGCTCGTCGTTGCGAGGGACCGTTGAATGCGGCGCAACTGGCCGCTGGACGCCACGCAACGGGGGCCCCGGATTTGGGTCAGAACCGATGCGACGCCGGGAATGGCTTTTAATTCCTGATCAAAGCGAATATCCGCGCGGGCGCGCACCGTCGCCGCAAAACCATCGGGACCATTGGGCAATTTCTGCCCCCAATCGGCCTCAACGGCGGCGATTGTGCTTTGCATGCTGAATCCGGTAAAGCGCTCAGCGACGGCGTTTGCGTCAACGATATATCCAAATTCGCTCAGCGTTTCCGCATAAATCACCGATGCGAGCGCCTCGCTATCCACGAGGACGCCATCGCAATCAAAAATGGTCAGTTTGTCTGTCATGTTTTATCGATCATGTCGTGGCCCGTCCTCGTATCATGTCCAGCGCCGCAATTACCGCGCCGCCAACAATGAGCAAACATGCCGACGCAACAACCCAGCTCGCCTCGCCCCCGCCAAAGCCTATCAAAAGCAAGGTCGAAATCAACGGCGCTGCATATGACAACGCCCCCAGAACTTTTATATCCCCACGTTTAACACCGATATCCCAAGTGAAGAACGCCGCGCCAACCGGGCCCAGCCCCAAACAAAAGACCGCAAGCCATTCCCAACCATCATCGGGCCAGAAGGTTTCTTCAAACAGGACATGGCAAAGCGCGCCCAGCACCGCCGCAGCGCCACAAAACCAGCCAACGGTATCGGTCGGCACATCGCCAAACCGGCGGCTCAAAATTGAATACCCCGACCACGTTAACGCGCACGCCGCCGCAGCGGCGTAGCCCAGCGCGTGGACCGATTGAAAATGCACGTCGCCGCCCCCCGTCACCAGCAAGGCCGTCCCCGCCAACCCTGCAAGGGCGCCCACAACATGACGCCAAGTCAAGGTTTCACCGGGCAGCAAGGCGGAGAACACAACAATCAGCAAGGGCCACAGATACGCGATCAATCCAGCTTCAATCGGCGGCGCATTTTTCAGGGCCATGAAGTAAAAAAAATGATAGCCAAACAACCCGCCGATCCCAAGCAACCAGACCGAAGGCCGGTGGCGCAAGAACGACCGGGGATCAACGCCGCGATACAACCATGTCCCCAATGTCAGGATAAAGGCGACGGAGAACGCCATCGCGACAAGCTGAAAGGGCGGCACGGCGCCGGTCCAGGTCGTCAACAGCGCCAACGCGCCCCACATGAGAACCGCGGTGCCGCCGATCAAGGTCGAGCGGCGCCGAATGGTCTCGCCTTCAGTCGCAATCATACGGGCGTCGGCGAAACGTCATTCGCGCGAAGGGATGCCGGGTCATCCCCACGCAGCGACGCCGATTTTTCAATGATACGCATGGTTTCAGACCACAATTTATAGGGCGGCAATTCGTCCGGACGCACCCAACGAACCCCCATCGCGTCAGATCCCGCAACAGCTTCACCGCTTCGCCATTCCGCGCTGAAATCCACCAGAACGTATTGCATGCGCACGCGCCCATCGTCGTCATGGCTAATGGAATCCACCACGTCGAGAAGATGCGTCACCTCGACGACTAAATTGGTTTCCTCCAGAACCTCGCGCGCTGCAGCTTCGCGAGTCGTCTCGTCCAGTTCATGGCCACCGCCCGGCAGACTCCATTGCCCCTTCCGGGGTTCCTTGCCCCGTTGGATCAATAACAATTTGTCATCCCGCCAGACGACAACGCCGACGGCCGAGAACGGCCGGTCTGGATATTCACGTGACATTGAGTGCTCTCCCTACTCTGGTTTTCATCCTTTACACGTCGTGCGTCGCATTCACAACTTTGCCAAACATCATGGGCTGGTTAAACTCCGGCAGTCTCGCCATTCAGGAACCGACAATCATGGAATACCGTAATCTCGGCCGCAGTGGTCTGGCCGTTTCGCCACTTTGCCTTGGAACAATGTTATTCGGCCGGGAAACTGACGCTGCAACGGCGGATCAAATCGTCGGTTCGGCGCGGGACGCGGGGGTGAATTTTATCGATACCGCCAATGGTTACGCAGGCGGCGACTCAGAAAGGACGGTTGGTAAGCTTATCGCCAAGGATCGCGACAATTGGGTGTTAGCGACCAAGGGTGGCGGCGTACGCGGCCCCGGCCCCTTTGATCGGGGCATCAGTCGTAAAGCGCTGACCAAATTTCTGGATGAAAGCCTGCAACGGTTGGGGACTGATTTCATCGATTTGTACTATTTACATAAAGACGACGAACACCGCCCTTTGGAAGAAACGGTCGCGACCTTAGGCGATATGATCCGCGCCGGGAAAATCCGCCATTGGGGTATCTCGAACTTTCGCGGCTGGCGGCATATTGAAGCCGTCCGGGTTGCTGATGCGTTGGGTGTTGAGCGCCCCGCCGCGAGCCAACCCTATTACAACGCCATGAACCGGATGCCGGAAACGGAAATCCTGCCTGCCTGCGCCCATCATGAAATCGGCGTTGTGCCCTACTCGCCCCTGGCGCGCGGCGTCCTGACAGGAAAATACGCACCCGATGCGAACCCGGACGCATCCAGTCGCGCCGGGCGGGGCGACAAACGCATTCTGGAAACCGAATTCCGCGCGGAATCCATTGCCATGGCGCAAACCATAAAGGCGCACGCCGAAAGCCGTGGCGTAACGGCGGGCGAGTTTGCGCTCGGCTGGGTGCTCAACAATAAAATTGTCACCAGCGTTCTGGCGGGGCCGCGCACCATGGCGCATTGGGAAAGCTATTTGGCAGCGCTCAATTATGAATTTACAATGGAAGACGAGGTGTTGATTGATGGCCTCGTGACGGCTGGCCATCCCTCAACGCCGGGATATAATGATCCACAATACGATATTCTGGGAAGACCCACACATTCAGCAACTTGATAAGGGAGAGAAGCATGATACGCGGCATTGACCACATCGAATTGATCGTCCGGGATTTTGATGAATATATCGACTTCATGAAAACACTGGGTTTCAAGGTGCTAACGCACACGAAACATCACGGAGAATCCGCTGAACTACAGGCTCCGGGCGAAAACCAGCCAATCTTTGAAATACACGAAGCGACCGGCGAAGAAGTCATCGGCGTCAACCATATCGCCTTTAAGGTGGACGACGTAAACGCCGCCGGTGATGTTCTGGCCGGGACTGACGTTAATTACAAAAAACCAAACTATGTGGAAGCGACGGGCCGAACCACGATCAATTTGCGAGATCCGGATGGCTGGCGTATGCAACTGGTCGACCCAAAACGGGGAGACCCCGCCTGAACAAAACCGTCCCGGCGTGGATCAGTACATATCCAGTTAGTACATATGCTGGCCGCCATTGATGGAAAGCGTTGTACCGGTGACGAAACTGGCGTCATCGGCGACTAAAAACAAGACCCCGCGCGCAATATCATCGGCTGTCCCCAGACGACCGACCGGTATCCGCTCCACGATTTTTTCCAGGATGTGGGGCGGCACTGACCGCACCATGTCGGTGTTTACATAACCAGGCGCGACGGCGTTGACGGTCACGCCCTGCGCTGCGCCTTCTTGCGCCAACGCTTTCGTAAAGCCGTGGATGCCGGATTTGGCCGCCGCATAATTAACCTGCCCGTATTGCCCGGCCTGCCCGTTGATCGAACCAACATTAACGATGCGGCCAAATTTGCGCTCCCGCATACCCTCGATCACGCTTTTGCACATGTTGAAGCAGGACCCCAGATTGGTGTCGATCACAGCTTGCCAGCTTTCCTGGTCCATGCGGTGCAAAGTGCCATCACGGGTAATGCCGGCATTGTTCACCAACACCTCGACAGGTCCCAAATCGGAGGCGATTTTCGCAACGCCCAATTGGCACGCGTCAAAATTGCTAACGTCAACCTTGTAAACCGGAATACCCGTCTCACTGTTGAATGCGGTCGCCGCCTCGTCATTCCCGCCATAAATGGCGGCGACGGCGTATCCCTTTTCCTTCAACCTCACGCTGATAGCGGCGCCGATTCCTCTGCTGCCGCCCGTCACGATTGCTACGCGCCCCATAGATATTTACTCCAATCTATCACCGTTGGAAGAATTCGCGGTTGATCCACTCTAATCCCGCTCAACACACTCTAATCCCGCTCAACACACATGGCGATACCCATGCCGCCGCCGATGCATAATGTCGCAAGCCCCTTTTTCGCGTCGCGCTTCCCCATTTCATACAACAAGGTCGTCAGAATACGCGCGCCACTCGCGCCAATGGGGTGGCCCATCGCGATGGCGCCGCCATTTACATTCACCTTGTCCAGATCCCAGCCGAGCTCTTTATTGACCGCGCAGGCCTGGGCGGCGAAGGCCTCGTTGGCTTCAATCAAATCCAGATCGTCGACAGTCCAACCGGCCTTTTCCAGCGCCTTGCGGCTGGCGGGTATTGGCCCTGTTCCCATAATCGATGGATCAACGCCAGCGGTGGCCCAGGACACGATGCGCGCCAATGGCGCAACGTTGCGGCGCTTCGCTTCTTCACCGGTCATCAGCACGACCGCCGCGGCACCGTCATTAATCCCCGACGCATTGCCCGCCGTCACCGTGCCCGCTTTATCAAAAGCGGGGCGCAGTCGGGCCAATATTTCTTCAGACGTTCCGTGCTTGGGGTGTTCATCAGTGTCGATGACGATTTCACCTTTCCGGGTCTTGATCGTCACCGGAACGATTTCATCAACGAACCGACCGGCTTTTTGCGCCGCTTCGGCTTTGCCTTGAGACGCGGCGGCGAAGGCGTCCTGTTCTTCGCGGGTCAGTTGCCATTTCTGCGCCACATTTTCCGCCGTATTGCCCATGTGATAGCCGTTGAACGCATCCCACAGACCGTCCTTCAACATGGTGTCCACAAAGTTCAGATCACCAAGTTTCTGACCGTCGCGCAAATGCGCGCAATGGGGCGCCTGGCTCATACTCTCCTGACCGCCAGCGACGACGATGTCGCAATCACCCACTTGTATGGACTGGAACCCCAACGCGACTGTTCGCAATCCCGAACCGCAAAGCTGATTGATTTGATAGGCTGTCTTTTCCACAGGAATGCCCGCATCCACCGCCGCCTGGCGCGCCGGGTTCTGGCCGGTTCCCGCCGTCAGGATTTGGCCCATGATGACTTCGTCCACATCCTTTGGGTCCACATCAGCGCGGCGCAACGCTTCCTTTATCGCCACGGTTCCCAGATAAGAAGCCGATACGCCGCCAAGCCCGCCATTGAAGGCGCCGACCGGCGTGCGCGCCGCACTTGCGATTACGATATCCGACATTGCTTCTACTCCCCTTGATTAGGCCATCAGCGCAATAATGCTGCACTGCACAAATTTCAAAATTAATCTATTCCGCATGGATAATGTTTACAAGCACCCGTCATGCTCGCGCCTTCACTTATTATTTCAACGGCGCCGTCTTCAGGCCCGAAGCCAACGCGCCAGCGGCGCCCAGACATCCGCCCGGGCGGTCCGGCCCGTCATCATTCCGATATGACCGAGATCCGGTTGTACGACCGTGGCGTCAGAAAAACCTGACGCGATGGCGAGCGCCGATTCAGGCGGCACAATCCGGTCCGCGCTGGGCGCGGCGATATAGGTCGGATTATTAAACATCTGCGGCGTCACCGCGTTACCCTCGACCCGCCATTCACCCCGCGCCGGCGCGTTGTCGCCATACCAGCCAAGCAAACAATCCCGCGCGACGTTCGCCGTCAAAGCGACGCCATCGTTCAACCAATCCTCCAAAGCGATAAAACGGTTCGCCGCCTCCGGCTTCGTCGTAGCGAAGGCGCTGAATTTTCGCTCCCCTAAAAACGGGTCGAGCATGAAAAACAGCATTTGAATGACATCTACAGGCAACGCACCAATGGCGCCGAGAAAAGGCTCGTACCCTGTAATGAAGCCGGTCAACCGCACCGCCTGCGCCGGGTCAGGTTCGTGAAAATCCCACGGCGTCGCCAATAAGGCCAAACGGTCAACCGCCGCGCGCCGGCGAACCGCCAATGCCAAAGCGAGCAACCCGCCCATGCAATAGCCGAGGATGGAAATCCCCGAAGGGCGTTGAAGTTCATCAAATCCACGTTCCAGCCGCGTGATATAATCCGTAAGACCAAAATCAGCCTCCTCAGCGCCTGGCGGGCCCCAATCTACAAGAATCGGTCGAAAGCCCTCCGTCGCAAGCCATCGCGCGAAACTACACTCGGCGGAAAGGTCGAGTATATATCCTCGGTTGATCAGCGATGGCGTCAGCAAGACGCAAGGTGCCCCCACGTCGCCATAATCCAAAAAGCGCGTGGAGCCTTCCGACCAGATAACCGGCGGGTCCAATAGATCTCGTTGGTAAGGGGCGCTTCGATATCGTTCTACACCGGTCAGAAACTTCTCCAACCGGCGCCGCGATTCCAGCGAAACCGCCGCTTCAAAGGCCGTCGGATCAATATCGCAAAGCGCCGCCGCCAGCGCGTCAGCTTTTGGCCTTAGGCTCTCCGGCGGGTTCTTCAGAGGATTCCAGTCCGTTGAGCCGGGCTTCAAGCTCTGCGAGACGACGTTCGAGGTTGCGAACAACGTCGCCGCCGCCGCTAGATGCGCCGGTAGCGGGCGCGGTCCCTGACGCATTCCCATGTCCGCTCGAGGCGTAATCTGCGGCTTTGTCGGTCGCGTCGTCGGTCGCGTTTTCGGCACGGGCGCTTCCCTGTCCCCAATCCTGATTGAGTCCTGGCCACGAGGCCGGATCGAACGGCGCGCTGGCGCCGGGATTGAAAGCGGCGAAGACGCGCTGCATCGCATCAGCATTGGCGGGATCACCCGCAATCACTGTCAAATGCTGCCGCCAAAGGTCGAGAAACCGACTGGCGAGGTCCTCGATATCAGGCGGTTCGGTCATAATTTGAGTATAAGTCGGTCGCCGTCTTAGCGCCAGTTCCGCCCCCGCGCCCCGGTGTAATGAGACGCAACTCACACGGATGCGGTGCAGCAATTGTTTGCCCTGCACGGTGTTTGTGCTATGCGTTGCAGCAATATTCCGTTTTGCGAGCGGAAGAAGCCTAATTGTCAGTTCTGACATTCAGCGTCTCCAGGAGCCCATATGAGCAATTCGGACGGACAAGACAACGTAACGGTCACAATAAAAAAATACGCCAATCGACGTTTATACAACACGTCGACAAGTAGTTATGTCACGCTTGAGCACCTTTGCCAGATGGTGAAAGACGGTACTGATTTTGTAGTGTATGACGCCAAAAGCGGTGAAGACATAACGCGGTCGGTCCTGACGCAAATCATTGTTGAAGAAGAGGCGAAAGGGCAAAACCTGTTGCCGATCAGCTTTCTTCGACAATTGATCGGATACTACGGGGATAATATGCAACACATGTTGCTACCGCGTTACCTGGAACATTCCATGGACGCGTTCACCCAGAATCAAGACCAGATGCAGAGTTATTTTCAGGACACTTTTGGATCCATATTTCCGGCGGGAAACCTTGAAGATATGGGCAAACAAAATATGGCCATGTTTGAGAACGCCATGAAAATGTTCACGCCCTTCCCAAACGGCGCAACGCCCGAACGCCCGGCAGCGACGCCTGAAAGCCCCGCGACACAGGACGAGCCCACCGCCTCCAAATCCCAAATCGACGAGATGGAGCGCAAGCTGAACGAATTACAGGCGCAAATCGCGACAATGACAAAACCGTCGTAATCGTGGACGCATAGCCATCAGTTTTGTTTTTCAAGCACCACGAACAGCCGAAACGCCATAAGCGGCTTCAATAGCGGCCCCAACAAATTCTCGACCGCCGTCAGCGCGCCAACACACCCGGCTGGGACCGCCGACCAGGGCCGAAACCCGCCGGACAAGGGATAGGCCAGACACCCCAAGCGCTCCACCACATCGATGCGCAATTCCGGGAACGCCGTTTCAAATTTCGCCTGGCGCGCACGGCCCTGAAATAACAAGGTCGGTATCGCCTGATTGGCGTCGAAGGGATCTTTTTCGGGGTCGACCGGCCCCACGAGGTAGGGGTCCGCGCCCATATCCACCGGTTCGTCATGAAACATCTTGAAGAACAATCCACTGATCGGCGTGACGCCCGGCTCCATCATGACAATTCGCCCACCAGGCCGCAGAACACGGGCCGCTTCACGCAAAAAAAGCGGCGGACGCTCGACATGGTGCAGGACGTCAAACATGACAATATCGTCAAAAGACCCATCCGCAAATGGCAAACGCTGCGCGTCGCACGCTACATCCAGCCAATCCGCGAACAGGATATCGCTGGACACGACATTGTCCGCGAATTCCTTGAAATTGCCCGAACCGCCGCCAATTTCCAGACTGCGGCCGCCGCGCCGCGCCGCTGCAATTTTTTCATACCAAGCGGTATACAGGACCCGCAGGACAGGCTTGGTTTTCCAGACCGCCCTGTATTCAGACGGGGTCGTCACCGCCTATAACGCCTTCAGTCTGAAGAATGCGAACACCACCATCCGGATCAACAACAAACCATGGGAGAACCGTGAAATCTGGGTTTCTCCATAGGTGCGGTTGGCGTAGCGAATGGGCACTTCCGCAACCTTAAGATTCAATCGCGCAGCGCCGAAGATTAAATCGAAATCGCCAAACGGATCAAAGTCGCCAAAGTAAGCCCGGTTCGCCGCGATGCGTTTGTAGTGGCTGCGCCGCAGCACTTTTGTTCCACATAAGGTATCGGTGTATCGCTGGTTCAGCAGCCAACTGAACAGGTGCGAAAACATCTGGTTCGCAACCCAGTTCAGGAACCGCATCGCCTCGTCCTCCATCGGATAGACCAGACGCGATCCATTGATGAATTCACCCTTGCCGGAGACCAGCGCGTCGTAGAATTTCGGTAAATCTTCCGGCGGCATGGTGAGGTCGGCGTCCAGGATCATCAGCACGTCGCCGCGCGCCATGTCGAACCCTTTGCGCACCGCATCGCCTTTGCCTTTTCCATCCTGCCGGGCGGTCTTGATATCCCAAACCCCCGCATACTTCTCACGCACCCGCTCGCATTCCTCAAAGGTGCCGTCGCTGGAATTTCCCTCAACGTAGAGAATTTCCATGTCTTCGGCGAAACGCGGCATTCGCGTGACCGCCTGTTCGATATTGCCCTTCTCATTCCGGCACGGCACGAGCACCGTTACCGATAAGGGTTTCTCCAGCGGTTTTGGAATCGGGCGGGCGACCAGATAATTTCGCAACGAAAGCCGGCGGGTAAATGGCAGGGTGCCAATGAAGCGGTTTATAATTGTACCCAGGCCTAACAAGCGCACGGGCGACAACGACCGCCACTCGCGCTTGATGATGTCAAAATCCGCCAGATGCAGCAGATTGGCGATATCGCCCGTCGAGAGCCAATTCATCGACGGTTGGCGCATTTTTAATCCGAACGTTTCAGCCAGCGACAGGATTGGCTCCCAATATCGCGAAAAATAACTGATGACGATACGCGTGTCTGGCGTGCACAATCGGTGCAAACTTCGGAGTGTCTCTTCGCAATCCTCCAGATAGCCGATTGTGTCGGACAGAATGATAACGTCGAAGGGACCCTCCAAAGACGCGAGACCATCAGGGTCTTCGATATCCCCAACAACAAAATCGTGTTCAGGAAAACGCGCGCGCGCCACGTCCACCGTCGCGGGAGAAATATCCACACCCACGCCCAGCGATGGTTTCAACGACGCCAGTTGATCACCAACGCCGCAACCAAGGTCGAGTACGCGCAAACCTTCCGGTATCAAGAACCTCAAATATCGATAGTGTTCCTGATAATAATAGTCGTTGCGTTTGAGCCATTCGCCACGTTTTGGCGCAATGTCGTCCATCCACTCGATCATTCGGGATTTTCGCGTGGAGCGGGCGGACCCAACACCGACGGAATCTGTCTCTGTCATCTCATACGCCTCACTTCGCTTCATCTGGCGATGGCGCGACTGACTTTTCGCCGCGCCCGCCTAACAACCAAACCAGACCGCCCGGCAATCCCGCAACGATCATCACCAATCCAAACGCCACCGATAACGCAACCGCATCAGCCGCCGGCGCCCCAACATAGCCCAACGCGACAACCATGGCGCCTTCGCGTACGCCCCATCCCGCAATTGAAATCGGCAACGTCGCCGCCAAAACCACGGGCGGGATCAACGCCACACTCTGCATCAGGGTTATTACGCCCCCCATCGACCAGCCGATCAGCCACGCCGCCAGCACGATCAACAATTGTATCCCCACGCCCGCCGCAATCGCCACGCCCCAGGCGGTGGGTGTGGCGAACAGTGCCGCCGCGTCACGTGCAACCGCCGCAATCGGCGCCGTCGCCGTCCATCGATCAAGCCGCCCAATTCGATACCGTCCAATGAGGATCAGCGTTCCAACCGCGGCGGCGCCAATCGCAACCACCGACACCATCCCCCAGCGGGCGGGACCTTCAGGGGCGTAGGCAAATATTTGCGGCATACAAAATAAAACAATAAGTAGAAGACCCGATAAACCGCAAACCCGATCCAGAACAAGACTGGAGGTCGCGCGCACCAGCGTCTCACCAGAGCGAAACAGATACCAACCCCGAACCGCGTCCCCCCCCATGGTGGAGGGCAATGTTTGGCTGAAAAACGCGCCTATCCACGTGTACCGGATCGTCCGCCCAAGGGGCAATGAAATGGAAATTCCCTTATTTACAGCCCACCACCGGACAACCAACAGACTGTAGGAAGACATAACGGCGATGAGCGCCAGCGCCAAATAAAACGCATCAAGTCCCTGAAGCCGCGCAAACACGGCGTCCCATCCTATGCGTCCGACGAGCCACCAGATAAGCCCCGCCGTAAACGCTGCCTTGACGAAAAGAAAAAACAACTGTTTCACTGAAAATCGCCCGTCAATCGTCCACGCTGCCCGGCGATTGGCGCCTGGCGATTTGAATGGCGGCTACTTAGCAGATTCGCGGGGTCGCTTTCAAGGTTTCGCGGTGTAGGAGAGGAAGGCGCAAGTGGAATTAGCCAAGGACCTGACCGCGCTTCCCATACCGCTGATTGCGCTGTTGGCGCTCGGCTTATTATTTCGGCGGATGTGCGCCGGGCGTTGGATGGTCGCCGCAGCCGCGTTCCTGCTCGTCGCATTCTCCTTTCCGATCACCGGAATTCTGTTGAGCCTGCCGTTGCAATCCGGCGCACCATCCCAGTTGACGGACGGCGCTGCGCCACCAGAATTCATCGTTGTGCTGACAGGCGGCGTCTACAATGACGGTGCGGGCGATTGGCGGCCCAGCCAATCCACCGTTCGGCGCATCCGCGCCGCCCAGCGGCTGCAACAGCGTTACGGCGGCGTTCTTTTGATTACAGGCGGCAAAATTGGTCCCACTGCACCTGCAGAATCCGCAAACGCGGTGCAAATTCTCAACCTTGGCGCGGATACCTTGCTAGAAAAAACGGCGCGGAACACAAGTGAAAGTGCCGTCGCGGTGGCGGCGAAATTAAAAGGGAAGAACATTTCACGCATCGCGTTGGTGAGCGACGCGACGCATATTCGCCGCGCCGCGGCAGTCTTCCGGCAACAAGGGTTCGACGTCGTGTTAAGCGCATCGCCCCGTTGGGCGGGCGCCCCGGGACAGAAACGCCCTCTCCGCCGCTTTACGTTCCAGGCGCACGAGGGTTCGCCTTGTCAACGGAAGCGTGGCGCGAATATATCGCTATCGCCTGGTATTTACTGGACCAACGAATTGGATTCGGTGATTTGAGGACGCCGTAAAAACGCCCCTCACTGCGGCGACAGCAATTCGGTGAGCGTATTGATGTCCGGCTGTTTTTCCAAATCCATCACACAATCAAACAGGCGCGCAGCCCCGTCAGCGCCGATGCGCGTTTGGGCCAGTCGATGAAATTTTTCAATAACCTCATTCCGCGTCAACGGATCGGCGGGACTGCCTTTAGCGTGGGTTCGCTCCACCTTCAGGGTCCGGCCATCTTTGGTCGACAGGTTAACGCGAACCGTATGGCGGCCTGGCCCACCCAGCGCGTCCAGCTCGGCCGACGGCGTTACAGAAACCCGTTTGGTTAGTTCTATAACGCCCGCATTGTGGGTATTCGATGGCGAGTATTGGTCAACAAAAGCCTCGCCATCCAGAAGCGTGACTGCGGCGGCGTAGGGTAAGTTCATTTGCGCGCTGGTCAAACTGCCCGGTTCATAGGGGAATCCGACATGCAAGGTGGTGACC
>JBLHZD010000014.1:0-30267 GCA_047631095.1 Alphaproteobacteria bacterium
AAGAACTTCGACCTGCCGTAGCTTGGTTACAATTTCTTCCGGTTTGTGCTGTTTGTTCGCCATCTTTGATCCTCCCTTTCCTAACTATACGGGTGGACCATTTCTTTGGGGGAGGACCAGTATTCGATAGAGTTAACGTTTGGGATATCTGGGGAGGAGATTCACATGAAAGTACGTTTTGGCGTCAATATTTCCAGCGGACCGGCGTTTATCAGCCGCGCGGATTTATCCAAATTTGAGGAACTGGTGAAGGTCATCGACGGGTATGGCGTCGATGTCATCAGCACCTATGACACCAGCTTTATCGGCGGGGATGCGTTTGTGCGTGCGACCTTGACCGCACAAGCGGCCAGTCACGCGCGGGTCGGTTTGCATCCCACATTCCGCTGACCCGAGAGCCGCAAATCATGGCGGGGTTTCTGGCGTCGATTGACGCGATGACCGAAGGCCCCGCCTTCATGGACATCGCGAGCGGCGATAGCGCTGTTTATAATATTGGCCTGAAGGCTTCGACGCGCGCGCGTTTGGAGGATTACATCACCTGTGTTCAGGATTTACTGGCGACGGGGGAGGGCAGTTATGACGGGCGCCAGCACCAGGTGCGCTGGCATGACCAGGCCGTGCGAGGGCGCATTCCCATAACATTATGCGCCGAGGGGCCGCGGATGCTGCATTTAGGCGGCCGGATTTGCGACGGGGTTATTGCGGGCACCGGCGTCTTGCCCGAAGTGATCGCCGATACCAATGCGCGCGTGCGTGCTGGCGCCGAGTCCGAGGGGCGAAACCCCGATGACCAGGAGATTTGGTATACGACCCGTTCCAGTCTGGATGAGGATCGAGACAAGGCGAAAGAAGGTATTCATGCCTCGGTTTCTTCTATCTTGAACCACTCCATGCGGTTTGGCTTGGATAACAAAAGTGTGCCGACGCAGTTTCGGGAGAAAATTCAGGAATATGTGGATGGGTATGAGCTCTACGATCATGTTCTGCTCGGCGGACGGAATCCCAAACGCATGGCGGAGCTTGGACTGACGGAATATGCGATGGATCGGTACGCCTTGGCGGGTAATCCGAAGGATTGGATCGAGCGGATCGCCGCTTTGGCCGAAGCCGGTGCGCCAAATCTATGGATTACCGTTGAGCGTGGCGATGTGGATCGACAGATCCATTATATGAAAGTCTTTGGCGAAGAGATTTTACCACACTTCCAATAAAAGCCGCCGCTCGGAATAACGAGGCCTGAAGGCGGGGGAAACGAGGTCAGAGCTTGGGCTGCACCTCGTTCATGAATCGGGTCATCATCGTAATATTCTGATCGATATCCGCCGTGCCGGCGCCAAGGACAATCTCGGTTAGTCCCGCTGCTTCATACGCCTTTATGGTTTCTGCAATATCATCAGGAGAGCCGCTTAACGAGGTGCGGTCCTGAACGGCGTCTTCGGGGCTCTCTTCCGAAAAGCGAATTTGAATGGAAATGGAGTACTTGAAGCGGCTGGGATCCCGGCCCACCGCTTCGGTGCGTTCGATAATGTCTTCTCGACCGGCGGCGATCTGATCTGGTGATTGTCGCAATGTGTGCCAGCCGTCGCCTGTTTGCGCAACGCGCCGACGGGCGGCTGCGCTGGCGCCGCCAATGAGCAGCGGTGGGTAGGGTTTTTGAAACGGCTTTGGTGAAAACTTTAGCCCTTCATATTGATAAAATTCACCCTCATATTTAGGGATGTCTTCCGTCCACAGAGCGCGCAGCGCCGCCAGGATTTCATCGGTGCGCCGACCGCGTGTCGAAAAATCGACGCCCAGGTTTTCAAATTCGTCTTTTGTTGTGGCGACGCCGACGCCCAGATCCACCCGACCTTTTGACAAGTGGTCGATGGTGGCGACCATTTTCCCCAGCCGCGCCGGATCATGCCAGGGCAGCACCAAAACAGACGTCCCCAGACGAACCATCTTTGTGGCGCACGCTACCGCGGTAAGAATGGTGAGCGCGTCATGATACGGTCTGTCGCCAAGGCGCTTTGCGACGTAACTGGAGTGAAAAAGGTGCTCTGCGACCCAGACGCTTGAAAATCCGAGTTCTTCGGCTTTGACCGCCAGTGCGACGAGGTCGTTCGGATCTTCGACCCCTTGGTTATTCGGGACGCCATACCCAATTCGCATATTTAGACCCCTTCAGGTGCTGTAAACACTCGGTTTTCGCATAACAATTCGATTTATTTGCTTTAAATCCTAATATTTTCGGACCATGAAGGCCCTTCGGCGCTATCGCTCAGGCAATGGTTGCTTGGGGTTTCCTGGAATTCCTTGTCGAACCGGTAGCGCCTCGCGAAGGCCAATTCGGGGGCGATTTCAACGGTCAAGCGGCTCCCTATTGTTTAGACAATAGGGAGCGCGTGCAATCACTGGTTCGGAATATAGAGTCTGGTTAACACATCGCGCCAGAATTTCGCGGGCGTATCTGGCCGATTTCTAGCGCCGTGCGTTATGCCGCTGAAGAATCTGCCATGTTGCGATAGGCCATCTGACAATGGCTGTCACAGTACGGCCGACCAGTCGCTGCGGATTGCCCGCAAAAATGGAACCCGGCTTCATCCGGATTGCCGATTGGCCACTGGCACAGTCGGTCTGTTACAGGGTTTAAAACACTAAGGCGAGGCTTGGGTGTTTCCGTCTTTGTGGACAGTCCCATACGGTGCGCTTTACCGATGACGGCGTTTCGTGTGACGCCTCCCAGCGTCTCTGCGATTTGCCGCGCGGAAAGCCCTTGTCCCCACAAGCCTTTAAGCGTTTCAACTCTATCTTCTGTCCATTCCATACCCGGCTCCTTGTTTGTATTGTACCGATTATCTTCGCCAGGGACTTAGTGCGCTATCCCTATATTTAGTATGAGGTTACCTGATGCTTAACTATATGCGGTATTCTTCATATCCTCAAGCTAAACTAGTGATTCGTTTTCAGAATCATTTACAGCGCATTGGCGCAGGCGCGGGTCCAGTTTTTCCAGCGCGGCGCCTCGGTAACATCCGCGTATGAAATGCTGATAATCATCAGCCTTACGTCTTACACCAGTAAACTTTTATAGAGGTTCAGGCATAGGGCGGCTACCGGTTTCTTTGCTTTTGGGATGATTCTCCGAATTTTTTTTCGCGACGAGAATTTATAATGCAGACAGTGTTCCGCGTTCGGGTTAATTGTCCCATTTCAGGTTTTTCATTCCCTGAAGCATGCATTTTTTCTGCACATTGGGAATTTAATAGTTCAATCATGAAGGGTAATTTTCCGATTGACGGCCATGCGGGGCGCGCCGCGATATCTTTGGCGCCGCAGCTCGTGCAGCGCATATGAACGCCGATTTCCGGTACAAGAAAGGCTGCTCCAAGTTGACTTAATAACAGCGAGATAGACACAATGGAATTGTGCGCGCATCGATTGCACCAGCAAAAGACATCAATATTCGATTGGGCGAGGTCGCCGAGCGTTGCGGCGTTTCTTTGCTCTTCTTCCTTGTCTAGACAAAGGCGTTTGATTCGTCCCATACGGGCATCCTTGGCTTGTGATGATGACGTGAGAGAGGATGTTGTTCCTGAAAAGAACATAATAGGAACAAATTGCCACCGTCAATACGGCGCCACAATGAAGACGCGGCCAATACGCGCCCCAATACAGGCCCCTATACAGGCCCCTATAAAGGCCATAGCCAATACGCCGTCGCAGGGAATGCGCAACGGCAGGGACGGTGGTTACGAAAATTTAGGGGGGTGGGGGCGCCGCGCGTCGGGGCGCGGAAACGCGACGTAACTAGCGGCTTGAAACCAAATGGGGTGTTTTTTTAAAGATTTCCAGAGCATCCGCCATATTCGAGGCGCGCTTGAGTCTGTGGCTGTTACTGAAAACAATGTATTCTGAATTTTTGCCGGTGCTCGATTTCGAGATGGCGAAGAGCGGTGCGTCAAAGCTGTGTCTGAAAACAGAAAACACCGCGACGGAACCATGAAAATCAATTGCGTAATCGCGCCATTCACCGCTCGCGACGCGTCGACTATAGACATCGAGAAGCTGGCGGAGCTCCGGGCGGGTAAATACCGTATTTTGTTTTATCCGCTTTCTTTTTTTGCGGTATTCCGCCAATTCCACCATGGCAGCCATGTTAAACGTCCTCTTTGGATAACAAAATTCGTTACTTAATGGTTTGCGCGCCCGTTTTGTAGGGATCCGGCGATACATAGCAACTGGGCTCGCCAAGCGTTCGATAACAATACAGTGGAGGCGCCACCACCGTAGGGTTAAAGGAATTTCGGCACAGTGGTCCGCCATCTTCTATTGATTTCAATAGGTTGCATTCCTGACCGGAGGCGTATTCAGCCAAATAATCTGTTGGAACGCGATCCGTGTGAATGAAATTTGCGAGGCCGGCGCCAAGGACAAAAACGGATTCGGCGCCGCCGCACGCGCTTAGCGCAAACGGGGCCAAGGAGAAAATAATGACAACCGCCATTTTGCGCGCATTGGCGTAACGGTTCGTAGTCCAGGTAGCGATACTGCTATAAGATCGAGTAGCGATATCCTTATAAGACCAGGTCGCAGTATTGCTACTAGAACGGTCCGCTCCATAACAAGAGGCGCTAATCGGTGTGTAACTCCCGCGTTTCTCTTCCAACTCTGCTTTCGCCAACCAGGCGTCCTCCGCTTGATTAAGAGTATATATATTGCAACCCGCTTGGATTTATCATGTCTCAAGAACGTATTTTGCACAAGAGCGCCCACATTTGATGACGGACACGTGTGATTGCCAGCAGGGCGCGACGGGGGTATGTTGACGCACCTCTTGACGGGGGCGGCAATGCCGGATATTCGCATTCTAGAACGCTTTAATAATCGTTAAATTCAGAATAGTCCGATCCGCAAATTAGGCGGATTGGCGAGTAGAGCAGGAGACGCCCGTGGCGGATATCTTCGAGGAAGTCGACGAAGACCTAAAACAGGACAACGCGAAAAAACTGTGGGACCAATATGGCCGTTATATCATCGGAGTCGCGACAATTGTGATTCTGGCGACTGCGGGGAACGTTGGCTGGCGGGAATATGTTCAGGATCGTCAGGAATCCTACAGCGAACGTTTCATAACGGCGCTGTCTCTCGCGGGCGATAAAAAGCATAGCGAAGCGGCGGCGGTTCTGGCGGCGTTGTCGCAGGACGCAAGTGGTGGTTATGGAACGTTGGCGCGTTTTCGCGAGGCCGTGGAACGAGTGGCGGCGGGCGAAACCGCAGCGGCGATCGACATTTATGACGCTGTCGCTGATGACAGTGGGACTGATTCCCTTTATCGCGGGCTGGCTGTTTTGAATTCAGTGTTTTTACAGATCGATACAGGCGATGCGGCGACGCTTAAATCGCGTGTTGCGCCGCTTATGGCGACCGGGCATCCGTGGCGCCATAGCGCGACGGAAACATTCGCCGTTTTGGCGCTACAAGCGGGCGACCTGGATGAGGCGCGCAAGACCTATCAGCAACTGGCCGACGATTTGGAAGCCCCGCAGGGGGCGCGCAGCCGCGCAACGGAAATGCTCCGAACCTTTGGCGAATAGGCAGGATTGGCGGATGGCGCCTGCGATGAATCCCCGGCTTAACCATACCCGAACCGGTCTTCGGCGGGTCGCCTTTATTTGCGCGGCGTTCTCGCTGTTTGGATGTGACTTTTTCGAGGAGGAGCAAACGCGCATCCCCGGCGAGCGCATCTCCATCATGCTGTTCGAAAATACGCTCGAGCCGGACCCGCGTATCGCAGATCTTCAGGTTCGCCTGCCCCGCCCCGTTCGAAATGCGGATTGGGCGCTACCGGGTGGAAACGCGGCGCATGCGACAAGCCATTTGGAGTTGGGCGCTGAGATTCGTGAAATATGGCGTGCTGATATTGGATCCGGATCAAGCGATACCCAGCGGTTGTTGGCGCAACCCATTGTCGCGGGTGACCTGATCTTTGCGATGGATAGCGAATCAAACGTGACCGCATTCAAAAAGAGCAATGGCGAACGGGTATGGGCGATTGATCCTAAAGTTCCCGATGATGATGACGAGGCGTTCGGTGGCGGCATTGCTTTTGAGGACAACCGACTGTTCGTAACGACGGGGTTTGCGCAAATTTTTGCGGTGGACGCTCAAAGCGGTAAGGAACTGTGGCGCAAAATTGTCTCAGGGCCAATGCGCGCGCCGCCAACCGCCGTGGATGGTCGGGTTTTCGCTATTACGATTGATAACCAGCTCTTCGCGTTCGATGCTAAAACAGGCGAAAAGCTGTGGTCTCACACTGGAATTTCAGAAGTCGCGGGATTGTTGGGCGGCGCCAGCCCGGCGGTGAGCGCAGGCGCGGTTATCGCACCTTATTCTTCCGGTGAGGTCTACGCCCTTCGTGCCGAAAATGGTCGGGTGATTTGGTCTGATAACCTTACCGCGTCACGGCGGCTGGACGCATTGTCCAACCTGGCGGATATCCGAGGTATGCCGGTTATCGACAGGGGTTTGGTTTACGCGATCAGCCATTCTGGCCGAATGGTGGCGATAGATTTGCGCAGCGGTGGACGGGCGTGGGAACGCGCGATTGGCGGGGTTGAAATGCCGTGGATCGCGGGCGAATACATCTTCGTCGTGACAAACCGTGGCGAATTGGTATGCATGACCCGTCGTGGCGGTCGCATTCGCTGGGTGCAAAGCTTGCCACGATATGAAGATGACGAAGAAAAGGACGACCCTATCAAATGGTCGGGGCCTATCCTGGCCGGTGACCGGCTGGTGTTGGTTGGAAGCCATGGGGAGGCGTGGTCAATTTCCCCTTACACAGGAAAACCATTAGGGCGCGTTGAATTGGGCGATGATGTCTTGATTTCACCAATTGTCGCGGATGGCGCCGTATATTTTCTGACCGAATCCGGCGATCTGGTCGCGATGCAGTAGCCGCAGCCGGCAATTGTCGGTATGACGGTTCTTTTTGGGAAGCGCTGAGCAGTGATGCGGCGCCCGGAGCAATAATTTAATGGCTTTTACTGTCGCAATAGTGGGGCGGCCTAATGTCGGTAAATCGACATTATTCAACCGTCTGGTCGGAAAACGATTGGCGTTGGTGGATGATACCCCCGGCGTTACACGGGATCGGCGCATCGGGCCGGGTCGGATTAGCGAACTTCACTTTGACGTGATCGACACGGCGGGGTTGGAGGAGGCGTTTGATAATAGTCTGGAGGCGCGGATGCGCCAACAGACGGAACTGGCCGTGGCGGACGCGGACGTCACTTTGTTGGTGATCGACGCGCGCGCCGGGCTGACGCCGTTGGATGAACATTTTGCGGGTTGGCTTCGGAGTACGTCGCGTCCGGTCATTCTTGTCGCGAACAAGTGCGAAGGCGCCGCCGGTCTGGATGGCTTGCTTGGAGGGTTTCGGCTGGGGTTGGGAGAACCAATCGCCATTTCAGCCGAGCACGGCGAAGGTTTGGGCGAATTGTATGACGCCTTATCGCCTTTTGAGGAAGCGGCGCGGGAAAACGGCGACGGCTTATTTGGCGACGAAGATGACGGGGAAGGGGATTTGGACCCGGAACGCCCCATTCAATTGGCGATCGTCGGGCGCCCAAATGTCGGAAAATCGACACTTGTAAACCAGTTAATTGGCGAAGATCGCATGTTGACCGGTCCCGAAGCGGGCATTACGCGCGACGCTATTGCGATAGACTGGTCGTATAAGGGCCGCAACTTGCGCCTTGTCGATACGGCGGGATTACGCCGTCGCGCGCGCGTGCTGGATAAGGTGGAGCGCCTGTCTGGCGCCGACACTAGACGGGCTATTCGCTTTGCGCAGGTCGTGGTGCTGGTTCTGGACGCCGACGACATGCTGGAAAAACAGGATTTAACCATCGCCCGTCAAACGATTGACGAAGGCCGCGCCCTGATTATTGCAGCGAATAAATGGGATATCGTCGGGGATAAAAAAGAAGCGCTGGATCGCCTGCGGGACCGGATTGAAAAGTCTTTGCCTCAGGTGAAGGGCATTCCGGTCATTACGTTATCCGCGCGCATGGGCCGAAATATTGATCGATTGATGGAGTCAGTATTCAAAATTTTCGATACCTGGAACCGACGCATCCCAACCTCCCAGTTGAATGAATGGCTGAACCATATGACGGAAGCGCACCCGCCGCCATTGGTCGCGGGGCGGCGTCTTCGCTTGCGCTATGCAACTCAAATCAAGTCGCGGCCGCCAACCATCGCGATCTGGACGTCTCGACCCACGGAAACGCCGGAATCCTATATCCGATATCTGGCGAATGGAATGCGCAAAGACTTTGATTTGCCGGGGATACCGCTGCGATTACAGCTTCGCCAGGGACGAAACCCCTACGCGCCAAAATCCAGCGGGCGTCGGTAATATTTATAGGCCCGCACGGATGCGCCTTATGGCTGTCGTTGTTCTGGCGGTCGGTGTTCTTGGTTGCGAAGGCGCCTTTTTAAACGAGAATACGGCCTCATCGATCGAGAGCCCCTGGAATGGTCGTTGGGTCGGTCGGTATGAATCATCGTTGGGGCTGTTCTCCTGCCCAGCGCGCGGCACGCTGGAATTCCACTTGGTGGCGGGGAAAATGACCGGGCGTGCGGCGGCGGACGGCGCCACGCATGAGGTGGAAGGCCGCATCAACGGCGCTGGCGTGATCCACAATGGTTTTCTGAAAGACGGCGCGCGGACTGTCGCGACGCTCACCGGCACGTTCGGCGCCAAAACCGCCGCCGGGCGCTGGGTTGGTGAAATCTGCGAAGGTGTCTGGACAGTGTGGCGGTTCAAGCAGCCTGTATAAGCGCGCCATGGGTCGTGCAGGACGGGGCCGCCAAATCAACAAAGGCGTCGGTTCGTTCCTCGGGAAGCGGGTGCTTCTCGGGATCTTCACCGGGGTAAGCTTCTGCGCGTAACGCTGTTCGTACAATGCCTGGATCGAGCAAATTAACCCGAATATCCGTTTTTTCCACTTCGCCCGCATAGGTGCGGACCAGCGCTTCCAATCCGGCTTTTGTGGCCGCATAGGGCGCCCAGTAGGGGTGTTTTCCCTGGGCGATTGTTGATGTCACAAAGATGGCGCGCCCTGATTGGGACTCTCGAAGCAAGGGGTCAAAGGTGCGAATAAGGCGGTAATTTGCGGTGAGGTTAAGCGAAACGGCGTTGCCCCAGACCGCAGGGTCAACATGGGCTGCGGGCGACAAAACGCCCAGTACCGCCGCGTTGCCCACGAGTATATCGAGTCGGCCAAATCGTTGTGCGATCGCTCCGCCGATCTGATCGATTCCGGCGCCGTCGGTAAGGTCCGCAGGGACCAGGGTCGCCGCCCCGCCCTCCGCCTTGATGGCGTCGTCGACTTCCTCCAGTCCGCCTATGGTGCGCGCCACGAGAATGACATGCGCACCTTCACGGGCGTAGCGCTTGGCCACGGCGGCGCCGAGTCCCCGGCTTGCGCCCGTAATCAGGGCGAGCCGACCTTCCAGGCGCGCAGTCATCCGCCGATTTTCGCCAGCAGCGACAATTGGCGGGGGTCTTTCTCGTTAATTCGATCGGTTAATTGAATGGGGTAGTCGCCGGAAAAACAGGCGTCGCAATATTGTGGCTGTTCCGGATTTCGGCCATCCTCGCCCATCGCCCGATACAATCCGTCCATTGAAACGAAGGCCAGCGTATCAGCGCCAATAAGGCGGCGAATATTCTCGACGTCATGTTTCGCCGCCAGCAATTGGTCGCGCTCGGGCGTATCGACGCCGTAGTAACAGGAATGAGTCGTCGGCGGGCTGGAAACGCGCATATGTACTTCCGTCGCGCCCGCAAGGCGCATCATTTCAACGATCTTTTTGGACGTCGTGCCGCGGACAATCGAATCATCAACGAGAATCACACGTTTACCTTCCACGCTGGCCCGGTTGGCGTTGTGCTTCAACTTTACGCCTAGATGGCGAATTTCTTCCGACGGTTCGATAAAGGTGCGTCCAATATAATGATTGCGGATGATGCCGATCTCGAAGGGAATATTGGAGGCCTGCGCATATCCAACGGCGGAGGGAACCCCGGAATCGGGAACCGGTACGACGACGTCCGCCTCGACGCCGGATTCCCGCGCCAGTTCAACGCCAATCCGTTTCCGCGCCTCGTAAACCGATTGTCCTTCGACGATACTGTCGGGGCGCGCAAAATAGATATGTTCAAAAATACAAAATCGCTGTTTTTGTGCTGGAAACGGTCGGTGGCTGACCAGTCCATCCTTCGTGATGACGACCAATTCGCCAGCGTCAATATTTCGGACATAATCCGCGCCGATGATATCAAAGGCGCAACTTTCGGACGCTAGAATATAGGAATCGCCGAGTCTTCCCAACACCAGGGGCCGCACGCCCAAGGGGTCGCGGACGCCAATCATGGAATCCGCCGTCATGGCGACAATGGAATAGGCGCCTTCGATTTGTCGAAGTGCGCTGATCATTCGGTCGACCGGGGCGCCGCGTCGGGTGGCCATAAGGTGAATGACATTTTCTGTATCCGTCGTTGATTGGAAGATACAGCCGCGACTGACCAACTCCTTGCGAAGGGTCATCGCATTCGTCAGGTTCCCGTTATGGGCGATAGACAGACCGCCAAATTCGAGTTCCGCGAAGAGGGGTTGAACGTTACGAAGCAACGGTTCGCCAGTTGTTGAGTACCGGGTATGGCCCATCGCTGACGTACCGCTTAAGCGTTCAATAATGCGGGGGTCGCCAAATATATCGCCGACCAGTCCAATCTCGCGGTGAGCGTGAAACTGGACTTCGTCGCACGCGACAATTCCGGCGGCTTCTTGCCCCCTGTGTTGCAGCGCATGCAGTCCAAGCGCGGTAAGCGCTGCTGCTTCGGAGTGCCCGAAAATACCGAATATCGCGCATTCTTCGTGCAGGCTGTCGTCGTCATAAGGAAGTGTCGTCGCCATTTTTCCGCCCGATCACTGGTTTCTATTGATGAGACGCTGCAACTCGCGGCGTTCTTTACTGTTATAGGCGCTGGGCGGCGTAATGCCCGCGCCTTTCGCCGTTTCGGCTTTTTCGTGCAAACTTCGCAAGAGCGGTTCGGCTTGTATCACTTGGTCTGATTTCTCTGCGGCATCCTTGGTCACTTTTTCGATGTTCTTGCGAATATCTTCGGGAAGCCATGCGACCACAACCTCCGAACCGCTTCGAATGGTGGGCAAGGTTTGCGCTTCAGTGACGAATGCGGGGAGGTCTTCCTCAACCCAAAACCACGTGGCGGCGATATAGGCGACGCAAATGATCAGCGCGCCGCGCGCTGCGCCGAAAAGTAACCCAAGACCCCGGTCTATGGCGCTTAACGCGCTTTCCTTTACGCGCCCGGACAAGGTGTGATTGAGGATGGTCAACAAGACGAGCGCGCCCAGAAAAAGTCCAACGCGGGTTGCAATGTCGGCGACTGCGCCGCTGCTGATGAATTCGCGGGCGTAGGGGCTAACATGGCCAAATCCGTAATAGGCGGCCAGACCCGCGCCCAACCATGTCCCGAGCGACAAAACCTCGCGCGCAAATCCGCGAAAATAGGCAAGGAGCGCGGATAACACCACAATCAACAGAATCACAATGTCGGCGGCGGTGACATTGGCGAGAGAAACTGAATCGAAAGGGATATCGTCCAGTTTCATTCAGCCCCCGCGACCCGCGCGCGCGACGGTGTATTGTCAATTCCGGCTTTTCCCTGGGAGTCTTCCTCGAATAGGCCCAGCAATTCGACAATCTCGGAAAGTTCGGTGGACACAACGTCGCTGGCGGTCGTTTTCCCTCTGTTTCGCGGCGCCAGGGCGCGGGTAAATCCCAACTTACCAGCCTCCTTTAACCGGGCGTCCATCTGACTGACGGCGCGCACTTCGCCGGACAGGCCAATTTCACCAAAAACCACCATGTTCCGGGGTAGCGCCTTGCCGGTTTCTGCAGACATAAGCGCCGCTGCGGCTGCTAAGTCGGCGGCGGGCTCGGAGATGCGCAGACCGCCTGCGACATTCAAATAAACTTCCTTGCCGGAAAAAGACACGCCAGCGCGCGCTTCGAGCACCGCCAGAATCATCGATAGCCGGCCGCTGTCCCAGCCAACGACCGCGCGGCGCGGGGTGCCCATGGGGGAGGGCGCGACGAGCGCCTGCATTTCCACCAGGACAGGACGTGATCCTTCAACCCCGGCGAAGACGACCGCGCCGGACACGTCGCCCTGACGGTCCGCCAGGAACAAGGCGGATGGATTTTTAACCTCCATCAGGCCTTTGCCGGTCATCTCGAAAACACCGATTTCATCAGTCGGGCCAAAGCGGTTTTTGACGGCGCGCAAGATACGGAAATGGTGTCCGCGTTCGCCTTCAAAATACATCACGGTATCGACCATGTGCTCCAACACGCGGGGGCCGGCGATGACGCCATCCTTGGTGACGTGACCCACAAACAGAATTGCGAAATTTCGGCGTTTCGCGAGTCGGATTAATTCCTGCGCCGAAGCGCGCACCTGTCCAACGGCGCCGGGTGCGGAATCGAGTGAGGCGACATACATGGTCTGAATAGAATCTATGACCACGACGTCTGGCGGTTCATTGACGTCCAGCGTCGCCATGATGTCGCCGACATTCGTTGCTGTTGTCAGTTCGACAGGCGCCTTTTCCACGCCGAGGCGTACGGCGCGCATGCGAACCTGATCAATCGCCTCTTCACCAGAGATGTAGACGCAACGCGCGCCCTTCGCGAGGCCGGCGACGGCCTGAAGCAGCAAGGTTGATTTGCCGATGCCGGGATCGCCGCCGATCAATGTGGCGGAACCTCGCACAAGACCGCCGCCAATGACGCGGTCAAATTCCATGATGCCGGTTTTCCGGCGGGGCGCGGGCTCCGACTCGCCATCGAGCGAAACAAATTCAAGCGCGCGGCCTTTTGCCCGTGTCCGTCCAGCTTTACCGCCAAGGGGCGCGACCTCTGCGGCGGCTTCTTCCGCAATCGTATTCCAGCCGTCGCAGGCCTCGCAGTGACCCGCCCATCGGGCGTGCGTTGCGCCGCAATTCTGACAGACAAAAAGTGTTTTCTCTCGCGCCATTCAAATCCGTCCTGAAATCGGCGCCGCATCATTCTTCGGCGGCCGTCGCCACGATCGATTGACGTTGATCTTCATACGGCGCGCAAATCGACGTTTATGGGACCTTCGATACGTCCATGGATAAATTGGTCCACATACGCATCACCGCAATGGTCGATGTCGCTCGTATCGCCCGTCCAGATAATTTTACCTTGATAAAGCATCGCGATGCGATCCGAAATTTTTCGAGCGCTGGCCATGTCATGCGTGATCGTCAACGCCGTCGCACCCAGCTCTTTTACGCATTCTACAATCAGGTTGTTAATAACATCTCCCATGACCGGATCAAGTCCAGTGGTGGGTTCGTCAAAAAACATAATTTCGGGATTGGCGGCGATGGCGCGGGCGAGCCCGACGCGTTTTTGCATCCCGCTCGAAAGTTCGGAGGGATTGCGGTCCGCATCCTGTTTTCCCATGCCGACTGCAATCAGTTTTTCGATGGCGATGTCACGCGCTTCGTCCTGGGCCATGCCCTCACCCTGCATCAGGCCAAAAGCGATGTTTTCCCACACGGTTAAACTGTCAAAAAGCGCGGCGCCCTGGAACAACATACCGATTGAACGGTTCGCGCGCTCCCGTTGCGTTGAATTCATCGCCGTCGTTGACTGACCGTTGATGAAGATGTCGCCGCTATCGGGTTTCAGGAGGCCAAGAACGCATTTTAGCGTGACCGATTTCCCGCTGCCGGATCCGCCGATGATGACGAGAGAGCAGCCTGTTGGAACCTCCAGATTTACCCCGTCGAGCACGGTCTTGCGACCGAATGACTTGTGCAATTCCGTCATTTGAATCGCTGAGCGGGAAGGGGTGCTTGGCGCCGTCATGTCGAGAAGAACAGCTCCGTTATGATGTAGTTGGAAATCAGGATCAGGATCGATGCGGATACGACGGCGTTGGTGGTCGCTGCGCCAACGCCCTGCGCGCCGCCTTTACTATGATATCCGTGGTAACAGCCCATCAAGGTCACAATAAAGCCGAAGGCCGCTGCTTTGGTGAGGCCGGAAATGATGTCGATTGGCTGTAGAATATCCCAGCTGCCCTTGATGTAGAGGCTGGGATTGAAACCAAGCTTGTATACCGACACGATATAGCCGCCGAAAACGCCGATAATGTCGCCGACGAAAACCAGGAGCGGTAACATGGTGAGACCAGCGATAATACGGGGCGCAATCAAATATTTATGGGGGTTGGTCGACAAGGTGGTTAGCGCGTCGATCTGCTCGGTCACGCGCATGGTGCCAATCTCCGCCGCCATCGCCGCGCCGATGCGTCCGGCGACCATCAGCCCGGCCAATACAGGCCCGAGCTCCCGAGTGATGCCCAGCAGGACGACTTTCGCGATGGCGCTTTCGGCCTCCGCCGACAGGCGGGAGAACCCGGAATAGGTTTGCAGCGCCAACGCCATTCCAGCGAACAAGGTCGTCATGCCGACGACAGGCAGCGAATAATAACCGATATCGATCATTTGCCGCAGCAACAGCCGGAAATAGAAGGGCGGCCGAATGCAGTGGGAAATGGATGTCGCCGCGAACAAGGTCAGTTGTCCGGTCGCGGCCAGAAACCCCAGGAAAGCGGCGCCAATAGGCTGGAGCGGATTCACGAGGTCGCCCCGGCAGGCGTTGGCGAAGCGTTATGGCTGATATATCGGCGATGGTACCGACTGCCAAGGCTGGTCAAAATTTCATAGCCAATTGTGCTCGCTGATGTGGCGACGTCATCCAGGTCGCGGTGAGGGCCGATTAAATCAACCATGTCGCCCGGACGTGGTGGTTGCGCATCATCCGGCAGGTCGGAAATATCCAGGGTAATGAGATCCATCGACACCCTGCCTATGATGGGCGCCGGGAATTTTCCGATATGGGCGACGCCTTGGTTGCTCAACATTCGTGAAAATCCATCCGCATATCCGGCGGCGACAGTCGCTATCCGCGCGGGTTTTCCGACGCGATGCGAGGCACCATAGCCAACGCTTCTGGGGGTGTCAACATCTTGGATTTGAAGAATTTTTCCTTGTAATAGAACAACTTGTGACATTGGGTTTGGCGTTGAAGTATTCGGTTTGACGCCATAAAGACACACGCCGGGTCGCACCATATCGAAGCGCCATTCGGGCCCCAGGAATATACCGCTGGAAGCGGATAACGAAGCGGGAATATTGGGGAAATTTTGGATGGCGGCCTGAAATTCTTCAAGCTGTTTGCGATTCAGGGTGTTTTCCGGTTCATCGGCGCACGCCAAGTGGCTCATGATCAACGCCAACTTGATTGGGTGCAGAAGATTGGTGTCCGAAAATAACGTTTTTTGCTCCGATATCGATAGTCCCAAACGCGACATGCCCGTATCCAGTTGTAGAGCGGCGGCTGAATTTGCGTCCGGGCGTTGGCTGCAATAGCGCGCCCAGCGTTCAACCTGACCAAGGTCATTGAGAACAGGACGCAGGGCGTACTCCTGAAACACCGCCTCATCTTGGGGCGTTAGCCCATTGAGGATATAAATGTGGGCGTTGGGGGTTATGCGGCGCGCGTTTATCCCTTCATCAAGGTGAGCAACGAAGAACGTGCGGCATCCCTCGTTTATCAGGGCTTTAACGACAGGGCGTAACCCGAGCCCATAGGCGTCGGCCTTTACAACCGCCGCGCATGTCGCGGGCGCTGCGCGCGACGCGAGTAGATTGTAGTTCCTTGCTAGGGCGCCAAGATCAATCGTCAGTAATGACGATGCGTGCGGCGGACCGCTTTCTTCAAGAATAACTATCGTCATCGTGAAAGCGATCCAAATCGCTAAAGCGTGTCAATCTACCTTCGAAATATAGGTCAATCGTGCCAACGGGGCCATGGCGCTGTTTGGCGATGATGACGCTGGCGGTGCTGCGGACCTGTTCAATTCGTTCCGCCCATCGTTCCGCACGGTCGCTAAAGCGCTCCTGCGTTTCTTCAACACCTTGGATTGGTTCGGCTTTTTCGAGGTAATATTCTTCACGAAAAATGAACATGACCACATCGGCGTCCTGCTCAATCGAGCCTGATTCCCGAAGATCCGATAATTGTGGGCGTTTGTCGTCGCGATTTTCGACCTGACGGCTGAGCTGCGATAGCGCAATAACGGGGACTTCCAGCTCTTTCGCGAGGGTTTTGAGCCCTCGGCTGATTTCGCCGATTTCATTCACCCGGTTATCGTTGTTGCGTCCCGGTGGGCCTTGCAGCAACTGCAGATAATCCACAAGGATGAGACTGAGGCCGCCATGTTGACGTTTCATGCGACGGGCGCGGGTCCGAACAGCGGAAATCGATAGCGCCGGCGTATCATCAATCATCAAGGGAACGCGACTGAGATCCTGGGTTGCCTGCACAAACCGGTGAAATTCTTCCTGCTCGACTTCACCGCGTCGAATTTGGTCGGAAGGCACTTCGGATTGCTCGGAAAGAATACGGGTGGCGAGCTGTTCCGCCGCCATTTCAAGCGAGAAGAACAACACGGGGCCCGTATGTGGTGAATCGCTGTTTTCGCTTCGCGCCGCAAGGGCGGCTTTGGCTGCATTAAAGGCGATATTGGTCGCCAGGGCGGTCTTCCCCATGGAGGGGCGTCCCGCGAGGATGATCAGATCAGACTGGTGTAATCCCCCTAATTTTCGATCTAATAAGGATAACCCCGTACTGACGCCGACAACCTTGCCTTTGTTCTTAAAGGCGTCTTCGGCCATGGCCAGGGCCGCCTTGGCGGCGGCGCCAAGGTCGACGGCGCCGCGCTCCGCATCGCCGGTTGTCGCCAGATCGTACAGGCGTTGCTCTGCGCCTTCGATCTGATCCTGTGCGGTGACGTCAATGTCCCCGGAATAGGCGTCGTTGACGACATCTTCGCCCAGGCCAATAAGCTCCCGTCGCAAATAAAGGTCATAGACGGTTTTGGCGTAATCACCGGCGTTGATGACGGAGACGACGGACGCCGCCAGTTCATAAAGATATTGCGGGCCGCCGACCTCCCTTAACAATTCATCGGATTCGAAGATATGACGCAGGGTCTGTGGACTGGCGACTTGCCCCATTTCAACGAGTTTGGAGGCGGATTCAAAAATTCGCGCATGTACAGGCTCGAAGAAATGTTGAGGCCGCAAGAAGTCCGAAATCTTGTCGAAGGCGCGGTTGTTGGTGAGAACTGCGCCCAGAAGCGCGGCTTCAATTTCAGTGTTGTGCGGTGGCGTGCGGATTGAGGGCATATTGCCGTCGGGCGCATTGCCATGCATTGTGGTGACGTTTGTTTCGATGGGGTCCATGGCGAAAGTTTGTACCGGGAAAATTCTCTGCGCCAAGCAGGAAAATCGTACCGAGTTCGATATTTTTTTTACGATGATGAGAAAGCTTGTACCGGTTTGATTTTGTGTTGAAATTTTCTGGAAAAACTGTGGAGGAATTTGTGGACAGTTTTTAGCAACTCAAGCAATGGTCGTTAAAACGAAAAACGGCGCCTCCTGAGAGACGCCGTTAATCGAATTTAAGTCGATTGATTCTTCTTAGGTCGCCGAATCGGTCTGTTCTTCTTCGGCGTCCGAAGTGGCTTCCGGCGCGGCTTCTGCGCTGGCGCCCATGGCGTCGTCGTCATCCTCTTCGCCAAAGCGGCTGGCGAATTGGGCAACGTCCTCGTCGTCGTCAATACTTTGTGAGGGGATGATCGCTTTGCCCGACGCGAGTTGGGCGACCGCTTCATCTTCGGATTGCGCGATGTTGACGATCACGCTGGTCTCCACCTCCGGGTGAAGCCGGACGCGATAATCATGCAGGCCCAGCATCTTAATGGGGCGATCCATGAGAACCTGATTTCGCGTGACGGTAAAACCGGCTTCGGTAACGCCTTCGGCGATGTCGCGGCTGTTGACGGAACCGTATAGTTGCCCGCTGTCGCCGGCGCTACGGATAATGGAAATGGATAGGCCTTCCATTTTGTCTGCAACCTTTTGGGCGTCGGCGCTCTTTTCAAGGTTCTCGGCTTCCAGTTGAGCTTTACGCTCGTTGAAATATTCCCGATTTTGCGCACTGGCGCGCAGCGCTTTTTTCTGCGGCAGCAGAAAGTTGCGGGCGAAACCGGGCTTGACGGTGACGACGTCGCCCATCTGACCCAGCTTTTCGATACGTTCTAATAAAATGACATCCATAATCTTCTCCAATTCCTTACGGGGGCGAATATCGCCCATCCGGTTCGGGAAACCAAATTCAGGCGAAACGCCGCCTGACTCCGGCCCACTGTTCGATCAGACCCAGTAACACTACGATCACCGCGGGCCACCCGAAGATCGCTAAAAACAAATAAAACGTCACCAGCAAAACTGTACCAGCAGAACGGCTGCGGCACAGGGCGTGCACCACCGCCAGCCCCATGAAAAAGAACGGCGCGACGGTTATAATGAGCAGGTTTTGCCCATAAAAACCGAATCCGTCGGGCAGGAGCGCCGCCATGACCGCTGCGAATGCGGCCAAAAACGGAAACCATTGCGGAAACTCCATATCGACGAGGCTAGGGCTTGTTCGCAGGTTTTTGCCAAACCGAACGAGCAGGCCTTGCGCCACGGCGCCATTGACGACAATCATGATCAACCAGGACGCCCCTACGAATCCGGGTAGAATTCGCGCGACCTTTTGAATCAGCGGCATTGTCTGTTCGCTGGGCGCTTGCGGCAATATCTGGCTCACGAGATCAGCGACAAAACTACGGATGGATTCTTCCAGTCCCGCTTGCGTTGTTGAAAACCACGCCGCAGCAATTGTGAAAATAACGGCGGCGATGGCGCTCGCCAACACAATCAGGTCGCCCGCAGGAAACCATTCCGTATCGCCTTGATCATTGACCCGCGACAACATCGCCTGACGGAGCAAAATAATCGCGGGAATGGTGTTCATCAGCGCATAAACCAACGCGGCCAGTACGTCTCCAGCGAAAAGCATGACAACAGCGGCGACGCCACTGGAAATCGCGCCCGCTGCGGCGCCAAGGCCCAGCCCAATCGCGAAGATCGGCAAGGGCGCAAAATACGCCAGCAGCATACCGCCAAACGCGCCATGACCCGACAGCACATAGATCAATGCGCTGAGGATACCGCCGCCAATCGCTAGGAGCCAATATTGAACCACGCAGGTTCTCCCATGGGATTGCCCGGCGAACGATCAAAATCACTGCAAACAACAGCGTTCAAATCGTTCGTTGGGCGCCCCGAGCGCGACTACTGAATGACGTAAGGCAAAAGGCCCAAAAAACGGGCCCGTTTAATCGCCCGCGCCAGTTCACGCTGTTTTTTCGCTGAAACGGCGGTAATGCGGCTCGGCACCATTTTACCACGTTCGGAGACAAAGCGCAGAAGAAGCTTGGTGTCCTTGTAGTCAATCTTGGGCGCATTCGGGCCTTGAAACGGGCAGGACTTACGACGGCGAAAAAACGGCCGACGTCCACCAGCACCACCGGCGCCACCCCGGGAACTCGATTGTTCGTCGCTCATGCGTTCTCTCCTTCGCTCGCGGTCGCAGGCGTATTTTCGGCAGCGGGTTCCGGCGCCTTTTCAGGTGCGCTTGAAGCCTCACGACGCGGCGCGCGGTCTTCGTTGCGCTCCGGCCGGTCGCGATATCGGGTTCGTTCGCTACGGCTGGCCATGACGACCGAGGGTTCCTCGGGTAAATCGTCGGTCCGGATCGTCATAAACCGCAAAATATCTTCATTGAGGCGTAATTGACGTTCCATTTCCTGAACGGTGGCCGACGGCGTTTCGAAGTTCAAAAGGATATAATGGCCCTTTTTATTCTTCTTCATCCGATAAGCGAGGCTACGAACGCCCCAATACTCACGACGCGCTAAACGCCCGCCTGATTCTTCAATCAGGGCGACCATTGTGTCGGCGATGCTTTCAATTTGAGCGGACGAGATGTCCTGACGTGCGATAAACACGTTTTCGTAAAATGGCATTTATGGCTCCCTACGGTTATTTGCGATTTGCGATCGTTTCGGGACGGTTCCCGAGATATCGATATATGCGAATCTGAGCCGACCGCTGCCAGCGGCCAGCAAGGAGAAGTTCACGTTGAATGCGGCGAATTAAACCTAATTGTAAGGGCTGTAAAGGGAATTGTCTGAATTGAGGCGATATCAGCCGTTTCCCTGTTGTTCGGCTACATATTCCCGCGCTTGACAGCGTAGGCCGAGCGTTTATCACTGACATTTAATAGTACCGTAATATTTCCTTTATTCAGATATTATATTTATGGAGACCTGAGGCATATGACACTGGCATTCGTTTTTCCAGGACAGGGTTCGCAAGCGGTCGGAATGGGGCGTGAATTATCCGAGGCTTTCGCGACAGCGCGCCATGTGTTCGAGGAGGTCGATGACGCCCTCGACCAGAAGCTTTCGCAAATCATGTTCGAAGGCCCTGAGGAAACGCTTGTGTTGACGGAAAATGCGCAACCGGCGTTGATGGCGATGAGCATGGCCGTAATGAGAGTGTTGTCGGAGGAAGGCAATATTTCCCTGTCTGATAAGGCGGCGTTTGTCGCGGGGCATTCTCTTGGCGAGTATTCAGCTTTGGCGGCGGCCTCCGCGCTGGAGCTTGGCGACGCAGCGCGTCTTTTGAAACTTCGCGGGCAATCCATGCAAAAGGCTGTGCCTGTCGGCGTGGGCGCTATGGCGGCCGTTATGGGCGCGGAACTTGACCTGGTTCGTGAAATTGCGACGGAGGCCGGGGCGGGGCAAGTTTGTGACGTTGGAAATGATAATGCGCCGGGGCAAGTTGTTTTAAGCGGCGATAAGGCGGCGGTGGAGCGCGCCGTGAAGATCGCCGGAGATAAAGGCGTGCGCCGCTGCATAATGTTGCCGGTCAGCGCACCCTTTCATTGTGCGTTGATGAAACCTGCGGCTGATGTGATGGAAGAAGCCCTGGCCGACGCTCAATTCTCGACGCCGGTGGTGCCGGTCGTCGCCAACGTCACCGCCGAGGCGGTCTCCGATCCTGCGGTTATATGCGAGCTTCTCGTTCGGCAGGTGACGGAAATGGTCCGTTGGCGGGAATGCGTCCTCTATATGAAGGCCCAGGGCGTCGATACGTTGATTGAGTTGGGCGCCGGTAAGGTTTTGGGGGGGCTGGTCCGACGGATCGACAAGGAAATGACCGGTAAGTCGGTTCAGGGTCCCGCCGATATCGAAGACATCATCAAGAATATTTAGCACCGATTTTGGGAGACCCCGATGTTTGATTTAACTGGAAAAACAGCGCTTGTGACCGGCGCGTCCGGCGGTATTGGCGCTGCGATCGCGCGAGCGCTGCACGCAAGCGGCGCCGCCGTCGCCCTGTCCGGCACGCGCATGGATGCGCTGGAAACCTTGCAGGGCGAGCTTGGGGAGCGCGCTGTCGCCCTTCCCGCCGACCTTGGCGATCCCGATGCAGGCGTTGCGCTGGTTAAACAAACCGAGGACGCCCTTGGCGCGCTGGATATCCTTGTAAACAACGCGGGCATGACGCGGGACAACCTCGCCATGCGGATGAAGGATGATGACTGGCAAGCGGTGCTGGACGTGAATTTGACCGCGACGTTTCGGCTGTCTCGCGCTGTGCTGCGCGGCATGATGAAGCGTCGGTGGGGGCGAATCATCGGTGTGACGTCGATTGTGGGGGTTACCGGGAACGCGGGGCAAGTAAATTATGCGGCGTCAAAGGCAGGTATGATTGGCATGTCGAAATCCCTGGCGCAGGAAGTCGCCAGTCGTGGAATTACCGTCAATTGCATCGCGCCGGGATTTATTGAAACGGCGATGACGGATTCCCTACCTGAAAAACAGCGGGAAACCCTTGTTTCCGCCATACCGGCTGGACGAATGGGATCGTCTGCGGACATTGCCGCCGGGTCGGTTTACCTGGCGAGCGAGGAGGCGGCGTATGTGACGGGGCAGACCCTGCACATCAACGGCGGTATGGCGATGATTTGACGATGAAACAAAGCCGTTTCGGGTGCTGGTCATGTTAAATATTATGTGGTAGCTAGGCCGCCGTGGAGTTATGGTGGCGCGTATTGGCGCCGGATATGGACACCCAGTTTTTTAAAGCCAAAAGGGTAATAGACTATGAGTGACGTTGCGGATCGCGTTAAAAAAATCGTTGTTGAGCATCTCGGCGTAGACGAAGCGAAAGTTTCCGAAACCGCCAGTTTTATTGACGATTTGGGCGCTGACAGCCTGGACACGGTGGAATTGGTGATGGCGTTCGAAGAAGAGTTCGGATGCGAAATTCCCGATGACGCTGCGGAAAAAATCATGACCGTTAAAGATGCGATTACATTCATCAGCGCGAACGCTGATTGATATCGCGTAAGCGTCGGTCAAGTTTGTTGAATATAATCGAGGTTCGACGTTGAGACGGGTTGTCGTTACAGGGTTCGGCGCTGTTACGCCGCTTGGCGTAGGCGTTGATTTTATTTGGAAGCGTTTATTGAATGGCGAGTCGGGAATATCCCGAATTGATCAATTCGACGTTTCCGATTTGTCCGTAAAAATTGCGGGATCCATTCCTGTTGGTGAAACGTCCGATGGGATGTTTAACGCCAATGACTGGGTCGCTCCAAAAGATCAACGCAAAATGGACCGGTTCATTTTGTATGCGATTGCGGCGGCGAAACAGGCGGTGCAGGATTCCGGGTGGGTCGCCGAGAGCGAGGACGATCAGGAACGCACTGGCGTTTTGATCGGCTCTGGCATTGGCGGTCTCACGGGGATCGCCGAGGGCGCATTGACTCTGGAGAACAGGGGACCGCGTCGGATCAGCCCGTTCTTTATTCCCTCCTGCCTGATTAATCTGGCCTCGGGCCATGTGTCGATTGAGTATGGCTTCCGTGGGCCGAACCATTCCGTTGCGACGGCTTGCGCCACTGGCGCTCACGCTATCGGAGACGCCGCGCGTATCATTATGTTCGATGACGCGGATGTTATGGTCGCGGGCGGCACCGAGGCGGCGAATTGCCGCTTGGGAATTGCAGGGTTCGCGGCGGCGCGCGCGTTATCGACCGGGTTTAACGATACACCCACGAAAGCGTCGCGTCCCTGGGATAAGGACCGGGACGGGTTTGTCATGAGCGAAGGCTCTGGTATTGTCGTGCTGGAAGAATTGGAGCACGCGAAAAAACGCGGCGCGACTATTTACGCAGAATTGATTGGCTATGGCATGTCTGGCGACGCACATCACGTCACCGCGCCCGCCGCCGATGGAAATGGTGGGTTCCTCGCGATGAAGGCGGCGTTAAAACGCGCGAACCGGAATGTTGAAGATATAGACTACATAAACGCTCATGGCACATCGACGCCGCTTGGCGACGAGATTGAACTGGGCGCCGTCAAACGGTTGTTCGGGGATCATGCTTATAATTTGTCCATGTCGTCGACCAAGTCAGCGATTGGCCATCTTCTAGGCGGCGCCGGGAGCGTCGAGGCGATCTTCGCCATAAAGGCGTTAAATGAAGGCGTCGCGCCACCGACGCTGAACCTGGAGAACCCGTCGGAAGGGTGCGATATCGACCTTGTGCCTTTGGTTGCGAAGGAACGAAAAATCGAAACCGTCCTGTCCAATTCCTTTGGGTTTGGCGGCACGAACGCGTCCCTCGTATTTTCAGCGGGACATTGAATTTTCAGCGGGAAATAGAAGCCTGGGGATTTTTCGTACTTTGACGACGTCGTTAATTTCGGGTCGGTCGTGTTGATATGAAACGCGCTGCAAAAGTCCTTTTTTTTCTTTTCATCGCCGCCGCGATTTTCGTTGGCGGCGTTTACTTTTGGGGAAAAGCCAATTACGCCGCGACGGGCCCCCTAAGGGAAAGGACGATAATCGTCATCCCATCGGGGACCGGCGTCAAACAGATTGCGCAGATATTGCAGGCGAACGGCGTTATTGAGCACTCATGGCTGTTTGTCGCCGCCGCGCGGTTGGAATCGGCCCATCGAAATTTAAAGGCTGGCGAGTACGCCTTCCCAGCTCTTGTTTCGCCGGCGCGCGCTTTGACTGTTTTGCGGGAGGGCCGCACGGTTGTTCATCAAATCACCATCCCTGAAGGGCTAAGAACGCAGCAGGTTCTCGCGTTGTTACGCGCGACGCCAACGTTAAGCGGCGCCCTTCAACAGGCGCCTCAAGAGGGTGAGTTATTGCCGGAGACCTATGGGTACTCCCTCGGCGATAGTCGGACAGGCATATTGGAGCGTATGCGGCGGGCGCGGGAAAAAGTGCTTGCGGGTTTGTGGGCGACGCGTCCGGAAGGCTCGCTGCTTTCGACGCCGGAACAGTTGGTGATTTTGGCGTCTATCATTGAAAAGGAAACTGGCCGTGGGGACGAGAGGGCTCGTGTCGCCGGCGTGTTCCACAACCGCCTTCGTTTAGGGATGCGGTTGCAATCCGATCCGACTGTCGCCTATGCGGTGACCGGAGGCGCCGCCGGTGGACTTGGACGGGCTTTGACACGGGCCGATTTATCGATTGATAGTTCCTATAATACATATTGGATTAAGGGATTGCCGCCGGGACCCATTTGCAATCCTGGGAAAGCGACGCTTCAAGCGGCGTTGGCGCCGTTGAAATCGAAGGCGTTGTATTTCGTGGCGGATGGCGCTGGCGGACATGTATTTGCGCAAAGTCTAAAAGCGCACAATCGTAATGCCGCGAAATGGCGTCGTATACGGGATGGGGCTAAAAAACGATAAATGTTTTTCTGAAGGATCGTTCATGAGTATTGATTACGAAAAACGGCGCAATGAATTACGAGGCCGGTGGCTGGGCTCCGAAAATGACGCACCAGAAACGGCGGCTTTTACGGGCGGAGTCGATCATTTGGCGCTTATATGTTCGGATATGGACCGAACAATTGCTTTTTACACCGGAATCATGGGGATGCGATTGAAGAAAATCGTAACGAACCGCGACGAACCAACCTCGACCCATGTCTTTTTGGATATGGGCGGGGGCAATCTGCTGGCGTTTTTTGATTTTCCTGAAAAAGATACGACGGCGACTGTGCGTGGTCTTGGCAGTATGCACCACGTCGCATTGAAGGCGACCCAGGCGCAGTATATTGGGTTGCTGGCGCGGTTGGATGAAGAAGGTCTGGAATATTCGATCCATGGCGACCGAAATGCAGGGGCTGTGTACCTCCGCGATCCCGACAACATAATGCTGGAGGTTCGAACCGGCGGGTAAGCCTGCGCCTTACTCTTTTCGGGGCAGGCGACTTAAGGCGAGATCAAGGAGTCCGGTTGGTAGAACGTTCAATAGCCAGACCAGAGCGTATAAGGGGAACGGGAAGGCGATCCGTCCTCGATTCCGATCCAGGCCGTGGCGGATTTTCCGAGCGGCGCGGTCCGCCTGCATAAACAGAGGCATTGGGAAATCATTAGCGTCGGTAATACGGCTTTTTACGTATCCCGGGCAAATAACGGAGACCCCAATGCCGTCGTCGCCTAACACGCCCCGTAACCCTTCGCCGTAAGACCGCACCGCTGCTTTGCTGGCGCAATAGGCCGGTGCGCTGGGAAGCCCGCGAAACCCCGCCAAAGAACTGACAATCCCGATTTGTCCTTGTTTTCGGGGGCGCATGAGATCCATCGCCGGGCCGACTGTGTTGAGGACGCCATTCACATTGATATCAAATATTGCGCGGGTCTGCGCTTCGGTTGGAATATCGCGGCCTTCAAACGCCGTTTGGCCGGACACGCCCGCATTTGCGATAATCAAATCCAGTGGTTGCGCTGCGTCGACTGTTTCCATCCAGTCACGCATCGCCGCCTTGTCCGTAACATCGGCAAGGCTTGTGGTTGTGATGGCGCCGCGCTGCTCGCACTGCTTCGCGATATCGTCAAGACGCGCGGCGCTGCGGCCGTTCAACGCGATAAACACACCCGGGGCGGCGTATTCCAACGCTAAAGCCGCGCCCAAACCACTTGAACCGCCGGTGATCAAAATTGAGGTCGTCATAGCGGCATCATACTATCATCCTTATCGGCGTCACTCGGGATTATCGGTTATTGTGAAAGGCGCGGTCGGGAACGGCGAGAAGCTGTTGCGAGATGGTGTTGAAAGGATATATTGCGAGCACAATTTCGGGTGTGAATTGGTGAAGGAGACAGGTATTTGATCAATTCGATGACGGGGTTTTCCCGAGCAATCGGTCATGACGATGATTGCCGCTGGGCGTGGGAGTTAAAAAGCGTCAATGCGAGAGGGCTCGATGTGCGGTTGCGCACGCCTTCTGGCTTCAATGCGGTAGAGCGTGCGGTTCGTGATGCGCTCGCCAAGCGTTTCAAGCGCGGTGCGTTTAACGCCGCGCTCACGATCACGCGACTCGATGGTCAATCCGAAACCCGCATTAACCACGCCCTGCTGGACCAGCTGGTCGCTCTGTCAAAAGAGTATGGCGGCGGGACTCCGGAGATGGGGTCTCTGTTGGGTGTGCGAGGCGTTATTGAACAGGTCGAACACGAGGATGACGAAGCGGCGTTAAAGGCGCGCGGGGAAAAGTTTTTGTCGTCTTTTAGCGAGGCGCTCGATTCCCTTACGACGATGCGCGCCGGAGAAGGCGGTCATCTGGAAACGGTGTTGCAGGAGCGACTGTCGGAAATCGAGGCGCTGGTTGGCGAGGCCGAGAAAACCGCCGCCGCCCGGCCGGATGCGATCAAGGCGCGGGTGCGCGAACAGGTCGCATCCATTCTCGAAGTCGCTCCCGATGAATTTGACGAGCAATTGGAACGGCGGCTTGCGCAAGAACTTGCGGTTTTGGCGACGAAAGCGGATATCTGTGAAGAACTGGATCGACTGAAAGCGCATGTCGCTGCGGCGCGCGGGCTTTTGTCGGAAAATGAGGCGACCGGGCGAAAACTTGATTTCCTGTGCCAGGAATTCAATCGGGAATCCAATACGCTTTGCGCCAAGTCTGGAGACGCGGATCTAACGCGTATCGGCTTGGCGATGAAAGCGACGGTCGAGCAATTTCGCGAACAGGTTCAAAACGTCGAATAATCGGCGGTTTAAGAGAAATGTTTGATTTGGGTAGAGGGTCGAATTGTCGATGAGTGAATTGTTTTCCATTGGGAGACGCGGTGTGATGTTGGTTTTGTCGTCGCCATCGGGCGCTGGTAAAACAACGATTTCGCGTGAAATACTTGCGAATGACCAAAACATCGAAATGTCGGTTTCGATGACCACACGGTCGCCGCGTCGAGGCGAGGTTAATGGAAAAGACTATAATTTCATTAAAATGGAAGATTTCAATTTAATGGTGAACCGCCGTGAATTCCTGGAATACGCCAAGGTGTTCGACAATTATTATGGGACGCCAGCGGCGCCGGTCATGGATGTCTTATCCGCCGGGCAGGATGTTTTGTTTGATATCGATTGGCAGGGGACCCAACAGCTTGCGGAAGAAGCGGGCGATGACCTTGTTAGCATTTTCATCCTGCCGCCGTCGATGAAGGATCTGGAGCACCGATTAAAAACACGCGCCCAGGACAGCGCAGACGTTGTTAGTCGTCGTATGGCGAAAGCGTCTGACGAAGTTACGCATTATGCGGAATACGATTACATCATTGTGAATTACGATGTCGCCGATAGTGTTGCGAAGGTGTCGTCCATTTTAACGGCGGAGCGGCTGCGGCGGGAGCGCCAGGTCGGGCTTGGTGATTTTGTTAAGGGACTTCGGGAGGGGCAATAGAGTTCGCCAACTGGTCGTTGTAAGCCCGCGCCAACGCCGCAAATCCAGTAATATCGATTGTCTCCGCTCGTCGCGTTGGGTCAATTCCCGTTGAAGTAAATAAAGCGGGCGTATCGACATTTAAGGTTTTCAGCGCGCTTCTGAGCATTTTTCGACGCTGGCCAAATGCGGCGGCGGTGATTGTTTCCAGTACGGCGATTTCAGCATCCACAGGGGGCGGATCCTTCGGGATTAGGCGGATGACGCTGGAGTCGATCTTGGGCGGTGGCGTGAAGGCGCGCGCGGGTAGATTAAACAGGTTTTCTGTTTGGCAGCGCCAATTCGCCAGCACTGACAACCGACCAAAGGTGCGGCTTCCTGGCGTCGCGATGATACGGTCGCCGACCTCGCGTTGAAACATTAATGTTAAGCTTGAATAGTCTTCCGCATGGCGCAACCAGTTGATTAGGAGCGGCGTTGCGACGTTGTAGGGCAGGTTTGCGATGATCTGTCGGGGCGCGGGGCGAAATGCGGCGTAGTCAAAGGTCCTGGCGTCTGCCTGGATGACCTCCAATCGCCCTTCTGACACGTCGACAAGGTCTTGCAAGGCCGCTACGCATCGATGGTCTTTTTCGATTGCCACAACATGCGTGGCGCCTTCCAGTAAGAGCGCGCGGGTGAGCCCTCCCGGGCCGGGGCCGACCTCAAACACAGTTCCTTCGGACAAATTTCCGGCGGCGCGGGCGATCCGTCGCGTCAGGTTCAGGTCGAGAAGGAAATGTTGGCCCAGGCCCTTTCGCGCTGAAAGGTCGTGTTTTGCGATGATGTCGCGAAGCGGGGGAAGGGCGTCTATGGCGTCTTGTAAATTTTGCGACAATGGGCGCTCGCTTGTGATTATGAATGGTGTCGGCGGTGAGCCATATCGGCCGCCATTTTAAGGGCGGCGACAAGACTGCGCTCATCCGCCACGCCGGTTCCCGCGATTTCAAATGCGGTGCCGTGATCAGGCGAGGTGCGGATAAAGGGCAGACCCAAGGTTATGTTAACACTGTTAAAGAAATCGAGCGTTTTAATGGGGATAAGCGCTTGGTCGTGATACATGCAAATCGCGGCGTCATAACCTGCGCGCGCGCGGTCATGGAACATGGTGTCGGAAGGAATTGGGCCGCGCACGGACAGACCGTCTTGCTTCAAGGCGTCGATGGCGGGTTGGATGATGTCTGTTTCCTCCGCGCCTAACAAACCGCCTTCACCGGCATGGGGGTTCAGTCCCGCTATTGCGATATGGGGTTTTGCGACGCCGAAATCCCGGGCGAGCGCAGCGGCTACGATTTTGGTTTTCTCAATGATTATATGCGGGTTCAAGAGGCCAATCGCGTCTTGAAGGGAGGCGTGAACCGTTATGGGAACAACACGCAATCCAGGGCAGGCTAACATCATGACAGGAACACCACCGCCCGCGCGTTCCGCCAGGTAATCTGTGTGACCAGCATGTTTGAAGCCAGCGCTCATGAGAACATGTTTGTTGATCGGGTTGGTCACCATGGCGGACGCTGCGCCGCTTTGAACAAAATCGATCGCGTCGTCGATGGCGTTAATAACAGCCTGCGCGTTCAAGGGGTCAGCATGGCCCGGCGTCATACTACCGGGCAAAGGGCGCGTGAGGACGGGGATCGCCTGTTCGAACAGCGCGGATGCTTCCGCCGGGTCGTTGATAGGTTCGATAGGGACAGGCAAATTTAGGTGTTGGGCGAGTCGGTTGAGGCGAACCGGGTCGTCGATGACAAAAAAACACGGGAGCCTGTATTCGCGACGTTTCAACCAGGCTTTGAGCGTGACTTCACCACCAATACCGGCGGGTTCTCCCATGGTGAGAGCAACAGGCGCCGGCATCGGTCTAATTCCGTATATCGATGAAGGCGTTGCGCCGAAGGTCCCGCAAATACCGTTGCGATAGCCGCTCAAGCTTCCGGGTGAGCAACTGTTTTCGAACGGCGGCTCGTTTTGGTAATTTGACGGTCTGACTTTGGCGGTCACAGACCATTAACATGACTGTGGCGCCGGATCCAACGGTCAATGGCGCACTAAACTCGCCAATTTCTAGCGCCCGAACGCCATCACGCAAACCCTGTGGTAATTCGGAGAGTTTCATCTTTCCAAGCGCTCCACTGGCGGGTGCGCCAATTTCCTTTACGGCATTGTCGAAATTATTACAGCCCTTTACCGAACGGCGAATCTCCGCCGTTTTCGCACTGAACGCCGGGCTATTGTCTTGTCGCAACACGATTTGACGTAAATCCAGAACGGCGCTGTCCTTACCTGTGGGTATTCGAATGTCTTTCATACCCAGGAGATGAAATCCGGTGAAGGAGCGGACTGGCTCTGAAAGTTCACCTTTTTTCATTTTAAGAATAACGTCAT
>JBLHZD010000015.1:0-29366 GCA_047631095.1 Alphaproteobacteria bacterium
CCGCCGCCGCGACGCTCGCATCAACAACGCCATACTCCGCGTGCATTTTGTGATCCGCGATACTGTCCACCTTCACCGGCAGAAAGGTCCCCGCGCCAACATGCAAGGTCAGCCGCGCGATCTCAACGCCCCGGTCGCCCAGCGCTTGGGTCAGGGCAGTTGTGAAATGCAAACCCGCCGTTGGCGCGGCAACCGCGCCAGCCTTCTCCGCAAACATGGTTTGATAGTCGACTCCATCTGACCCGGACGCCGCGCCGCCACGAATATAGGGCGGCAGCGGCATTTCGCCATGCACCGCCAACGCGGCGTGCAACTCTTCCGGCCCCATCGGGAAGCGCAAAATCACATCGCCTTCCGGCGTTTTCGCCTCAACCATGGCGTGGAACCCATCGGCGAAATCAATTTGGTCACCGGGGTGCAAACGGCGCCCCGGTTTGGCGAAGGCCCGCCAACGCCTCCCTCCCAGATCCTTGTGCAGGGTCGCTTCAATGGCGACCTCGCCCCGCCGCCCCCGGACCCGCACCGGGATCACCTTTGTGTCGTTGACCACCAGCAGGTCGCCCGGCTCCAGAATATCGGGCAAATCAGAGACCTGTTTATCCGCAACGCCACTTCCAATAACGAGCAGTCGCGCCGCATCGCGCGGCGTGCTGGGGCGCTGCGCGATGCGGTCTTTCGGCAGGTCGAAATCAAACTGATCGATCGAAGTGTCGCCGCTCATGGAAATAGTCGCCATTTCAAACCGTTTAATTGCATCATAAAGCTGCATCAATGCAGATTGGAAAAAGTCGCGCCTACTTAATCCCAACACCGCGAACCCGCAAGGCGCCATCCAAAATCCATGCCTCTTGAGAATTGTGAAAACGCTCGTCAGTTTCAAAATTTTCAGAAAATACAGAGATTTTGATCAAAAACATCGCGTTTCAGCGCTAATATAGCGATTTACATCCCTTATAACCGGCAACTTGCTTGCCTATATATTAAAAAAGGGTTTATTTTAATACTATGGCTCAGATAGCAGGATTTGACTCAACGGTTGTCTCCGCTGGCCTTGGCACAGAGGCGCGGCAACAGGATTCTGCGCCCGACTCCAGCCGCGTCACCCCCGTCGCCGACGGCGAGGCTCAACGACCGGATCGCCAACAAGCCACCCCTGAAGAAACCGCCAGTCAATTCGAAGGCCGCGTCGCTTTTACGGCGAAGTTTGGACCCGATGAAACCGGGTTCCCGCTTCAGCTCGTCAGAGGCGCCGACCTGGAAGCCGCCGTCACGGTAAACATACCCGCGCTTCAGGCTTCACCCTTATCAAACTCCAACAATGATGTGGTGATCCGGGCGCAAGAATCCGGGCAATCCGCTAATACCCCAGCGCAAGCTAGCGCTGGCCAAGCAGACGCTGCGTCTGTAGAGACAAGCACCGCCGGTCAGACAACAACAACCGCGCAAAGCGGGACAAGCACGACCAGTACGAGCGGCGACGGTGCGGCTGACGCCAACCCCGGTTCAGTCGTCGACGTTCAAGTTTAAGACCAACCTTAAGACGACCATCATCACCTGAATGTGCCTTACCTCGCCGTCATCACGGGCGGTATTGTGCGTTTCATCCATAAATTATTGTCAACATCACCGCCCAAAACGGGCAGAGCAAAATCTCAACGGGAGGAACGAAAACCATGCAAGTCGCAGTCCTAGACGATTATCAGAATGTCGCGCTCGAATTGGCGGATTGGAGCCAGATCGACGCCAAGACCACTGTCTTCAACGGTCCCATCGGCGATAACGACGCCGTCGTCGCCGCGTTGTCCGGTTTCGATGTCATCGTTTGCATGCGCGAACGTACGGCGTTTCCCGCCAGCGTCATTGAACGTCTGGATAATTTGAAACTGTTGATCACCACCGGGATGCGCAACGCCTCCATCGATATGGCGGCGGCCAAGGCCCGCAATATCGTTGTGTGCGGCACGCAAGGCGCCGGATCGCCCACATCCGAACTCGCCTGGGCGCTGATCCTGGGGTTGATGAAAAACATTCCCAGCGATGACCGCTCCATGCGCAACGGCGAGTGGCAACCAAATCTGGGGTTTGACGTCATGGGCAAGACGCTCGGCATGTTGGGCCTTGGGCGTTTGGGCGGCGAAGTCGCCAAGGTCGGCCTTGCCTTTGGCATGAACGTGATTGCCTGGAGTTCAAATTTGACGGACGAACGCGCCGCAGAGGCGGGCGCGCGCCGGGTAGAGAAGGACGAGTTGTTCGCCCAAGCCGATGTGCTCAGCATTCATCTGATTTTGGGCGACCGGTCACGTGGTCTTGTCGGCGCGCGGGAATTGGGCCTGATGAAGCCTACCAGCTTTCTGGTCAACACCTCGCGCGGTCCCATCGTCGATGAAGCCGCCCTGATCGACACCTTGAAGAACAAACGCATCGCCGGCGCCGGCATCGATGTTTACGACGTCGAACCCCTGCCCGCCGACCACCCGATCCGGTCGTTGGAAAACACCCTGCTGACGCCGCATATGGGCTATGTCACACGGGAAAATTTCACGGGCTGGTATAATCAGGCCATCGAAAACATCCAGGGCTTCGTAAGCGGCGCCCCGGTTCGGGTTATCTCCTGACCTGACAGGAGACCGGTCGGAAAGTCGTTCAGGCGTTTACGTCAACGACCAACCGACCGCGAACCTGACCTTTGAGAATATCGTTCGCCGCGCTGGGCACATCGCCTAGACCAATCACATCGGTCAGGGCGTCCAGCGCGTCGAGCGGTAAATCCTTCGCAATGCGCTCCCAGATGCGCACCCGGTTCGCCGCAGGCTGCATCACCGAATCCACACCCAACAGATTGACGCTGCGCAACAGAAACGGCAGCACCGTGGTTTCCAGATTGGCGCCGCCCGCAAGCCCGCACGCGGCGACAGACGCGCCATATTTCATTTGCGCCAGCGTCCGCGCCAAGGTTGTCGCGCCGACAGTATCAATCGCACCCGCCCAGTTTTCGCTTTCCAACGGACGCTTTGACGGTTCCGATAATTCTTCACGCGGCACAATCTGAGAGGCGCCCAACCCTGTGAGATAATCGCTCAACGCCGGACGCCCCGTTGACGCGGCGACGCTATAGCCTAGTTTGGCCAAGATCGCGACCGCAACCGACCCAACGCCGCCCGCAGCGCCCGTCACCAGAACGGCGCCATCTTCCGGGGTTAATCCATGGTCCTCCAGCGCCGCAACGCACAGCATCGAGGTAAACCCGGCGGTGCCGACCGCCATCGCCTGTTTCGTCGACAAGCCATCGGGCAACGGGGTCAACCAACCGCCATCAACCCGCGCCTTGCCCGCGAAACCACCCCAATGAATTTCGCCAACCCGCCACCCGGTCAACACAACCTTGTCACCCGGTTGATAGTTGCTGTTATCGGATGTCTCGACCGTTCCCGCGAAATCAATGCCCGGCACATGCGGATAGTCCCGCACCAACCGACCAACGCCGTTCACGACCATCCCATCCTTGTAATTCAAGCCGGAATATTCGACCGCAACCGTGACGTCGCCCTCGGGCAGGTCGCTATCGCTCAGCGTGGTGATTGCGCTGGTCACTTTTCTGTCGGCTTCGCTCAGGACAAGTGCTGGAAATTGATCACTCATAGGTTCTCTCATTTGCAATTGTGGTAAGGAGACGCAACGCACGGATGTTGAACCGAGCAGCGCAACATCCGTAATGGCGCCAATAGGCGTTTAGCGCAGGGATTCCAGAATGCTGACGTAATTCGCAACGCCAGCGCCGCCCATATTGAAAATACCAGCGAGGTTGGCGTTCTTAATCTGCATATCTCCGGCGTCGCCGCGCAGCTGCATGGCGGACAGCACATGCATCGACACCCCGGTCGCGCCGATGGGGTGTCCTTTGGATTTCAACCCGCCGGACGGATTAACCGGCAACCGGCCATCCTTTTGGCTCACGCCGTCCAGCACGACGCGCGCGCCCTGACCCGGTTCCGCGAGCCCCATAGCTTCATACTCCATCAACTCCGCGATAGTGAAACAATCATGAGTTTCCACGAAGCTGAGGTCATCGAGCGATAATCTGGCTGTGTTCAGTGCGCCGGACCACGCCTTCGCGGCGCCATCGAGAAACGTCATATCCCGACGGCTCATGGGCAGGTAATCATTGACCTGATTGGTCGCGCGGAACAGCACGGCTTTATCCATCGCCAGCGCCGTATCCATATCGGCCAGCACCAACGCCGCCGCGCCATCGGACACCAGGGAACAATCGGTCCGTTTCAATGGCCCTGCGACAAGCGGGTTCTTGTCCGAGACTTCCCGGCAGAACTCGACGCTGAAATCGCGCTGCATTTGCGCATAAGGGTTGGCGCAGCCGTTTTTGTGGTTTTTAGACGCGATATGGGCCAACGCATCGCTCTGGTCGCCATATTTCTGGAAATATTGTTGCGCGATCCGTCCAAACACCCCGGCGAACCCGCCTTCAATTTCAGACTCTTCCTTCAGGTAACTGGCTTTCATCAAAATGCCACCAATGTCCGGGCCGGACGTGTCGGTCATTTTCTCCACGCCAACGACCAGAACCACACGCCCGCGTTTGGCCTCGATGAAATTCAGCCCTTCATGAACGGCCGCCGAGCCCGTCGCGCAGGCGTTCTCAACCCGTGTCGCAGGCTTGAAGCGCAGCGCGTCGCTTGCGTGCAACACAAGAGAGGATCCGAAATCCTGGGCGGAAAACCCGCCATTGTAAAAACCAAGATAAATCGCATCAATATCCGCAGGAGACACGCCGGCATCCGCAATGGCGTCGCTCGCCACTCGAACAATCAGGGATTCGACATCTTCGTCATCGAGCTTACCAAATTTGGAATGCGACCACCCCACCATACACGCCGTCATGAGCGAAACCTCCTGTTATCCAAAACTAAATCCAAGCGGACATTACCAGTCCACGGCGCGCCAACCCAATCACAAAATCATGCGAATTCTGGCGGCCCATAATAATTTTTCAATCCGCACGGGCTTACGCGACGGAGGCTTCAAGCGGGGTCTGCTCGTTTTGCGTCCGCCACTCGCACAGGTAAATCGGCACCAGCTCGTCGAAGCCCTTCAACTCGTAATCGCCTTTTTTACCGAACTCAAAGTCCTTGCCCGACGACATATCCTTTATCGAGGTCGACACCGCGATTTCCCAACCTTCGGCCTTGGAGAGCACACGCGCCGCCATTTGCACCGGCGTGCCGAAAATATCGTTGTTTTCATGAATGGGCTCGCCAGCGTTAATCCCGATGCAAATGCCAAGGCCCAGGCCCGGATCGCTGGCGTTTTCGTAATAACAGGATTTTTGGATGGTCTGCGCCGCTTCCAGAGAATCAGTGATTTGCGGGAAGGTCGCCATAATACCGTCTCCGGTATGCTTGATTTCCCGTCCCGAATGGCGCCCCAAAGCGTCGCGCACGACCCGGTCATGGGCGCGCACAATAAGTTGCGCCGCATCGTCGCCGCGCGCCTGGGTAAGCGCCGTTGAGCCGACAATGTCAGTAAACAATACCGCGACAAATTCTTTCTTGTTGGTTTCGTCCTTGTGGCGCGGCTGGTTCCAGTCATCGAGTACGGCGCCCAGGGGAATTTCAGAGTCTGGCGATTTGATATGATCGGCGATCGTCGCCCGCCCTGCCTGATACATCGCCTGATTTCGCGGATCCAGCAGATACTCTTCAATATTCGCGCAGAACCCGCGCGCCAGCGCTTCCGATTGACCCAATAGTTGCATTTGGGAAATCAGGACTTCGGTCAATTCGTCGCCTTTGACCTGATGTTGCATGCCGAGGTAATCCAACGCGCCAGACAAATAAAGCGTCATGCCGAATTTATTGAAGGCGTTCAACTCGTGCCCACTTTTCGCGATGGGCTCCAGCGAATCATGGACAAATTTCAGCAGCTCGCCGCTCAGCTCATGCGCCGCCCGGTTGGGAGCGCCGTAATCAACGGTCTCTGGCGCTGGTTCCGGCGCCTCGACGTCGCTCTCCTCATCCACGGCGTCTCCCTGTTCAGGAAATAACGGCTCTTCGTCATCCGCGGGCGCGTCTTCGTCAGGCTGATAGACCGGTTGCGCCGCAACAACCGGCGGCGCGCCCTCCAGGTCCAGAATCACCGAATTTGATGCTGAAAGGACATTTGGGCCGGGCGCCGCCCCCGACATCCCGCGAAGCAGATCGCGTGCGCGTGGGACAAAAAGCGCCAGAAAACTTATGACGAACACGGCGACCAAAATGCCCCGCGCCAGATCAAGGTCAACTAGAAAACCGGCATCGGTGGAATACTGCAGGCCATAGTAGAGCGCAAAAGCGATCAATCCAGCACCCATCATACTGCCGATCAGGATGATACTCAGTTTCGGAATAATCGCGCCAAGCGATCCGTCTCCAGCCGTATTCCCTCCGTCTTTTTTCGCCTTTGCGGGTTTTCCACCGCCTTTTGCTTTGGGTTTCGGCTTGGGCTTTGACGCCTTTTTCTTCTTCGGGCTCGCTTTTTTCTTTGGCGCCGGCGCGCGTTTTTCTGCTTTGGGCGCTGTTCTGACGCCTTCAGCGACAAAACCTGCTTCACCCGACATAACGCTTGCAACCGGAGGCGGCGTTTTCAAGCTTGGGCTATGATAAATAACCGATTCACGCGACGAGTTATCGGATCCACTATAAGTTTCGCGAATGACGCAAACCGCGCCGAATTGCGCGCCAACATCCAACCGCTTGGCTTCTTCAATACATTCGTCGCGCTGCTCCATTGTGAAATTCGAATGAATTTCCCAACGGGTCTTCTGCAGAACATAAATTTCAAGCCGTACCGAGTTAGGCGCGTTCACCTCGACCACCTTATTTTCTGTATCGCAAAAAGCCGCGACGAGACGTCATGGAGCCACGCCATGACGTCATTTTGATTACAAGAATTTCGCGTAAAAGCCCCGCACCATCGCGACGGCCAAATATAAATTAAGACACGCGCAGGCTGATTTCCCTTTAAATAGGAAGGTCCCCCAAGCATTTTGTAAGCATTATACGCGTTTCGTCAAACTTCATAAGCAATATTCGACAATTGCTGAAGTTCTCACAATCGAATCCAATCCGGTTTCCACGGCGTAATGGTCGCGCCATCCGACTGTAATGTCCTGCTCTCAGGGGCCTTTTCCAACGCATCCAGACGAATAATCGCCATGCCAAGTCCATTGAAAGTGGACCTAATTTCGCCAATCTCCCGCGCCCCATCCAGGATGGGCGCGCCGTTCTTGGGCGCATCGCCTTCAATTCGAATTGGCAGCAAACGTTTCTTCACCAGCCCGCGATACTTTGTGCGTGCGGTCAGCTCCTGTCCCATGAAGCATCCCTTTTCCCAATCGACGCCATGAAGTTCGTCGAAATTACTTTCCAGCAGGATCGATTTTTCAACGATAAGGTCCCGGCTACCATCGCTGAGTCCCAACGACAACCGCATCGTGTCGTAATCCTCCGTCGATCCCACCTGAAATTCTTCGCTAAACTGGCTTGTCCCGACCGGAGCGATCGCGCGAGCGCCCGCCGCCGCCAGTCTTGGGTCCACATAAACCGCGCCGCCATCCGCCGACATTCGCGCCGCCCCCGGCTCTTCCGGCAAATCTAAACGCGTCGCGGCGTTTTCTCCGAACAGCGCCATAACAGCGAAATCATTTTCAACATCAAGGGCGACCTGCGCGCGCAGCACATAACGGCGCAATCGCTGGCCAAGGTCCACAAGGCGGTCCGCCTCGCAATCCAGGTAAATCGCCTCGCCAATGGCGACAACGAAGAAGTCGTGCAGATATTTGCCCTGCGGCGTCAACAACGCCGCCCATACCGCGCGCGCCGGGCTGACTTTTTCGATGTCATTCGACACCAGTCCTTGCAGGAATTCGACGCGGTCCACCCCCGTCACCTTGATGAGGCCACGACGCGCCAACACCACGCTTGTTTGTTTCATATCATCGCCCTTCCCATCTGCTCCACCACGTAAATGGGCGAGGCCACCTCCCTTGGCAAGGGCCGTCCTATACGACGCGGTCGGCGCACCGTCCCAAATCCCCTGCAGACCCAGTTGCCGCGCTTGGCAAATTTCCTGTCGGACCGTATAACCGCAAAAGATTTTCCATGCGCCCCGATGATTGTATTCGGACCTCAATCAAGCCTACGTCTGCAGGTGGAATATTGTGTTTCTGAAAATTTGATCAGCTTACAGAGGACGAAATGCGCATCCTGTTCGTCACAGCCAATCGAATTGGCGACGCGGTACTTTCCACCGGCCTGCTTTCTCATCTGATCGAGCAATATCCGGATGCGCGGTTCACCGTGGCCGCAGGCCCCGCATCAGCGCCCTTATTCGCAGACATGCCGCGTTTGGATCGCATCATAATCATGCGAAAACGACCCTTTTCGACGCATTGGCTTTATCTGTGGCTGGCTTGCGTAACGCGCAAATGGGGAATCGTCCTGGATTTACGCCGTTCGGCGCTGGGATACACCCTGTATGCTAGCGAACGTTTTATCGCGGCCAAATCGACATCGTCGGCGCACCGAGTTCGCCAATTGGCGACGACGCTGGGCTTGTCGGACAATCCGCCAGCGCCAAAACTGTGGATCGGCGCAGACGCGGAAAAAACTGCGCGCGCCCTGATCCCGGGCGACGCCCCGGTTCTGGCGATTGCGCCCGCCGCCAATTGGCCGGGCAAACAATGGCGCCCGGAATATTTCGCGGAACTGGTCGAGCGGCTGACCGGGCCAACGGGCGCGCTCAAAGGTGCGAAAGTGGCTGTTTTCGCGGCGGCCCATGAACGAGCGCAAATTAAAACCCTGCTGGACGCTATTCCAGACGAACGCCAGATTGATCTGGTGGGCAGGACCGGGCTCACCGCCGCCATCGCCTGTTTACGGCGGTGCACCCTGTTTATCGGCAATGATTCCGGGCTCATGCATATGGCCGCCGCCGCCGGGGCGCCCACATTGGGGCTGTTCGGTCCCAGCCGCGACGAACATTATGCCCCTTGGGGGCCCAAGGCCGCCCTGGTGCGCACCGTGGAATCATACGATGAACTTGTCGGCGCGCCGGGTTACGACCATAAAACAACGGGCACCTTGATGGACGGCCTCAGCGTCGATGCAGCCGAAGACGCCGCCATCAAATTGTGGCGCCGCATCAGTGTGGCGTCATGAGCAAAACCACACAGAATCCCATCCACCTGACGTGTCTGGTCGTGGCGCACAATGAAGAAGCGCAACTGGACGAATGCCTGGCGACGTTGACCTTCGCGGACGAAATCGTCGTCGTGCTGGACAAATGCACTGACGGATCCCGGGGAATCGCGACGCGCTATGCAAACCGTCTGGTCGAAGGATCCTGGGAAATCGAAGGCGAACGCCGAAATACAGGAATCGAAGCCTGCGCCGGTGACTGGATCCTTGAAGTCGACGCCGATGAACGCGTCAGCGACGCATTAGCCCAGGAAATCCGCGACACCATCCAGGTTGCGCCAAAGGGTTATTTTCTGGTGCCCTACGACAATTATATCGGTGACACGCGCGTCCGGTATGGCTGGGGCGCGGCTTGGGGCGTTAGCGCAACGGTCCGGCTTTTTACAAAAGGTTGCAAACAGTGGGGCCCCCAGCGCATTCACCCCGCCGTCACCCTGTCCGGCGCGTCGGGCCGATTACAAAACCGTATGGTCCATTACGTGGATCGCGATATCTCCGATATGATCGCGCGTCTCGACCGTTACACAACCGCGAAGGCCGCTGATTTGCGCGCCTCCGGCGATATCGGCAAATTCGGCCCCAATCTCCGCCGTATCTTTTCACGGTTTTACAAATGTTACTTCGCGCGGCGCGGTTATCGAGAAGGCCATTACGGGTTTCTTATCGCCTTGTTCGCGGGGCTTTATCCGATACTGTCCCATTTGAAGGCGCGTCTGGAGACGCCGCCAGCGTCCCAATCCGCGCCGGAGAACAAATGACCCGTTTATTGCAAGTCATGGCCGGCGCCAAGCATGGCGGCGCGGAGGCATTTTTTACCCGACTGGCCCCGGCGTTATCCGATGCTGGCGTCGATCAGAAAATCATCATTCGCCGCAATCCTGAACGCGCTGCGCAGTTGCGCGCAAGCGGCGTCTCTCCCATCGAACTACGTCTAGGCGGAATGTTCGATTGCCTGAGCGCGCGGGGCGTAAGCCGCGTTGTGGATCAATTCGACCCCGATATCGTTCTGGCGTGGATGAACCGCGCGACCTCTTTTTGCGCACCCGACCGCCACGTTTTGGCCGCGCGTCTGGGCGGCTACTACAACATTGAGAATTATCGCCGGTGCGACCATTTGATTGGCAACACGCGCGATATTCGCGATTACCTGATCCGCGAAGGCTGGCCCGCCGCCCGCGCGCATTATATCCCAAACTTCATCGACGCCGCGCCGCAACCGCCCGTGGACCGCGCCGCATTCGATACGCCCACGGACGCGCCGCTGTTGCTGGCGATGGGGCGGCTTCATGTCAACAAAGGCTACGACACCTTGCTAGATGCGTTGGCGGCGGTTCCCGGCGCCTATCTCTGGATCGCGGGCGAAGGCCCGCTGCGCGAACGCCTGGAGCGGCAGGCGGCGACGTTGGGTGTGGCGGAACGAGTTCGATTCATGGGCTGGCGCGAAGACGGCCCCGCGCTGCTGGCGGCGGCGGATATTCTCGTTTGCCCGTCCCGACACGAGCCTTTGGGCAACGTCGTGCTGGAAGCCTGGGCGCATCGCAAGCCGGTCGTCGCGGCGAATTCAGACGGCCCCGGCGTATTGATCGATGATGGGCGAACCGGATTATTGACGCCCATTGACGATTCAGACGCCCTCGCCCGCGCGCTTTCCCGCGCCATCGCCGAGCCCGATTTGCGCGAAGACCTGAGCCAGGCTGGGTATGCGGCTTTTCAGGCCGAATTCACGAAAGACACCGTCGTTGCGCAATATTTGGCATTCTTTGAGGCGGTGACCCCCTAATGTGTGGAATCGCGGGTCTGATGTCACGCAGCGACACGCCGCCAGACGCCCGTCTGCTGGACCGGTTTGCGCGCGCGCTGGGGCATCGCGGGCCTGATGGCGAAGGCAAATATGTCGTTGATCCCGTCGCCATGGTGCAGACGCGCCTGGCGATTGTTGATCTAAAAACCGGCGACCAGCCCTTTTTTGAGCCGGGCGGCGCCGCGTTGATCGCCAATGCGGAAATTTACAACAATCCGGAATTGCGCGCCGAATTGCCCGACGTCGATTTCGCCAGTCAGTCCGATTGCGAACCACCACTTCATCTCTATCGCCGCGACGGTCTGGATTTTGTCGACTCCCTTCGCGGCATGTACGCCATCGCCATTCACGACCCCGCCGAAAGTCGGCTGGTGTTGACGCGCGATCCATTTGGCATCAAGCCGCTTTATTATATTGAAACGCCCGATGTTTTCGCCTTTGCATCGGAACCCGACGCGCTGATCGCCGCCGAACTCACCAAGCCGGTTCTCGTTGAACGCCGACGCGACGAACTTTTAAATTTACAGTTCACCTGTGGTCGAGAGACTATTTTTGAAGGTATCCACCGGGTGTTGCCGGGCGAAACACTGATTGTCCGGGGTGGTCATATCGTTGATCGACGGCGGCGCAACGCCTTGCCATCGGGCGCGCCGCGTCCCGTCTCCAGCGATGACGCGTTAAATAACCTGGACCGGGCGTTGGAAGATAGCGTCATGGTCCATCAACGCTCTGATGTACCCTATGGCCTGTTCCTGTCGGGCGGCGTCGATTCTTCCGCACTTCTGGCCTTGATGACTCGACTGAACGAAAAACCGGTGCGCGCCTTCACCGCCGGCTTTACCGGAACCGGCGTAAATGACGAGCGCGCCCACGCAAAAACGCTCGCGCAATCCGTTGGCGCCGAATTCCACGAAATCGATTTTACCGAAGACGATTTCTGGACGCTGCTGCCGCGCATCGCCGCCAGCATCGACGACCCCGCCGCCGATTACGCCATTCTGCCGACCTGGAAGCTGGCCAACGTCGCGGCGGAAGAATTAAAGGTCGTGTTGAGCGGCGAAGGCGGTGATGAATTATTTGGCGGCTATGGCCGATACCGCAGCGCCCTGCGCCCCTGGTGGCGCGGTGGCCGCACCATGCGCGCGCGCGGCGTCTTCGATGGCTTGCGCGTGTTACGCACCGAAAACGCTGGGTGGCGCGATGAATTCGCCGCCGCCGAAACCCGAGCGAGCGCGCCGGAGCGAACGCGACTGCAAATCGCCCAGGCCACCGATATGGCCGATTGGCTGCCCAATGATTTACTGACAAAACTCGACCGTTGCCTTATGGCGCACGGCCTGGAGGGTCGGACGCCATTTCTGGACCCCCGCATTGTGGAGGCGGCGTTCCTGTTGCCGGACAATCTCAAGATACATAAGCGCCACGGGAAATGGTTGTTGCGCAAATGGCTCGACCGGGTGCTGCCCAATGCGAAACCGTTTGAGAAAAAACGGGGATTCACGGTACCGGTGGGCGAATGGATGAACCGACGCGGCGCAGAGCTGGGCGAGTTGGTCGCCAAGGCGCCGCCCGTCGCCGAAATCTGCGCGCCGGGCGCGGTGCGAAAACTCTATACCTCGAACGCAAAACGCCCGCGCCTCGCAGGCTGGAATCTATTGTTCTACGCGTTGTGGCATCGTCGCCATATTCAGGGCCTCGCGCCCGAAGGCGACGTTTTCGACGTTTTGTCCGACTGACGAGAACCCTCCACCCGGAAGCCTCGCCAAAAAGTTAGGACAAAAAATCAGGCGTCTTTCAACGCCGCCTGAGCCGCCGCCAATCGGGCGATCGGCACGCGGAAGGGCGAGCACGACACATAATCCAGCCCTGCATTATGGCAAAATTCGACCGAGGCCGGGTCGCCGCCATGCTCGCCGCAAATGCCGAGCTTCAAATTTGGCCGCACCGCGCGACCGCGTTCGGCGCCGATCTTGACCAATTCGCCAACGCCGCTTTGATCGATTGAGATGAACGGGTCAATTTCCAGTATCCCGGACTTTTCATAATCGGTCATAAAGGACGCCGCATCGTCGCGGCTGATCCCAAACGTTGTCTGGGTCAAATCATTGGTGCCGAAGCTGAAAAACTCAGCCGTTTCCGCAATCTCGCCCGCCAGCAAACACGCGCGGGGCAACTCGATCATCGTACCAACGACATAGGCCGGGCGCGTTCCCTGTTCCGTCGCCACCGCGTCGGCGGTTTTATCGATAATCGATTTCAGGATGTCCAGTTCGCGCTTCGTCACGATCAACGGCACCATAACTTCCAGCGCCACCGGTGTTCCAGTCTCCGCCGTGACCAACACCGCCGCCTCAAACAAGGCGCGCGCCTGCATCTCGCAAATTTCCGGATACGTGATCGCCAACCGGCACCCGCGATGCCCCAGCATCGGGTTTGATTCCTCCAAACGCGTGGCGCGTTGGCGCACTTGCTCCACGGTCACTCCCGCCGCGGCCGCAACCTCGGCGATTTCCGTCTCGCCCTTGGGCAGGAATTCATGCAAGGGAGGGTCCAGCAAACGCACCGTCACCGGCAACCCGTCCATCAAACGAAACAATTCGACAAAATCATCGCGCTGCATCGGCAAAATCTTTTCCAACGCCGCCCGTCGTCCCGCCTCGTCGCTCGCCACGATCATTTCACGCACCGCGACAATGCGGTCGCCATCGAAAAACATATGTTCGGTTCGCGACAAGCCGATGCCGTCCGCGCCAAACCGGAGCGCTGTGCGCACTTCCTCCGCCGTCTCGGCATTGGTGCGCACGCCCAGTGTCCGGTATTCATCCGCCCACGCCATCAGAACGGTGAAATCTTCGGACAGGTCAGGCTGAATCGTCGCCACTTCGCCCAGCATGATCTCGCCTGTCGACCCATCCAGCGTGATAATATCGCCCGCATTCACCATTAGGTCGCGCACATAGAGCGCATTGGCCTGATAATCGATCCGGAGCTCACCGGCGCCCGCCACACAGGGGCGGCCCATGCCGCGCGCCACCACCGCCGCATGGCTGGTCATACCGCCGCGCGCGGTCAAAATGCCTTCCGCCGCGTGCATCCCGTGGATATCTTCCGGACTGGTTTCAATGCGAACCAGAACCACGGCATCACCCTGAGCGGCGCGTTTTTCGGCCTCATCAGCGGAGAACACCGCCGCGCCGCACGCCGCCCCCGGAGAGGCGGGAAGGCCCCGCGCAATGATTTTTCGCGTCGCATCCGGATCCAGGGTCGGGTGCAAGAGTTGATCCAGGCTCGCGGGTTCGATCCGGCGCACCGCTTCCGCCTTATCAATAAGCCCCTCTTCAGCCATCGCGACCGCGATTTTTAGCCCAGCCGCCGTGGTGCGTTTCCCGGACCGGGTTTGCAGCATCCACAATTTGCTTTGCTGCACCGTAAATTCGATGTCCTGCATGTCACAATAATGCGCTTCGAGTTTTGCGCGCACATCCTGCAATTGCCCAAAAATTTCAGGCATGACGGTTTCCATGGACGGCGCCTTGGAATTGTTCTTCGTCTTACCGTATTCCGTCAAATGCTGCGGCGTGCGGATGCCGGCCACCACGTCTTCACCTTGCGCATTGATCAGATATTCGCCGTAAAATGCGTTTTCGCCCGTCGAGGGGTCGCGCGTAAAGGCGACGCCGGTCGCGCAATCATCGCCCATATTGCCGAACACCATGGCCTGCACATTGACCGCCGTGCCCCAACCCTCGGGGATGTCATTCAGACGGCGATAAGTCTCCGCACGCGGAATGCGCCACGATCCGAAGACTGCGCCAATGGCGCCCCAGAGCTGCTCATGGGGGTCATCGGGAAACGGCGATCCCAATTCTTCCTGAACCTTGTCCTTATAGGCGGCGACCAGCTGTTTCCAATCATCCGCGTCCAGCTCCGTATCCAGCGTGACGTCTTTATCTTCCTTGTGGTTTTCGAGAAGGTCTTCGAAGTTATAGTGATCCACCCCCAACACCACATCGCCATACATCTGGATAAAGCGCCGATAGCTGTCATAGGCGAAGCGTGAATCACCACTTTTCGCCGCCAGACCCTCCACCGTTTTGTCGTTGAGCCCCAGATTAAGCACCGTATCCATCATGCCCGGCATGGAGACGCGCGCGCCAGAGCGCACCGACACCAGCAATGGATTATCCGGATCGCCGAATTTCATGCCGACGGCCGCTTCAATCTCGTCGAGCGCCGTCTCAACATCAGCTTTCAGGGAATCGGGGTAGCTTTCGCCGTTATCGTAGTAATGGGTGCACACTTCGGTCGTTATCGAGAATCCCGGCGGCACCGGTAATCCCAGATTGCACATTTCCGCCAGATTGGCGCCCTTGCCGCCCAGCAAATTGCGCATATCGGCCTTACCCTCGGCCGACCCGTTTCCAAATCCGTAGACCCACTTTGTCATAAAAAAACGGCCCTTATTCGTTACAGGTTAGGTTCGTTACTGGTCAGGATCCTTCGATATGCGAAAAATCCGCAACCTTATTCATTACCCACGTGATGTAGGCGAGCAAGCATAGTCTGTTATTGCGGATAACCGGATCATCCGCGTTCACCGTCACGGCGTCGAAAAATGCATCGACGGGCGCGCGCAAACACGCCAGCGTCGCCATTGCGCCGACATAATCTTCAACCTGCGATTGCTGGTCCACCGCGGCGCGAACGTCCTGCAATTTGGACCACAAATCCGCTTCTTCGCCAGCCGCAAGCGTCCCATCATAATCGTCCGGGTTAAACCGCGCGCTGTCCTTCTTTTCTTCGATCCGCACGATGTTGGACGCCCGGCGATAGGCCGTCAGCAGATTGCCGCCATCCTCACTATCGAGGAACCCGGCCAGGGCGTCGACACAGGCCAGCAGCCGCACCAGATCATCTTCACCGCCCAGAGCGAACACTGCGGCGACCAGGTCATGGCGGACGCCACGTTCGCGCAAATGCGCTTTCAAACGGTCGGCGAAAAACGACAACAAATCGCCCGCGGCATCCCGCGCAGTCGCCGCCACGTCCGATTCTGCCTGCAAGCCAATTTTTTCATCCCGATACAACCGCATGGCGGCGGCGAACGCGGTCAATAGATTGAACCGCAATCCATTTTCGAGAATAAGCCGGATCACGCCCAAGGCGGCGCGACGCAACGCGAACGGATCTTTTGAGCCCGTCGGCTTTTCGTCGATCAGCCAAAACCCGACCAGCGTATCGATTTTGTCCGCCAGCGCGACCGCGACGGAGACCGGCGCGGTGGGGCAGGAATCATTGGGGCCAACCGGCGCATAATGTTCAGCGATCGCGCGCGCGACGTCCGGCGCTTCGCCCTCGCCTTGTGCATAATAACGGCCCATGACGCCCTGCAAATCAGGAAACTCGCTGACCATACCGGTCACCAAATCGGCCTTGCACAGGGTCGCAGCGCTGCGTACGGCGTCCCGCTCGGCGCCGGGAATATTTTCAACCAGGTCGGTTGCCAACGCGGTCATCCGTTGAACCTTTTCCGCAACCGTTCCCAGTTTTGCGTGGAAAACGATGGCCTCCAGCGCAGGGACACGATCCTCCAACCGGGTGCGGCGATCCTGATCCCAGAAGAATTTGGCGTCCGACAAGCGCGCGCGCAGCACCCGCTCATTGCCCGCCACAATCGCCGCCCCGCCATCATCGGCCACCATATTGGCGACAAACCCGAACCGCGGCGCCAACGAACCGTTTGCATCAAGGAGCGAGAAATATTTCTGATGCGCGCGCATGGAGGATGTCAGCGCCTCGGCGGGAAGGTCCATGAAATCGGCGTCGATATCGCCCAATAAGGGCACGGGCCATTCCACCAATCCCGCAACTTCATCAAGAAGCGCCGGGTCATCCTTGATCGACAGACCTTCAGCGCCGGCCTGTTCCGCCAAACCCGCCGCGATCACCGAGCGACGCTCCGCTGAGTCCAGCATGACATGGGCGGCGCCCAGCTTCTGTTTGTAATCGGTGAAGGACGACACCGTTAAGAGGGCAGGCGCCAAAAAACGATGCCCTACGGTCTGATCTGTCGCCGAGACAACGCCAAATTGAACGCCGTCGATAATTGCGCCGTTGAAAAGGCACACGAGCCCTTGAATCGGGCGCACCCAGGTTTGCGCGCCCGCGCCCCACCGCATGGATTTAGGCCAGGGCAATTTGGCGAAGGTTTCCGCAAGGAGATCTGGGAAAACAGCGCCCGTGGTGACGCCCGCGCGTTCGCTCACCGCGAACCAGGCCTCGCCTTTACCCATATCGCGCTTTTCACACTGGTCCAGCGAGTCGAGCCCGGCGGCGCGTAGAAAACCTTCTATCGCCTTGTCCGGCGCGCCAACGCGGGGACCTTTGCGTTCTTCACGAATATCGGGCTGTTTTTCCGGCAATCCGTCGATCACCAGCACCAAACGGCGCGGCGTGACATAAGCCTGCGCCGAGGCGAATTCCAGATTGGCTTTTTTCAACCCGTTGGTGACGAGGCGCTTTAAATCATCTCCAGCGCGTTTTTGCATCCGCGCGGGAATTTCCTCTGACAGGATTTCGAGCAGAAATTCAGCCATCGTCTTGCGCCTCGCCGATTTCGCCCGCGACCCACGCTTCACAACATCCCTTGGCCAAGGTCCGCACGCGCCTTATATAGGCTTGCCGTTCCGTCACGCTGATAACGCCGCGCGCGTCCAGAAGGTTGAACAAATGACTGGCTTTCAGGCATTGATCATAGGCGGGCAGCGCCAAATTGGACGCCAGCAACGACGCGCACTCCGCTTCGGAATCGCTGAAATGTCGGAATAGAATATCGGTATTCGCGCGTTCGAAATTCATCTCGGAATATTCGACCTCGGCGCGATGAAAAATATCGCCATATTTCACGCCGTCGCCGTTGAAGTCGAGATCGTAGACGTTTTCCACCCCTTGCACATACATGGCCAGTCGCTCCAACCCATAGGTTAGCTCCACCGACACCGGCGTACAGTCGATCCCGCCGACCTGTTGAAAATAGGTGAACTGGCTTACTTCCATGCCGTCGCACCAGACTTCCCAGCCCAACCCCCAGGCGCCCAAAGTCGGGCTTTCCCAATCGTCTTCGACAAAGCGGATATCATGGGCCAGCGGGTCAACGCCCAGCTCGCGCAGGCTGCCGAGATACAATTCCTGGCTGTCCTGCGGCGATGGCTTCAGGATCACCTGATACTGGTAATAATGCTGCAGGCGATTGGGGTTTTCGCCATAACGCCCGTCGGTCGGGCGTCGGGACGGCTGCACATAGGCGGCCTTCCATGGTTTTGGCCCCAGCGCGCGGAGTGTTGTGGCGGGGTGAAAGGTGCCCGCGCCAACCTCCATGTCATAGGGCTGCAGGATAACACAGCCGCGCGCCGCCCAATAGGCGTGCAATTTAAGGATAAGCGCCTGAAAACAGGTATCTGAAGTTTTGGAGGAGGCCATGGCCAATCCGGCGTTTTTGAATGCGGCGCAACCTAACCGCGCCCCATCATGGGGTCAACCAGCGTTATGCGGCGAAACCAACAGAGAGCCTCACCAATCCGGCACAATATCGAAGGCGATGCTAATCCGCGTTTCGCTTGATTCAAAAGGAATGGTTTCGTGAAATAAATAACTCGGAAACAACACCATCAACCCCGGCGCCGGCTGGAAGGCGCGCGTTTCCGGCTCCGCTGTTGCGTGATACTCCGAACCGGGTCGCCCAAATTCGATCCATCCCGCGTGCGAGCCGTCCTGCACAATATCGGGCACGCGGGCGTAATAAACGCCGCTCATCCATGCCGCGCGGTGAATATGGGGGAGTTGATAGCCTTCGCCTTCCAGCACAATTGACCAGACATTCAGGCTCCACTGGCGCGGAATCGTTGCGGCGAAAGGATGGTCCGGGTCAGACGACGCCCGCAGCGTTTGGGTATACGATTCAAATCCGCGTTTGATCAGGGTCTCAAACGCCGCGATCGGGCCTTTCGGCGACACGGTCAATTCACCACTATGTTTGCCCAATTGCGTCGCGTTGCTGGTGGGCGCTACGACAAGGCTCGGATGGGCCAGAATATGATCGGCCAGCGCGTCGTTAAAGGCGCCCATATCCGAAAAGCCCGGCGCATTGTCATGGAGGATTGGGGCGACAAAGCGGTCCAGATCAACCAGTTTAGCCAATTCAGCCGCGCGCCCCGCTTCATTCAGCGCCACCGATTTGGCCGCCAGAACACTGGCGTGATAAGCGTGTCGCCCAAGATATTCATCACAAACCGCAATCGCGGCGTCCGCCGATCCCAGGCGTAAGAGCGTATCGCAATAATGACTGACCGCTTCCGCGTAGTCCGGGTCAATCGACAGCGCCCGATCAAACGCCGACGCCGCCTCCCGCAACCGTCCGGCGTCCCGCAAGGCCAAGCCAAGATCCGCCACTGTGGCCGGGTCGCCCGGCGACAAGGTCACGGCGCGGCCATATAACGCCGCCGCCGCTTCCGCGTCGCCCTGCATGCGCAGAATATACCCTTTGCTGGCGTAGGCCTTCCCGTGTTCAGGATCGAGCGCCAAGGCGACGTCCAGGGCGCTCAAAGCGTCCTTAAACAAACCCAGCTGCGTTAACACCGCGCCAAGATTGTAGTGCGAACTGGCGACTTCAGGGCCGTATTCAATCGCCTTGCGATAGTTCTCCCCCGCATCGCCCAACCGACCTTGAGATTGTTGCACAAGGCTCAGATGATAATAGGCTTGGGGCTCTTCAGGCGCGGCGGCTTTGGCCGCCTCCAGCCATCGGGACGCGGTGTCGAAATCCTCAGAATCAAACGCCGCCATACCCGCCATATTGAGCGCGTCGGAATCATCCGGTCGTCGTTTCAGATATTTACGGTAAAACGACAACGCCTTGCCCAGACGGCCGGCCCGGTGGTGTTCCAGCGCGGTGTCCAGCATTCGCGTCTGACGGCGTTCAGGAATGCCCGTCGCCATGCTAGTACGGACAACCCGTTTGCCCGCAATTGTTTGGCGCAGCAGCATTCACATAGGCGTCACAGACCGAACATTGCACCGTTTCGGTTACAGATTGCACCGCTTCGGCTTTGCGCGTCGCCAGTTTCGCCTTGCGTTGCGCATCCAGCCGCCCGATGAATTTGAAGCCGTACCAGACGGCGCTGATGATGGCGGTGAGAACGATAATTTTTTGAATCATGGCGCTAGTATAAAGGAAGTTTGAACCGCGATGCTATAACCCAAATCGGGGCGTTATAATCCAAAGCGGGACCAGTGTGCGCGCTCGTCCAACGCCGACATGATCGAATCCGTCACAGCCCCGGCGATTTCCGGCCGCGCGCCCGCTTTCATACCCAGCCTTTTTTGCAGCCAGCCCTTGGGCTCGGTCATCACGGGCAGGCGCACCTTGTCGCCAAACTTTTCGCGCAACACGCCGCGCAAATCCCCCAAGCCGTCCACAAGGCCCAAATCCACGCCGCGTTCGCCTGTCCAGAAGGCCCCGCTGAACACATCGCTTTCATCCGCGCTCAGGCGATCCCCGCGACTGCGGCGGACATACTCTTTGAATTGATTGTGTATTTCGACCTGTAATTCCTTCAAATGCGCCACGTCCTCCGCATCTTCGGGTGAAAACGGATCCAGGATCGCTTTCTTTTCACCCGCCGTATGCACCCGGCGCTCCACGCCCGCTTTTTCGAGCAACGCCTGAAACCCGAACCCGGCGGAAACGACGCCGATAGATCCGACGATGGACGCCGCGTCGGCGTATATTTCATCCGCCGCGCAGGCAAGCCAGTATCCGCCCGATGCGGCGGCGTCTTCGCAAAAAGCGAACACGGGCAGTTCTTTTTCTTTCGCGAGGTCCCGGATACGTTTCGCGATCAGGGAAGATTGCACCGGCGATCCGCCCGGCGAATTCACGGCAAGCGCCACCGCCACCGCGCCCTTGTGTTCAAAGGCGTTCTCAATGGGCTCCGCCATATCCGCCAGGGACAACCCGCTTTTCCGCATCGGCGCCGCGGCGCCAATAACGCCAGACAATCGCAGTACCGGCACAACAGGCGCGCCGTCGAACTTGTCCGCGACCCAATCACCAATCAGAGGCGTTTGACGTACCCAGGACAGCTTCTTATCTTCGCTCATCGACATATAATTCCTTTATCAATACCAATATTCGAACAAACCGGGTCAAACCGCTACAACTGAAGGGCCTCGCCATCGCGCAAGATGGACAACGCCACCTTGGTATACCCGCCTTCGTCCTTGTGCAGCAACAGCCCCGGCGACAGCCGCAACGGCGTTCGAACGCCCCGGCGCGCGCGGACAAGCACCCGTTTGGCCGGGTTATCACGCCCGGGCCACAGGGGGAAAATCACCAGACCGCCCGCGTCGCGCGCGCTTAACGCAAGGATCAGATCGTCCAGTCGGTCCGCACGATGCACGAAGGTGACGCTGCCTTTTGGCGCGACCATCGACAGGCAGAACCCCACCCAGGTGTCAAGATCCGCCTCGCCCTCCACCATAGAGGCGGCGCGTGACGGATCCAGCGGCGCGCCCCCGCGTGAGGCCGGCATATAGGGGGGGTTCGCCATAACGTGATCAAAGGACCCGGCCCGCAATTCGGACGGCGGGTCGAGCAAATCGCCCGTATAAACCGTCACCCGGTCCTGAAAATCATTTTCGACAATATTTCCGCGCGCCAATTTGGCCAAATCTCCCTGTAGCTCCAGCCCCGCAACCTGTGCGCCGGGCACGCGCAGCGCATAGCACAAGCCCGCCGTCCCGACGCCCGCGCCAACATCAAGCACCGTCCCGGTTACAGCGGGGACCGCCGCCGCCAGCAGCACCGGGTCAACAGCGGCGCGAAACCCATTTTCCGGTTGTCTCAAAAACAAGCGCCCATCGATCAAAGCGTCTTCACTCGCGAGTTTTGACTCGATCTCCCCGGCGTCGGCCAGGACGCGCAGCGCGTGGTTATAATCTTCATCGATAACGCAAAGACGGCGCGGGATCGCTACCGCCGAACCTTCCATCACGCTCGTGTGCCCATCCAGCACAATGGCGTCGATGTCAGCGTCGGATAGCAAGGCCGTCAGCCACGACAATCGCACCGGATCGGAAATTCGCAGCAATTCTTTCATTACACCCCTGTGAAATACCGTCGCACCTGGCCTGCAACGTTGAAATTGAGGCCGCTGGCTCTTGACGCTCGCTCCGGTTTTACTATGCTCGCCGATTGTAATTGAACATATACTATAAAGGCGTCAAACATTGGCCATAGTCGTTGATTTCGACGGATCACCCCGCGACGCTACAGTTCCCGCACTGGACCGGATGAGCGCTCTTGTGGCCGAAGACCTTGTGAAGGTCAATCAGTTGATCGTGGACAAGATGGATAGCCCCGTTCCCCTGATCCCACAACTCGCAGGCCATATTATCGCATCCGGCGGCAAACGGCTTCGGCCCATGCTCACCCTCGCATCGGCGATGCTGTGCGACTATCAAGGCGACCGACAGATCAACCTGGCGGCCTGCGTTGAATTCATTCACACCGCGACCCTGCTTCATGACGACGTCGTCGACGCCTCTGACTTACGCCGGGGCCGCGACAGCGCCAATGCAGTGTGGGGCAATCAGGCCTCCGTCCTGGTGGGCGATTTTCTGTTTTCCCGCGCCTTTCAGTTGATGGTTCATGATGGGTCGTTGAACGTGCTCCGGATTCTCTCCAACGCATCGGCCACCATTGCGGAAGGCGAAGTTCTGCAACTTTTGACCGCCAACGACACCGAAACCAGCGAATCCGCCTATTTTGACGTTATTCGCGCGAAAACGGCGACTTTATTCGCCGCTGCGGCTGAAATTGGCGCCATTGTCGCCGAACGCCCGGAAGCCGAGCGAGAGGCTCTGGAAAATTACGGCATGAACTTCGGCGTCGCGTTCCAGATCGTAGACGATGTTCTGGATTACTCGGCGGAGCAGGGAAAACTGGGCAAAACCATCGGTGACGATTTCCGAGAAGGCAAAATCACCTTACCCGTCATCCTGTCCTGGCTGCGCGGCGATGATACGCAACGGATATTCTGGCGCCGGACCCTGGCCGACCTGGAGCAGGAAGACGGCGATTTACAACACGCCATCGATTTGATGAATTCCCATCACGCCCTGAGCGACTCCCTTTCGCGCGCGCGCCATTACGGCGCCACGGCGAAAGACGCGCTGGGCGTCTTTCCCGACCAACCCATCAAGCAATGCATGACAGGCCTCGTCGATTTCTGCATCGACCGGGCCTATTAACTTTTTTTGAGTCTGGAGACGCTGAATGCCTGAAGGATTATTGCGCGCTTATGACGACGCCGAACTCGAACGGCAATACAATCCCCGCGTCTTTACTCCTGATTCAGGACCAATGGCCGACCGCGCCACGGAGTTGAGCGTCGAGTACATGACGCGGGCGGGCAAATCGGCGCAGGATATCGCATTCGGCGCCAGCAAGGGCGAGACGTTCGATATCTTTCTGCCGGAAAACGCCAAAAACGCCCCGGTCGAAATGTATATTCATGGCGGTTACTGGCGCGCCCGAGACAAGACCGATTTCAGCTTCATGGCGGAACCCATCGTCAATGCAGGCGGTATCTGCGCGGTCGTCAATTACGATTTGTGCCCGCTGGTCTCCCTGGACGAAATTTGTCGCCAAATGCGTGCCGCCACGGCGTGGCTTTACAACAACGCCGCAAATTTTGGCGGGGACCGAAACCGCATTCACGTCACCGGACATTCCGCAGGCGGGCATTTAACCGCCATGGTCGCCGAAACCGACTGGCCCAGCTTTGAAGCCGGTCTGCCCGCCGATCTGGTAAAATCCGCAATTCCCGTCAGCGGCGTGTTTGAGCTAACGCCCATCACCGGCATGTCCGTGCAGGAATCCATCCAGCTTGATGCGGCTGGAATTGAGCGCAACAGTCCTCTGCGCCACGCCATCGCCGCCAATCCTGTTATCGTGATGACCGTCGGCGGCGCGGAGAGCGAAGAGTTCAAACAGCAATCCAAGGCCTATGCCGACCATGCGCGCGCTCAGGGATCAACAGTCGAGCATTTTGAAATACCCGGCAAAAACCACTTCACGATTTTGACCGATACGACGGCGCCGGACTACGCCCTGACCGAGGCTCGCCTGCGATTGATGGGCCTTACCTAAAGGCGCTGCTCCGAGCGAACCAGGGCCGCAAGCCGACGAATTCCCGCATCAATGCCTGCAATATCGGGCAGCGAGAAACTCAAACGCAGCGTATTCCTCAAACGTCCATCGGCGAAAAATGCAGGGCCGGGCACAAAGGCGATTCCGTATTCTGCGATCGCCTTTTGCAACAGCGATACGGAATCAAAACCTTCCGGCAGGGTCAGCCACACAAACAGACCGCCCTCGGGCCGCGTCCAATGCGACCCTTCCGGCATATAGGCGGCGAGCGCGTTCAGCATGGCGTCGCGTTTAAGGCGATAGCTTTCCCGCGCCTTTTTAACCTGCTCATCAAAAAGCTGCGTCGCCAGGTACACCGCCACCGCCTGATTGATCGCGGAGCTGTTCAAATCGCTGGCCTGTTTGATCAAGATTAACCGGTTGATGATCGCCGATGACGCACAAATCCATCCGACCCGTAATCCCGGCGTAAAAACCTTGGAAAACGAGCCGCAATGAATGACGCGCGACGCATTGATCGACCCACAATTAGCGAGATCGAGGGACTGAATCGCGGGAACATCCTCACCGTCGTAGCGCAATTCGGTATAGGGATTATCCTCGATAATCGGAATATCCAGTTCACCCGCCAGCCGCAACAGATCGCGGCGCGCCTGCAGGCTCAGGGTTTCCCCGGTCGGATTGGAAAAATCCGGAACCACATAGGCAAACTTCACCGCGCCCTGCGCCGCCGCCGCCGCATCCCTGTAGGACAGCGCGGTGCGGTTAGTGTCCGCCAGTCGCAAATCATCATAAACCGGCTCATAGGCGGAAAACGCCTGTAGCGCCCCCAGATAGGTCGGCGCGGTCACCAGCGCCGTATCTTTCGCCGACAGGAATAACTTACACAGAAACTCTAACCCTTGCTGCGCGTCATTGGTGATCAGAATGTTTTCCGGTTCGCAAGCAACGCCCTTGCGCCCCATATACCCGACAATCCACTCGCGTAACGCGGGGTCGCCCTCACTCGCAGAATACTGCAGCGCGCGGCTGGCGCTGGCGTCATCCGCTAAAACCGCCTGATAAGCGTTGCGGATGTCGGCCAAGGGAAACAGCGCCGAATCGGGAATACCGCCCGCAAAAGACGTGACGCCCGGTTGATCGACGACCCGCAATAAATCCCGAATTTCGGATGTTCTCATGCCCGCCGCGCGCGACGCAAAGCGGGGCTCCCAATTCATTGTTTCGGCTTCTCGGGACATAATCTCTGCGGACATAATATTGTTCCAATTCTCCGGTTTTTGGAATATTAGGTCAATATTACTGAAATATTATTAGCGTATCTGTCCAGTCCCCGTTCCACCCAAAATATTACGCCGCGATTTCACCAACGCTGTCGGGGATGCTCAAAGGCGCGCCGGTGACGGCGACAATGTCCGCCGGCGAATACCCCGGCGCGGTTTCTTCCAGCACAAAGCCGTCTTCCGTCACCACAATGACGGCGATATCGGTAAACACCTTGGTCACGCATTTTCGCGTCGTCAGCGGATAGGTCAGGGATTCCACCAATTTTGGCGAACCGTCCTTGCCCGTGTGGCTCATGGTGATAAAGACACGCTGCGCGCCATGGGCGATATCCATGGCGCCACCAATGCCGCCCACATGGCGGTTGGGCAACCGCCAATTCGCAAAGTCACCGTTCGAGGCGACCTGATAGGCGCCAAGGATCGCCGCATCGAGACGTCCGCCCCGCGCCACGGCGAAAGAATCCGCATGGTGTACAAAAGACGCGCCGGGAATCAACGTCACCGGGCCTTTGCCCGCGCTCATCAAATCGGTGTCCACGTCTTCGTCCGCCGGGCGCGGTCCCATCCCGATAATGCCGTTCTCGCTATGGAAAATTACGTCGTGGCCTTCGGGGATATAATCGACGGCAAGAGTGGGGATACCCAATCCGAGATTGACCAGCCAGCCTTCCTGCAGTTCCGCCGCCACTCGTTTGGCGATCTGATTTCGATTCAGCGGAGTCTTTTCCGTCATGACCATGCTCCTTCCCAACTTTCGGGCCTATACCGCCCGGTCACCAGATAACGGTCCACAAACACGCCCGGCGTCATGATGTGGTCCGGCGCCAACGCGCCGAGTTCGACGTCTTCATCGACTTCCGCAATGGTGTATTTCGCCGCCATCGCCATGATCGGGTTCATGTTGCGTGCCGCCAACCGGTAAATCAGATTGCCGCGTGGATCCGCCTGCTGCGCCTTGATAAGCGCGATATCACCCGGCAGCGCCGGTTCGATCAGATATTCCTCGCCATTCACCCAATGGGTCGCCTTACCCTCGGCGATTTCTGTACCCAAGCCGCTGGGCGACAGGACGCCGCCGAGCCCAGCGCCCGCTGCGCGCATCCGTTCCGCCAGAATGCCCTGAGGGACAATTTCCAGATCAACCTTGCCCGCTGCGTACAAATCCTTGAAGACGTCCGAGGCGCCGCCCCAGGGGAAACTGCAAATCACCTTACCGACGCAGCCGCGCGCCAACATCCGCGCAACGCCGATCTCCCCGGCGCCAGAGCTGTTATTGACCACCGTCAGGTTTCGAAGACCCCGATCGCAAACACCGTCGATCAGTTTTTCAGGAATGCCGGACAGGCCGAACCCACCCACAAGCACCGTGTCCCCATCGGAAACCCGGTCAAGCGCATCATCCAGCGTTTCCGCCTTTTTGTTTATCATGGCCGCCGCCGTCAAAAATTTAAGCAGGCCAAACGTTAGCGGATGCGCACCGCCCCTTCAATCCCGCCAAAACGACGTTAGATCAGGCGCGTTTCTCATAGTGGCTGTCGATATACTCATCGACGATTGCCTGAAACTGCACAGCGATATCGGCGCCGCGCAGGGTCATCGCCTTTTTCCCGTCGATAAACACGGGCGCGGCGGGTTCTTCGCCGGTGCCAGGCAGGCTGATGCCGATATCGGCGTGTTTACTCTCGCCCGGACCATTCACGATGCAGCCCATGACCGCCAGATTGAGCGTTTCGACACCCACATGTGATTCCCGCCACGCCGGCATCCGCTCGCGAACATAGCCCTGTATGGAACCCGCCAGGCTTTGAAACACAGTGCTCGTTGTGCGCCCGCAACCGGGACACGCCGTGACGAGCGGCGTAAAAGCGCGCAGACCCATCGTCTGCAAAATTTCCTGCGCAACAATAACTTCGCGCTTGCGCTCGCCGCCCGGTTCCGGCGTCAGCGACACGCGGATCGTGTCGCCAATGCCTTCCTGCAACAACACGGCCATCGCCGCCGTTGACGCGACAATCCCCTTGGATCCCATCCCGGCTTCGGTCAGGCCCAGATGCAACGCATAATCGCCACGCGACGCCAGTTCACGATAGACCGCGATCAGGCTTTGCACTTCACTGACCTTGCAGGACAGGATAATTTTGTCTCGTCCCATGCCCAACGCTTCGGCGCGCGCCGCGTTCTCAATCGCCGACACGACCAGCGCTTCCTGAGTGATTTCGATGGCTTCGCGCGGCGTTGCGGATTTGGCGTTTTCGTCCATCAGCCGGATCACGAGATCCTGATCGAGACTACCCCAGTTGACGCCGATGCGCACCGGCTTGTCATACTGCAAGGCGACTTCGATCATGGTGGAGAATTGCGTATCGCGTTTTTCGCGAAACCCAACATTGCCGGGGTTGATGCGGTATTTCGCCAACGCTTCCGCACAGGCCGGATGGCGGGTCAGCAGGGAATGGCCGATATAATGAAAATCGCCGACAATCGGAACATCCACGCCCATGGCGTCGAGGCCATCGCGAATATGGGGTATCGCCTTGGCCGCGTCATCGCGGTCGACCGTAACGCGCACCACCTCGGATCCCGCGCGCGCCAGCGCAGCGACCTGCGCCACAGTCGCGGCGACATCTGCGGTATCGGTGTTGGTCATGGATTGCACCATGATTGGCGCACCGCCGCCAACAAGGACATTTCCAACGGCGACGGGAACGGTTTTTCCGCGCGCGCGCGGACCGGATTTATTCGACATCACGCCTCGCAATATTTTGAACTTCAAGGCTCGCAAACTGCCGCTGCGACGCCCTCAACGCAAGTGTATTAATTATGACAACAATCAAGGCCAGCCGTCCAAAGCTGGACCTAAAGAACCCGCACCGGCGCATCGTCCAGCCAAGCCAGAACATCCTCCAGACAATCCTTATAACGCGCCGCGAAATTTTCTCGCGTCCGACCGCCGATATGCGACGTTAAAACCGTATTGCGCAGGGACCGCAGCGGGTGATCGAACGGCAACGGCTCCACATCAAACACATCAAGCCCGGCGCCGGCGATTTCGCCATCGCGCACCGCCGCAATCAATGCGGATTCTTCCACAATCGGGCCGCGTGAGGTGTTGATCAGCAACGCCTCTTTCTTCATAAGCCCAATTTCCCGCGCGCCGACCAGACCGCGCGTTCGATCACTCAAAATCGTATGAACCGATAGCACGTCGGATTGCGAAAAAAGCGCATCCTTATCAACCAGATCGGCGCCGATTTCAGCGCAGCGCGACGCCGTCAGGTTTTCACTCCAGGCGATCACCTTCATATCAAAGGCCAGCCCAACCCGCGCAACGCCCGCGCCCAATTGACCAAGGCCCAAAACGCCCAGCGTCTTTCCGGTCAAACCGCTGGGCAGGTGAAGCCCCCATTCCCCGTCTCGCACGCTTCGGTCTTCACTTGGGATCAATTTCGCTAGACTTAAAATCAACCCCCAGGCAAGCTCGACCGTGGCGTTGGGAAAACCATACCCGGTCCCGCAAACGATAACGCCCTGGTCACTCAGCGCCGCCATATCCAGCGCCGCATTGCGTTGCCCATGCGTGACCAGAAGCTTCAGATTCGGCAAAGCCTCGATCAGCGCGCGGTCAAATTTGGTTTCCTCGCGCGCGGTCACCACTATGTCATAGGGTGCCAATAATTCCGCCGCGCCCTCGCTCAGATGGCCGTTATAGACATCGAGTTCAACATCACCGGGCAGACGGGACCAATCGGCGACGTCGCGCGCCAATTGTTGATAGTCATTGATAATCGCCATTTTCATGGTCGTGCTCTCCTACTCCG
>JBLHZD010000016.1:0-28552 GCA_047631095.1 Alphaproteobacteria bacterium
CATTGCCCTCCCGACCATTTTCGTTGTGGACAAGGACGGCGTGGTCAAAAACCGCTTCATGAAATCTGATTATCGGGAGCGCCCGGAAATCGACATGGTCTTGCAAAGTCTGAATGCGGAGTAAGCCCGCGCCCGGACATTAGTCCAGACATCTTCTTGTATCCCCCGCACGCGCGCGTAGACTAACGTTTGATGCCAAACGTACAGACACGCCATTGCGGGGGAACGGGACATGGATTTCGCGATTGAAGACAATGACGACCAGCAAGCGTTTCGTCAGGTCGTTCGGGACTGGTTGAGCCAAAACATTCCCGAGGGAATCGAGCACACCATCGATACCGGCGACTTGACGCTGGAGCAGTATCAGCTTCGCCGTGAATTGGGACGCCGACTGGGCGCGCAGGGCTGGTTGTATCCCACCATGCCGAAAGAATACGGCGGCGGCGACCTTTCCATCGAAAAAGTGGTGATCCTGCACGACGAAATCAGTCGCGCGGGATTTTCCATTCCCCCTTATTACGATGCCGGTGGCCGCATGTCCGCGCCGACGATTTTAGTCTGGGGCAGCGACGACCATAAAAAACGTTTCCTGCCACCTATCTGCAAAGGCGAAGTTCGCACCTGGCAGTTACTGACCGAACCCAGCGCCGGGTCTGATCTGGCGGGCGTCAAGGCGACTGCACGGCGCGACGGCGACGATTATGTCATTAACGGTCAAAAGGTTTTCGTCGGCAGCAGCCATGGCGCGGATTTTTCCTGGACGGTGCTGGTGACGGACCCGGACGGCGAGCGCCACCACAATCTGTCGTGGTTCATGATCCCCATGGACTTGCCCGGCATCACCGTCACGCCGCTGGATTTGCTGACGGCGGGCGGTGAAGGCGGCACAGGGTCCGGGGTCAAGAACACGGTCTTTTTCGACGACGTGCGCATTCCCGCGGAATATCTGGTGGGCGGTGAAAACAACGGCTGGCAGGTCGCCACCACGCATCTGGAAGTGGAGCACGGCGGCGCAGGACGGTTTGGCGACCGCAAAGTGATCGGTGAGTTCATCGATTTTTGCCGCGAACGCCATGACGGCCACGCCATCGTGGATAGCGAAGAATCGCGCGAGAAAATCGTCGATATGTTTATCGAATCGGAAATTACGCGGCTCTTCGCCATGCGCAATTACTGGCTCGCCTATACCGGACAACCGCGCTCCTATGAGGGCTCGCAATACAGTCTTCGGCGCAAACTCTCCGGCCTGGATATCTCCGAAAAGATGCTCGACATCATCGGGCCCTATGCGCTGATCAAGAATGACGAACTGGCGCCGCTAAAAGGCGCCATCGAATTATTTCAGCGTGATGGCATTACCGCGCTTCATCCCGGCGCCACGACCGATATTCAACGGGTGGTCATGTCGCGACGCATCGGCATTGGCCGACAAACGCGCGAAAAAGCTGGAACCATACGGTAGAGGGAGGCGATACAATGGATCTTTCACTCAACGAGACACAGCTTCTCATCAAGGAATCCACAGCCGGTTTCGTCCGCAACGATTTCGACAAGGATACCCTGCTCGACCTCGATCTCCTGCCCGCGCCGATGACCGAAGACTTGTGGAAAAAGGTTTCCGACCTCGGCTGGATGGGCATGTTGATCCCTGAAGATTACGGCGGGACCGGTAATTCGCTGACGGATGTCGCCGTGTTGTTTGAGGAGTTGGGCCGTGGCCCCGTGCCCGGGCCTCTGTTTTCGTCCGGCGTATTGGCCGCCTCGATTATTCTAAAGTCGGGCACAGACGCCCAGAAAAAAGCCTGGCTACCGGAACTGGCGACAGGACAACGCAGCTTCGCGGTCGCGGTCACCGAGCGCCAATATGGCTGGTCTGAAAATCACATTCAAATGAGCGCGGCCAAGAACGGCGCAGACTACACCCTCTCTGGCGCGAAACTCTTCGTGCAGGACGCCGCCAGCGTATCCGACTTGCTGGTGCTAGCGCGTATCGAGGGCGAAATCGCCATCCTGCGCGTGGACACGACAGCGGATGGTGTTTCGATTCGTCCCCTGACCGGGTTTATTAGTGGGTCTTGCGAAGTGCAATTTAACAAGGTGCGCATTTCCGGTGGCGACCGGCTGGATGGTGGCTGGGATGCTTTCGAAGCAGGCGTTCAACCGGCGATCCCGGTCCTGTGCGCCTATAAGGTCGGCGCTTGTCACGCCGTGTTCGACCTGTCCGTCGAATATTCCCGCGAACGGATGCAATTTGGCCAGCCAATCGGGCGATTTCAGCGCGTACAGGATCATATAATACACATCGTTAATTATCTCGATTCGGCGCGGTGGACGACATACGAGGCGCTCTGGAAACTGGACAACGCCATGGACGCCGCCGCCAGCGTACATATGGCCAAGGCGGTTTCCTCGGACAGCTATCTGCGGGCCTGCGATTTCGGCCATGAAGTCCATGCGGGCATTGGCGTCGTGCGGGAATACGGGCTGACCCTGCACACCAAAATGTCGCGCACCCTGTTCCATCATCTGGGCGCGCCAACCTATCATCGCAAGAAGCTGGAAGGCGCGCTTGACCTGATCCCGTCCGCGTAAAACAATGGCGGCATGACACACGCCTATATTCACCACCGGATCGACGTGCGCCCCCGCGAATGGGACGCTGTGGCGAAGTCCTTGCCCAACGCCTTGAGCCTAAAACGCCAGGGCGGATCGCTCTATGGGGTCTGGCGCAGCCAGATTGGCCGCCCTCGCGATGAATTGAACGCCATAAGCGTGTGGCCCGACCTTGACGCCGCCTTGGACGCAGCGACCGCTGGGCCGGATTTGTTCACCGACATCGACGGCGTTCTATCCTGCGGGAATAGCGTGATGACGCCGACCCTTCGGCCCAAAACAACGGCGCCGCCGACACGTCAGGGTAATTACGCCTTTCGGTGGTTTGAAACCCCGCCGGAACATTGGGATGAATTCCTCGATTTGTGCGAAGCCGCTTGGCCGGGATTTGAATCTTCCTACGACTCACAGATTATCGGTCTGTGGCGCTTTTTAAACGATAAGAGTGATTTACGCCGAACCTTGCTGATGACGCGCCGCCCCAATCTGGCGGTCTGGGAGCGCTCAAAAATTCCACAGGGCGACGCCGAAACCGAAGTGCGCCGTCAGCTTAGTCGTCGATATGACCTTTGCGACTCAACATCTGTTTTCACAACCACTTTACTAAATGCCGAAGACAGCGAGGATTCCGTTCGATGGACATGATGACGCCCCCCACCTTTGCGGATATTGAAGCCGCCGCCGAGCGCATTAAATCCCGGGTCCGGCGCACGCCTTGTCTGCGCGCCCGCTTCATCCATGAGCCCCGCCACGACGGTGAGCTGTTGTTGAAGCTGGAATGCCTGCAGGTCACCGGATCGTTTAAAGCGCGCGGCGCTAATAACGCAATCCTGTCGCTGGACGATGCGGGGGTAAAGCGTGGGATCATCACCGCCTCTGGCGGCAATCACGGGTTGGCGGTGGCCTATGCGGGCGCAGCGTCAGACACCAGGGCGGTGGTCTATCTGCCCGAAAACGCCCCCGCCGCCAAAGCCGAAAAACTGCGAAAATGGGGTGCGGAAGTTGTTGTCGAAGGCGCGGTCTGGGATGATTCCAACACGCTCGCACTGGCGGGCGCGCACCGAGACGGCCTTACCTATATACATCCCTTCGCCGACCCCGCCGTCATCGCCGGACAAGGGACCGTCGGGCGGGAAATGATGAAACAATCCAGCAATATCGAATATCTGTTCGTCGCCATTGGCGGCGGCGGATTGATTTCCGGCGTCGCCCTGGCGGCAAAAGCGATGAACCCGGAGATCAAAATTATCGGTGTGGAGCCTGTCGGCGCGCCAACCCTGCATGACAGCCGAGCCGCCGGATCGCTAGTCACGCTGGACGACATCAACACCAAAGCGGGAACCCTGGCGCCCCGCCGCAGCGCGCAATTAAATCTGGACATCATCGAGCAATATGTCGATGACATCGTGCTGGTCAGCGACGCGGAAATGCGCGACGCCGCCCGGTGGTTATGGTTCGAGATGGGCGTCGCCGCCGAATTATCGGGCGCGGCGGCCTTGGCGGCCATACAAACGGGCAAGACGACAATGCCGTCTGGCGCCGTGGCCGCCGCGATAATTTGCGGCGCTGGCGTGGATGGCGCCGATTAATTCTGATTTTGTGGACGGCGCTGATTAATTCTGTTTTTGGAGATTTCGAGTGAGTGAAAAACCACGCGCCGTCGTGCTGTTGAGCGGTGGTCTTGATTCCACGACCTGTTGCGCCATCGCGCTGGATCAGGGTTATGAATTGAGCGCGCTGACCGTCACCTATGGCCAACGCCACGACATTGAAATTGACGCCGCGCGCGCCGTCGCGGCGCATTTCGCTATCGCCGATCATGTGGTGACCGAAATTAACCTGCGCGCCTTTGGCGGCTCCGCGCTGACCGGCGACATCGACGTGCCGAAACACGACGACGCCGCAGATATTGGCGACGGTATTCCTGTGACCTATGTCCCCGCGCGCAATACGATCTTCCTGTCCTTCGCATTGGCGTTTGCGGAAACCCGCAACGCGGACGCCATCTTCATCGGCGTCAATGCGCTGGACTATTCCGGTTATCCCGATTGTCGCCCGGAATATATCGCCGCGTTTCAGAACATGGCCAATCTGGCGACCAAATCCGGCGTGGAAGGCGAAGGCGCGCTCACCATACACACCCCGCTGATTGATCGAACCAAGGCGCAAATCATCCAGACCGGCCTCGATCTAGGCGTGGATTACGCCATGACCACCAGCTGCTACGACCCCGATGAATCCGGCGCGGCCTGTGGCCATTGCGACGCCTGTCTGTTGCGTCTCAAGGGTTTCAGGGACGCGGGGCTGGAAGATCCCACGCGCTATGTGAAGTGACATCGATAAAACCCGATATTATGCTGAGCGACCTTATGATGATCGCGCCAGCCCATGCGCGTAACGCCTAGGAGGTTCCGATGTCGAAAGCGCCCGTCCCCGCTAAAATGGCCCATATCGTCTTGCGAACGACGGATGTGCCGCGATTGGCCGAATGGTACCAGACGGTCCTTGGCTGCGACCTCATCTACAAGGAACCAACGTCGCGCGGCATTGTCTTTTTGAGTTTCGATGAAGAACACCACCGGGTCGCCATCGTCGGTCGCGCCAGCGATGCCAAACCCGAACCGGACGCAGTCGGGTTGGTCCATTTCGCTTATTCCTACGCCTCCATCGATGATTTACTGACCACCTATGTTCGACTGAAGGACGCGAAGATCGAACCCATTCGATGCGTCAATCACCGGATGTCGACGTCCTTCTATTTCGTTGATCCGGACGGGAATGGCGTCGAACTGTTTACCGACAATCCCGGCACGGAAGCCGAACTCAAAGCCGCCTTCACGCTGGAGACCTTTAATTTTGACGTCGACGACATGCTTGAGCGTTGGCGCGCCGGGGCGACGCCGGAAGAACTGGCCACGCCGCAGTAAAACATTGCGTCATTGAGGAAATGGACTGAACTTAAAATGCCGTCACTGGAAGAATTCGCACACGCGAAATTAGCCTCAATGGAACAGCGGCAGTTGCGCCGTACGCTTGTGGAGACCGACCGACGCGACGGCGCTATCGCCTATCGCAACGGGCGGCGAATGGTGTCGTTTTCCTGCAACGACTATCTGAACATGTCGCACCATCCAGAGGTCATACAGGCCGCCTCGGACGCCAATGAACGCTACGGCGTCGGGTCCGGCGGGTCGCGGTTGGTGACCGGAAATCACCCGTTGTTTCGGGAACTGGAAACCCGGCTCGCAAAATTAAAAGGCGCCGACGACGCCTGTGTTTTCGGCTCCGGCTACCTCGCCAATATGGGCATCATTCCGACCCTGGTCGGTCCGGAGGATCTCGTCCTGGCCGATGAATTGAGCCATTCTTGCATCCTGGCGGGCGGCGCGATCAGCAAGGCGCGCCAATTCATCTTTCGCCATAACGATCTGGACCACCTGGAAGCCTTACTGGACGAACATCGCGACAACCACCCGCGCGCGCTGATCGTGACTGATGGCGTGTTCTCAATGGATGGCGATCTGGCGCCAGTCCCCGCGATGGCTGATCTGGCCGACCGGTTCGACGCCTGGTTGATGACCGACGACGCCCATGGCATTGGCGTGCTGGGCGGCGGGCGCGGCAGCACCCACGCAATGGGCGCTGAAGGGCGCGTGCCCTTGCAAATGGGCACGCTGTCCAAGGCGATTGGATGTTACGGCGGCTATCTTTGCGCCGCCCAGCCCGTGATCGACCTGATGCGCACGCGGTCCCGCACCTTCATTTATTCAACCGGATTACAGCCTTCCGCCGCCGCCGCCGCCATTGCGGCGCTGGATATCGTTGAGCGCGACCCGGAATTCGCCGCGTCCCCCTTGGCGAAGGCGCGACTGTTCTGTGAGCTGGCGGGGCTGGCGGCGCCGGAAAGCACCATCGTGCCGGTCCTGTTGGGCGATCCTTTGCGCACGCTCGCAGCGTCTGAAATGCTGGCCGATGAGGGCTATATCGTTACCGCAATCCGACCGCCCACCGTACCAGACGGCACCGCGCGCCTGCGCTTTACGTTTACCGCAGGCCATGACGATAACGATATTCGGCGATTAGCCGACATCGTCGCGACCCGAATTCTGGCCTGATCCATGGCGTCCTGGTTCATCACAGCGACCGGCACTGATATCGGCAAGACGGTCCTGACGACCGCGCTGTGTCGCCAATTGAAGAGACTTGGCCACACTGTCCGCGCGCTTAAACCCGTCCTTAGCGGCTATTCTCCCGCAGACATTGTAGACAGCGACAGCGGTCGCATTCTGGCCAGCCTTGACGTTACGCCATCTAATGACACCCTCGCGGCGATTACACCCTGGCGGTACGCTGCGCCTCTATCACCGGATATGGCGGCGGCGCGCGAAGGCCGCGCCATCGATTTCAACGCGTTGACGACATTCTGCGCGCCGGGCGACGAGGATATTCTGCTGATCGAAGGCGTTGGCGGTGCGATGGTTCCGCTCACCGAAGACAAAACTGTTCTGGACTGGATCACCGCCCTGAACGCGCCCGCGCTTGTCGTTGCGGGTAGTTATCTGGGCACAATCAGCCACACTTTAACGACCGTTGCGGCCATGCGCGCACGCGGCGCCGCCATCGCCGCCATCGTCGTGAGTGAATCGCTGGAAAACCCGGTTCCGCTTGCGGAGACGGTGGCGACCCTGCAGCGCTTCCTGGCGCCGGTACCGGTTTTCCCTATGGCCCGTTCAAAAACGCCTGTAGTGTCAGACGACCTCATCGCGTTGATGACGACAGGGACAGCAAAAGGATCGTTAAATGCCTGAAGGATCGAATAAAGCGCCGGGCTTCGCCAAGCACCCGAATTACGAACTCACCCAAGCGCCCGCCGGAAAGCGCATTAGCGTCACGTTCAACGACGCCGTCATCGCCGATAGCGAGCGCGTGCTGGTGTTGAACGAAATGGGGCACGGTCCTGTGTATTATTTTCCGCGCGAGGATGTGGCGATGGACCGCCTCACCGCGACCGACAATGACAGTTTTTGCGGGTTCAAGGGCCCAGCCTCTTACTGGTCCATCAACGTAGGCGACCGCATGGCCGAAAACGCCGTCTGGAGCTACGAGACGCCCTTCGATGAGTTCACGAATTTCACCGACTATCTGGCGTTTTACTGGGAGCGCGTCGATACATGGCGCGAAGACGGCGTCACCGTCACGGCGCCCAGCTAATCCACCTTACGATCCTGAACGGGGCGCGATGGGCCGGAACGCAATGACCAGCGGCACACTTATCGCCGCCGTGAAGGCGAACAGGTAAAAGGCGTTGATGTATCCGACCATGGACGCCTGGCGCATGATTTCGTCACTCAACGCCAAAAGGCCATTCAACGTCGCCGATGTCCACTCGCCGCTCAGATGCGGCGTCGATAACAAATCATTAAACGGCGTTATCCAATCCCGAAGACCGTGATAGCTCTGCGCGGCGCTGCGGGTGACGATGACGAACGACACGGAAATAAACAACACGCTGCCAAAATGGCGCATCACATTAAAGAGCGCCGAGCCATCCACCATCAAACGCGGGTGTAGTGTGGAAAACGCCAGCACCGACATGGGCGTATAGGCGAGGCCAAACCCGAATCCATGCAAAACATTCGTCCAGAACACATCAAAACTGGCGACATTCACATCAAACTGCGCCATCGCGGCGCCCGCCACCGCCTGACACGCCAATCCGACCACCAGACAGGCCCGCGCGCTATATCGGGTGAACTGAACGACGATAAAAAAACTTAACCAGTTTCCAATGCCGCGCGCGGTCAACAATTGCCCGATGATCGCTTCAGGATAACCGCCAACGTCTTTCAACAGCGGCGGAAACAGGACAATGGGCGTATAGCTCAACATCCCCATGGTCAGGGACAGGATCAGGCCAACATTAAAATTTCGGTCGCGAAACAACGCCTTGTCAAACAGCGGATTGTCGGCGGTCAAGGTATGCACGACATAGATATACAGGCCCAGAACCGCCGCGACCGCCTCCAGAATAATCTCCGGCGACTCAAACCAGTCCAGCCGTTGCCCGCGATTGAGGAGCAACGTCACCGCCCCGATTGCGCAAGCCAGTGCGATATAACCAGGCAAATCAATCGCCCGCGCGCTATCGCGCTCCCGGTCGCTGAGCGCATACCATCCGCCCAACATGGCGAGGATTCCAAATGGCGCCATGGCGAAAAACGCCCAGCGCCAATTGATCGCCTCGGCGACATACCCACCCAACACCGGCCCCAGAACTGGACCAAACACGCCGCCAATACCCCACATCATCAAAACCAGGGCATGCATATGCTTGGGGAAACTGGCCATCAACATGCCCTGGCCAAGCGGCATCAACGGCGCCCCGAACACGCCTTGCAAAATGCGGAAGAACACCAGCATTTCCAGCGACGTGGCCAGACCGCAGAGAACTGTCATGAGTGTGAAGAACCCGACCGAACCCACCAGCAAGTTTCGCCACCCCAGCCGTGTGGCGAGCCAGCCGGTCAACGGCGTCGCAATCGCGGTCGCCACCAAATTGAAGGTGATCGTCCAGGCGATCTGATCCTGTGTCGCCGACAACGCCCCTTTTAACTGCGGCATCAGGACGGACGTCACCGTCACCGTCATGCCAAACAACATTGTCGCCAATTGGACAGTGGCGACCAGCAAAAGCCGCCGGAAGGTCAGGTACTTGAGCATTCGTTACTTGGCGTCACGGGTCGGCGCGCGACAGGGCGCAGCGCGCCAACCCGATGTCGCCAGCGGAACTTATGAAATTTCCGCGCGGACCATTGCGGCGCCTTTGACCATGGATTGTAATTTTCCATAGGCGATGTCGCGGGGCAGATATTTCATCCCGCAATCAGGCGCCGCGATCAGCCGGTCCGGCGAAATGTACTTCAGGGCGCCGCGAAGCCGCTCGGCGATCAGTTCCGGCGTCTCCACAGTCTGGTCGCCCAGATCAAGAACGCCAAACAGCACTGACTTGCTCGGCAACCGCTCCAGAATTACCGGATCGAGATTCGGTTGCGCGGCCTCAATCGAAATCGCGGTCGCGCTACAGGCGTCCAGCTGCGGCAGGAAAGAATAACCTTCCGGCTTGTCCTTCACCACATAGGCGTAACCAAAACACACATGCACGATGGTCGGGCCTTCGATCCCGTCCAGCGCCCGATCAATGGCGGCGACGCCAAATTCGTCAGCCTCTTCCGGATTAGCCTGCATATAAGGTTCGTCGATCTGCACCACATCGGCGCCAGCGGCCTTCATGTCTTTCAATTCAGCGTTAACGGCGTCGGCGTAGGCGTTAATCAGCGCCTGCTTGTCATTGTAATATTCGTCCAGCGCCAGCTTGGCCATGGTGAAGGCGCCGGGAATGGTAATCTTGATTTTCCGGTCTGTATGCGCCCGCATGAATTCCACATCGCGAACCTGAACGGGCCTCTTGCGACGTATCGGCCCCACAACGCGTGGCACGGGGGTCAGCTTGCCCTGACGGTTCGCGACCATGCCGGGCTCGTCGATATCAACGCCTTCGAGCGCATTGGCGAAGCGGTTGAAATAACTCTCCCGGCGTTCCTCGCCATCGCTGAGGATATCAATTCCGGCGCGCTCCTGATCGTGCAGCGCCGTCAAGGTCGCGTCGTCCTGGGCTTCCTCCAGCAATTCTTGGGGCACCCGCCAGGCTTTTTCCAACCGCACCCGTGGCGGCGATTCGCTCAACAGGGTTTCCTTGTCTACAAGCCAACTTGGTTGCGGATAACTGCCGACCAAGGTCGTTGGTAAAATTTTACCGAACATAGTGTTTCTCCCCGTTTAGATACGCAGCTGAGACGCGACTTTAATTGGAACGCAATTCGTTCAACGACCATTTATAGTCATTTTCGATGGCGGTCACAGTGTCCAAAGCCTCCAAGAGGCCCGGTTCCGCATATTTTTTTAAATGTTCAAGGACACCGGCCTCATCGCCGCCAAAATCTACAACGAACCAGACATATAGGCTGGAGAGAGTCAGGGTATCGCCGGTGACCCACGCCCCACGCGAATTGTTGATGAAGGCGCGCGCCGCAGCGTCAAGCAATGCGGGCGTGTTTTCCACGGTGAACGCCCGGCGTTGTAGATTCGGGCATCCCAGCGCGGCGCAATTGAGGGCGTAATGCAGCCGGGGCTCGCGCCAGATCGGGCGTAAAATCCGGTGTTCGATATCGTTCAAGCTCAACGACGTTTGCGCCACCACCGTCAACGCCTTTCCCCAAGGCCCGTTGGAAAACAGACCGGGCGAAATATCGATGTCGCGAATCGATTCCACCGGATAATGGGCCAGAACCGTGCGCACGGTCAGCGCGTTATACAAATTGATCCAATAGGCCAGTTGCGACGCGCGTTGCAGCTCCGATACCCGCGTTACCGCGAGTCGATCCAGATAGGCGTCGAGCGCCGCCTTATCCGTCTGGCCCACCGCATTATAGGCGACCCGGTTGACGCCGTCCGCGCTTGCGCTGACATAACGCCGGAGAAACCCGTCCCAGAAACGGTGGTCCACGCGCGTTTGGGAGTCTGGGTCATGCGCCTCCCATAACAACCAGGGTTCCGGTTTTGGCGCAAACAGCGATTCAAGCGACCCGAACGCGGCGAGTGGTACGATTAGCGCGGCGATAAAAAGGCGTCGAACATTTAAAAGCATATAGGGCGCCTTTTTGGGCCTGTTTGAATCTATCTTCATCCGGCGGACTATGGCCCACAAGCGCATCTCAGGTTAAGGTAAAAATAACGATTCATAATGAAAGCGAGACCCCATGATTGTCGAACAAATTTGGACAGGCAACGCCTACCGAAACTTCAACTACCTGATCGCATGCCCAGAGACAGGCGAAGCTTTGGCGGTGGATCCGCTGGACCACGAAAAATGTCTCGCCAAGGCGAAAGAAATGGGCTGGACGATCACCCAAATCCTGAACACGCACGAGCATGGCGACCATATCGGCGGCAATGCAGACGTGGTGGCGGCGACCGGCGCGCGGATCATCGCGCATAAAAACGCCAAGGATAAAATCCCCGACATGGCCCAAGGGCTGGATGCGGGCGATGTCATCAAGATCGGTAAATCGGTGGAGCTGGAAGCGCTGGACACTCCGGGCCACACGATGAGCCATGTCTGCCTGCTGTCGCGCACCGACCAACCCGCGCTGTTTTGCGGCGACACCCTGTTTAATGCCGGCGCCGGCAATTGCCATAATGGCGGACATCCCAACGAGCTGTACCACACATTTTCAACCCAGCTCGGCAATCTGGCGGACAACACCCTGATCTACCCCGGCCATGACTACATCGCTGGCAATCTGGGCTTTACGCTGGACCGGGAGCCCGACAACACGCGCGCCCAGACGTTGCTCAAGGATGTCGAAAATCAGAACGAGGATAATGCGTTGGTCTCCACCATTGGGCTGGAGAAACAGATCAACACATTTTTTCGCCTGCAGAACCCCACCGTCATTGCGCGACTGCGGGAAGCGTTCTCCGATCTGCCGGAAAACCCGGACGAAAAGACGGTATTCGTCAAACTTCGCGAGCTGCGAAACAGTTGGTAGACACCATTCGACTGTCTCTGATGGAGGGCCACGATCTCGCAATGCGCGGGCTCGTGCGCTCCGGCATTTCATCGAAAAACGCACGCGCCATCGCCGATGTCATGATGAGCGCAGAACGCGATGCGTGCCAGTCGCACGGCCTGTTCCGGATGCCGGGGTTTTGCTCTTGCGTCCTGAGCGGCCGCGTCGACGGCGCCGCCCTGCCTGTTATTGAAGACGTCGCCCCCGGCGCGCTGCGGGTGAACGCGCAAAAGGGCTTCGCCGCCCCGGCGATTGAAGCGGGCATGCCGCATCTGGTTAAAAAGGCGCGCACGCAGGGGATCGCGGCGATGGCGGTCACCCGCTCCTATCATTACTCCACCTTGTGGTGCGATGTGGAGCATCTGGCGGAACAAGGGCTGGTCGGCTTCGCGTTCGTAAATTCCCGCGCCTTCGTCGCCCATACCGGCGGCGTTCGCCCCACCTATGGCACCAACCCCATGGCGTTTGGCTGGCCGCGCCCCGATGGACCGCCACTGGCCTTCGATCAGGCCTCCAGCATCGCCGCGCGGGGTGAAATTCAACTCCATCTGCGCGATGGAAAACCAATCCCCGAAGGTTGGGCGATTGGCCCGGACGGCGCGCCGACGATCGACCCGGCGGTCGGACTGCAGGGCGCGCAGCTTCCCTTTGGCGACTATAAAGGCGCGGCGCTGGCCATGATGGTCGAACTTCTGGCGGTCGGGCTGACCGGCGGTAATTTTGGATTTGAAGCGCTACAGGAAGACGCCAGCGACGGCGGCCCATCGGAAGGCGGGCAATTCTACATCGCCATCGATCCCGCGCGACTGGCGCCCGGCGGCGTCGGCGCAGTGCTGGATCACGCAGAAACCCTGTTCGATTTCATCGAGGAGGAAGACGGAACCCGCCTGCCCGGCGCCCGACGCTACGCGGCGCGCCAACGCACGCCGGAAGAGGGGTTCAAGATTCCGAAATCGTTGCACACAAGGATATTGGAGCTGTGCGGGGAGACGCCCTAACAAGGAGCCAAAACGATATATTAGATAGTTCGTCATTCCCGCGAAGGCGGGAAACGAGAATACGGCAGTATCGATTGTTTGGTTTTGGCGAATTAGATACCCACCTTCTCAGATATGACGATGATAGGCGCGTATTTCTACTATTCCGGGATCCTGCTAAACGGCCTGAACCGCCAAACAGCCGCCCCAGACAATCAGAACAACACCCGACACACGGCCGAAGTGTTCGCCGAAGGGCGCCAGTTTTTCGATCAGTACGAAGACCGCGAGACCCGCGATCCAGTACAGGTTCATGACGCCACCGAAAAACAGCAGCGCCATCAGAAACCAGCAACACCCCAGACAAAACAATCCGTAGCGCAATCCCATCCGCATCGCCCCCCCCCCAACCCGGACGCCACTGCGCCATCAGGAACCCCAACGGCGAGCGGCAATGACGCAGGCACACCGCCTTTAACGGCGTCAGTTGCCATAATCCAGCGGCGATCAATATTCCCGCGCCAAGCCACGCATTGGTGGTGCTCAACATGTTGGACAATAAACCGGAACGCTCCAGCCCCCATTGCAGACCCGTCGCAACCAGACTGAACCCACCCCAGGCGATAAGATATCCAACGGCGAAAACACCGGTTGGCGCGACGGGCGTTTTTGCGGCGGCCCCCTTCGCCTTGTTTTTGGAATTGATACGCGCGAACAACAACAACATTGGCGCCGCGCTGGGCAGCATCATTGCGATCATCATCACCCACCACATGGAAAACATCAGCGCCGCGTAACCGACGCTCCACGCCGCCCGCTGCATCGCCATATCCATGCCCGGCGTCGTCGCCGCCATATTCGACTTACCCGCTATTTGGCCTGTCATTTGGAACGCGTTCATCTCCATACCCGCGCCCAGCAACAGCCAAACCCAGGACAGGGCGATGACTATTATCAAACCCGCAATCAACACCAGACGGTCGCGTTCAATCAGCCTTTCCAGCAATATTCACTCTCCAAGCGGCGGTTTATCCCCCAAATTGACGTAATCTTGCGAAATCTCAATATTTATTCCGGATTTATTCGGGGTTTATTCCGGCTGTCTAATAGGAAACCCAACGATCCAGCGTCGCCCCTATTGATGATTTTCCCAAACGTCGCATACTAGGCCTAGAGACAATCCATCCGAATTGACGCCGGGAGCAGCCTGATGACCACGACCCACGCAAACACAGACGCTATTTCACAATTCGTCGTCACCATTGGCGGGCGAAATTTTCCGCTGGAGGTGTTGGACGCGGCGCGCATGACCCTGACTGACACAATCGGAGTCGCGTTGGGCGGATACGGCGAACCAGTCGACGACGCCGTGCGAAGCGTCGCGTCGCGCTGGGGCGCCAAGGGCGCGGCGCAAATCATCATGGGCGGAACCACCACGCCGACAGCCGCGGCGATGATCAACGCCACCATGGGCCACGCCATCGATTATGACGACACCCATGTCGGCGCCATCGCGCATCTGTCCAACCCCATATGGGCGGCGGCGTTGGCGGTTGGCGCCAATGAAGACGCCAGCGAACGGGATATCCTGAACGCCTTTATCGCCGGATTCGAAGTCGCCGCGCGGCTGGGCGGGGACGGGTTTGGCACGGCGCTCAACATGCGCGGTCTGCATTCCACGGGCGTCTTCGGTTGCCTTGGCGCGGCGGTCGCGGCAGGCGCGGCGCTCGGACTCGATGATGACGGGATCGCCTCAGCCCTGGGCGCGGCGGCGACGCAAACTGCGGGTCTGACCGCCTCCTTCGGCTCCATGTCAAAACCGTTTCACGCCGGTAAGGCGGCGCTAAATGGCGTCTTGTCGGCAGAACTGGCGCGCGACGGTTTCACCGCCGCAACTGGGCTTCTAGAGGATGAAGGCGGGTTCGCGTCGGCGCTGGTGCAAGACGGCGCGGCGGGCGTCCCCGCGCTGGATTTCTCCCAGCATTGGGAATTGACACGCAACACGTTTAAGCCATACGCCGCCTGCCTTTTAACCCACCCTGTCATCGACGCCGCGCGAAGCTTGAGCGATGCGATCAAAAACCGGGACGTTGCGGACATTCAAATCGACGTCAATCCCGCCTGCGTCAAACTGGCGGGAAAACCAAACCCCACAAGTGGTCTGGAAGGCAAATTCAGCACGGCGTATTGCGCGGCGCTGGGGCTGACAGGCCATCGCGCGACGCCGACGGATTTTACATCCGAGCGGATCGGCGATCCGGACATTCGTTCCCTCGTGCAGCGAGTCAGCCTGACGGCGGATGAAAATATGGACATGCGCACCGCCCATATGCGCGTGTCGTTCGCCGATGGCGAAACACTGGAAGCGCACACCGATATGGCGCTGGGCAATCCCGGAAACCCAATGGATTGGGACGATATGCGGGCGAAATTCATGCCCATGGCCGAACCCGTGCTTGGCGATAAGGCGGAGACCCTGTTTGATCTTCTGCGCAACTTCGGCGAAGACGGCCAGTTGGAAGCCATCAACGGTATTCTTCGACGGTAACAGCGCGCCGAGAGTATAAGGGCGCTATTTCTTTCCGCGCGATGAACGACGTTTTACGTAGGCGATGACATTCGCACGGTCAGCGGCGTTTTTAAGCCCCGGAAATTGCATCCGCGTGCCTTTAATATAGCGCGCGGGATTGATCAGGAATTCGTCCAGTGTTTTTTCCGACCAGCGCAATCCGTTCGCCTGCGCGGCCATCATTGCGGATGAATATTTATAGGCGGGCGCCCGCCCCGCTTCTCGCCCAAAGACGCCGGACAATGACGGCCCAAACCGATGAGCCTCGGCCTTGAAGCTGTGGCAGCTTTCGCATTTGTGGAAGATCTTTCGGCCCTCGCGCCAGCCGCCATCCTTCGCCAGAGCGACCCCGGACGCAAACCCGATCCATGCGATCAGTACAAATATACACCGCCACCTAAACCTTCGACTCATCCGTCTCATCCTCCGGGACATTCTGGCGCCTGAACCAAATCGAATACGACATGCGTGACATCGTACCGCCCCATCCGCAAAATACTAGCCTGCATCAGGGAGTAAAATGAGTATGGATTTGAAATTTTCAGGCCGAGTCGCGTTAGTGACCGGCGCCGCATCCGGCATTGGCCGAGACGTCGCTTTTGGATACGCCGCCGCCGGCGCCAAGGTCGTGGTGAATGATATTAACGCCGATGGCGTTGCGGCGACGGTCGACGCCATCAAGGCGAAAGGCGGTGAAGCGCTCGGCGCGCCGGTCGATATCACCGAACTGGCCGCTGCAAAAGCCATGATCGCCGACGCGACCGCAGCCTATGGCCGGGTCGATATACTGGTCAATAACGCCGCATTGCTTACCGAACACACGATGTATCTGGATACGGACCCGGCGTCGTGCGAGCGCGAAATTCGCGTCATTCTGTTTGGGACCATGCATTGCACCCGCGCCGCGCTGCCCGGCATGATCGAACGCGGCTACGGAAAAATCATGAATATCGCAACCGACGCCGCGCGCATTGGCCAGGAGCGCGAGGCCAATTATTCCGCCGCCAAGGGCGGCGTCATTTCCTTCACCAAGTCTATCGCCAAGGAAGTGGGCCGCCACAGCATCAATGTGAACGTGGTATCGCCGGGTGCGACAAATTCGCCCATGCGGATCGGTTTACAGGAATCCCTGAAGGAAAAACTGGGGGAAGAGGCCTGGCTTGCGCGGGAGGCAAAGGTGAAACGACTGTATCCGCTGCGCCGCATCGGTGAAATGGAGGACGTCACCAACGCCGTTTTGTTCCTGACATCCGACGCCGCGCGCCACATCACCGGACAAGTGATGAGCGTGAATGGCGGATTCGCCATGGCGGATTGACCGCCTGACTTCCACAAATTCGCATCGAAATACGGGGAGACAAGACCTTGGATGACATCCTGTTAACGGAAATACGCGGTCCCGCCGCAATTTTGACGATGAACCGTCCCGATAAATACAATGCGCTCAGCGACGAATTGCTGCGCGCCATCGGCGACAAGATGCAAGAGCTGGATCATGAAAACGCCGTGCGGGGCGTTATCCTGACTGGAACCGAAAAATTCTTTTCCACCGGCGCGGATTTGGCCAGCGCGATGAAGGCGCAGGACTTGCCCAGCACCCACACCATGCTGTCGCATTTCGAACATTGTAATCGCGCCATCGAGAAATCCCGCAAACCGGTCATCGCCGCGATCAACGGCTTCTGCCTGACCGGTGGGCTCGAAGTCGCACTCGCCTGCGACATCCGGATTGCGGGAACCGGATCAAAATTTGGAATCACCAGCTCGAAAATCGGATCCGTGGCCGGCGCGGGCGGCACGCAACGATTACCCCGGGTCGTGGGGCGCGAATGGGCGAAAGATATGCTGTTCAGCGCTGACTTCATCGACGCAGACACAGCCCAGCGCATCGGACTGGTCAGCCGGGTCGTGGCGCCCGAACAGGTTCTGGCGACGGCGTTGGCGCGGGTGGATGCCTATGCGGCGCGCGCGCCATTGAGCGTCTGGTACGCGAAGATGGCCGTGAACACAGGCATGGAGATGGATCTGGAGCCCGCATTGGAATTTGAGCGGCATTTGACGGCCGGACTGTTCACAACCGACGATCGCAGTGAAGGCATGTCCGCCTTTTTGGAAAAACGCGACGCTGAATTCAAGGGCCGCTAGACGACGACGTTAAAGCAACAACCCATAAAACAACCACGCATAAAACGGGGAATATATTGTGAGTGATAAAGAATACAGAGACCTGCTTTACGTGGAAAAAGACCACGTCGCGACCATCACGCTGAACCGTCCGGATCGTTTCAACGCCATCCGCGAGGGTATGTACGAGGAAATCATCGACGCGTTGATGCACGCGGGATGGAATCGCGACATCGGCGTTATTGTGCTGACCGGGGCGGGCGACCGCGCCTTTTGCACCGGCGGCGACCAGGGCGACAAAGGTAAGGGACGCTATGGCACGGGAACGTTGGGCGTGCCCGTCGAGATCGTTCACAACACCATCCGCGATGTGCCCAAACCCGTCATCGCCAAGGTTCGCGGCTACGCCATTGGCGGCGGGAATGTTATCGCGACAATTTGCGATATGACCATCGCCAGCGAGAACGCCATTTTCGGCCAGGTCGGGCCAAAAGTCGGCTCAGTCGACCCCGGCTTCGGCACCGCTTATCTGGCGCGGATCGTGGGGGAGAAAAAGGCGCGGGAAATCTGGTATTTGTGCCGCCGCTACAGCGCGCAGGAAGCGCTCGACATGGGGCTTATCAACACAGTCGTTCCCGATGATCAGCTTGACGCAGAAGTCGACAAATGGTGCGCGGAAATTTGCGAACGTAGCCCGACCGCGATCCAGATCGCCAAAAGCTCGTTCAACGCCGGAACAGATCATATCCGGGGGATCAGCCGCATGGGGTTCGAAGCCGTCAATCTGTATTACGAAACCGAGGAATCGAAAGAAGGCGGTCGCGCTTTCCGAGAAAAACGAACGCCGGACTTCCGGTCAAAACGAATTGGCTAACGTCACGGTCTTGTAATCCGGTTTTGGCGACGTAAAATGTCCGTACAACTTTTATGGGGGTGGAATTCATGAAAATCGGTACAGATTTAAGCGTTCTGGCGCAAGATGGACGATCCGACGCATCGGTTCTGGCGGACCATCTGGCGTTGGGCGACCTGGCGGAACCGTTGGGCTTCGACTCGCTGTTCGGGCTGGAGCATCACTTCACCGGATATTCCATGTCCCCGCATCCGCTGCAATTGCTCAGCTATTTTGCCGGACGCACCAAAAAAATCACGCTCGGCACCTGCGTTCTCGTTTTGCCCTGGCATGATCCCATCCGCGTGGCGGAGCAGATCGCCTATCTCGACCTGCTCTGCGGCGGGCGGTGTATGTTCGGCTTCGGGCGCGGCGCTGCGACCACCGAATACGCCGGGTTCCGCATTCCAATGGAGGAAGCCCGCCCTCGCTTTGCGGAATCGGCGCAATTGATCACCAAAGCGCTGACCGATGAAGTGTTCGAATGGGACGGCGAGTATTACAAAATTCCGAAAATGTCGATCCGGCCCCGTCCCATGTCGCATCCGGAACGCCGGTTCTACGCGTCGTCCGTCAGCCCGGAATCAGCGGAGATCATGGCCAAACTCGGCTTTGGTATGATGGTGATCATGCAAAACGAATGGGTAAAAGCGGCGACCGACATTCAAAGTTTTCGCGACATCGCCATCAGCGTTGGCCATACGCCACGCCCGCCGGTGATCCTCACCAATGTGTCCGTCGCCGAAAGTCGGGACGAAGCCAAGGATCGCGCGATGACATATCTGGGCGCAAAATGGGATTCCATCGACGCTCACTACAAATTTTCCGACGGCCATCTGGGCAAGGTGAAGGGGTACGAATCTTACGGGAAAATGGCGAAGACCTATTCCAAACTGCAAGACGAAGAAGCCCGCCGAAAGATGACGGACTTCTATGTCAAAATTCAGATCGTCGGCACGCCGGACGACTGTATTCAACAAATCCACGAATTGCAGGGGTTAACCGGCACCGACCACATGGTCTGCGACTTTTCCTATGGCGGCATGCCCCATGAAGATGGTGAGTTGAACATGCGCTTGTTCGCCGACCGGGTTATGCCGGTCGTTCAACACGACGCGGCTTTCCGCGGCCCTGTGGCGATCCCGGCGCTGCAAGGCAATCAGGAAGACGACGTCTTCGCGCCCGCCTAAGCCGTAATCGTCAGCGCCCGTAATCGTCAACGAATCGTTTTATTCGCGCGCAGTTTTTCGAAATCATCCGGCCCCAAACCGAGAACGTCCGACAGGACGCTTTCGGTGTGTTGGCCCAAAAGCGGCGGCGCTTTCGACGCCGGTACATAGCTTTCAGACATATGGATTGGCGAGCCAATCAGGCGAAGCCCTTCCACCGTTGGATGGTCGATGGACGTGATCATCCCGCGCTCTGTGGCGTCCGGCGCGTCCAGCGCCTCGGGAACGCTCTGCACGGCGCCGCCGGGCACGCCATGACGGCGCAATCGCTCCAGCCAGAATTCACAGGGCTGGGTTATGAACGTCTCGTTCAACAACCCCACCAATTCCGCGCGATGGGCCAGACGGTCCGGGCGATCCTTGAACCGGGGATCATCCTTTAGTTCCGGCATTTCCAGCACGCCGTCGCAGAAATTCGTCCACAGTTTGGGATTGCCCACCGCGATATAAAGCGGCGCGGTTTTAGTGTAGAACAATCCGTTCGGAACGGTGGTGGGATGCATATTGCCATAACGCCCGGGCGCGTTGCCGGTCAGCAGATAGTTCGTGCCAACATTGGTCAATACCGCCATGGCGCAATCCATCAACGCCAGATCGATGAATTGCCCGCGCCCGGTCCGTTGCTTGACCATCAGGCACGCCATGATGGATTGCGTCGCATAGAGCGACGTGTAGGTGTCGATAATGGAAAGCGGATGACGGGTCGGGTCCCCATCGGGGTCACCGGTAAACGACATCATGCCCGATTCCGCCTGCAAAATGGGGTCAAATCCCGCCCATTTCGCCTTCGGCCCCGTCCGCCCATAAGCGGATATGGAGCAATAGACCAGATGAGGGTGCCGGTCTTTCATCGCGTCATAATCGAGCCCGTGCCGCGCCATGACCCCGGTGCGAAAGTTTTCAATCAGGACGTCGCATTTGTCCGCCAACTGGTGAATGATGTCGCGGCCTTCGTCGGTCGCCAGGTTTAACGCCACGCTTTTTTTGTTGCGGTTAGCGGACAGGAAAAAATGCGATTCACCGCCGACTTCCGGCAAAATGCCGCGCGTGTCATCGCCATGGTCCGGGTGCTCAACCTTGATGATTTCAGCGCCAAGGTCCGATAGCTGAACCGTACAGAGCGGCCCGGCCAAAACACGCGATAAATCGAGTACGCGTATGCCATCCAGGGCGCGTACAGGCTCTTGTGACATGGCGAATTTTCCTTTGTGTTGCAGTATTAGTACTGAATGCGCGTTGTCGCGGCGCCATCAACGATCAGATTGGTCCCGCTAATGTAACTGGCGGCGGGGCTGGCCAGAAAGACCACGCCATTCGCCACTTCCTCGGGCGTCCCCAGGCGCTTCATGGGGCTACGCGCCACGGCGTTGGCGTACGCAGCCGGCGCTTCTCGCTTGCGCTTGTCCCAGACGCCACCTTCGAAATAAATTGCGCCGGGCGATACGGTGTTCGCCCGCACGCCCTGCGTTCCATGCACGGTGCTCAAGCTCGACATATAGCTGATGATCGCCGCCTTGTGCCCCGTATAGGCGCGGACGCCGCCGGCGATATTCACCGCCGCCGTGCTGGCGATGGCGACGATGGACGCCGCATCCGACTCAACCAGAAACGGCATGGCGGCTTCCACGGCGCGCACGGTGCCCAAAACATCGACCTCCATGCCAAGGCGCCAATCTTCGACGCTGGCCGACCCCACAAGGGCGCTGGCGTTCGGGATCAGGATATCGAGCCCGCCCAGATTGTTCGCGGTGTCCGTCACCCATTGTCGCAACCCGGAATCGTCGGTCACATCGACAACATCGCCAATCACCCGCACATCATTCCCCGACAGGGTCGCAACGGCGTCATCGACCTGCGATTTATCGCGAGCGCAAAGCCCGACATCGCAGCCTTCCGCGACCAGCAGGTCCACAATTCTACGCCCGATGCCACGGGTGCCACCGGTCACGATCGCGCGTTTGCCCTTTAATCCCAGATCCATGATTTTCTCCCCTTATCAGTTTTCTTTGTCAGGTCGCCATAATCTAGAGACGCGTCTCGGAACTGCCGGGGCCACCGTCTTCCGGCGCCAGCGGCGCGCTCAGTTCGACCCCCGGCATGAGGTAGCCATTGGGACGTCCGCTTTCGGTCGGGTCCTGAAAATCCCAATAGGGCGCGGGTAAGGCCGGGCCTTCCGGACAGGCGAGCCAAAGCCGCAACAGATGGCGCGGATGTTTGGGGTCTTCTTCGTATTCCGTCCGGGAATGGACGATAAAATGATTATTCAGGAACTGAATATCGCCGGGATTAAACACCATCCGCAAATGCAGCGCGGGGTCTTCGGCCAGGCTATCCAGAAAATCCATCGCTTCAATCTGCGCATCGGTCAAACGGGGCGCTTCGTCGAACCGTTGCGCCTTCATAACCGTACTGCGGACATAGCTGGTCAGCAATCGACCCTCATACGGGTTGAACACCGGGATGACGTACCAGGGGTTCTTGCCCGCCGGTATTTCATCGCGCCGGTCCCGATAGAACGGCGCCATTAAAACCTTCAACAAATCAGGCCTGCGGGCGCGCACCTCGTTGAACAAGGCGCCGGAACTGACAATGCTGCTAAGCCCGCCGGACTTACCAGTTTGCAAACAAAGTAAGCCAACCACATCGGAGGCATCGGTATGATACGGCAGGCGCGCATCGGTCTGGTACCCCCGCGTGAGCGAGCGACCGTAGTCAAAACCCAGATTGCGGACATGCCCCAGGGCGTGCCCCTTGGCGTTTTGCGAAACGGCTTCGCCTAAATACGACCCGATGCCAAAATAGGCGATGGCGGATTTTCGGATATCATAACGGTCCACGGGCGCGCCGCCCAAAACGCCAAACCCGCGACCGGACAAAATATCCGCGCGCAGTTTCGCCAATTTTTGGGAAAGCGTCGGAAGCGGAAAATCTTCTTTTCGGATGTTGATGATGTCGATATCACACGCCGCAACCGCTTCGACCGCCGCGTCCAGCTCGGCGATTTCCGGCGGCGACATGGCGATCCGCCACTCGTCTTCCCGCGCCGCCATATCCGGGCCACACCATACCTGCGGGCCCGCGATGGGCTCAACCTGTTCACCCATGTCCATCACTCCAATACGTTATGCAGTCCCACGGTTGGCCGCTGTGGCCGCTTCGTCCAGCTCGCCACTGGCGGCGACAACGACGCCATAATCCGCTTCGGCGGCTTCGCGCGACACAAGTTGGCTCTTAACATCCGCCGCGACATCGTTGGGATCGCGGTCCATCGCTTCGCCATAACCGCCGCCGCCCGGCATTTCGATGATCAAGCGGTCCCCCGCCGGAATTATCTGAAACCCTTTATTCTTTAGTATAGCGCCGGATTCCAGACTGACCCGACCCTTCGCGCCCGACGCGCCGCCATCGCGACCGCGCGCGGGATAGTGAACCCGCTCGAAAGTCGCAAAAATGCCGAACGGCGCTTCTTCACGATTGGAAATCTCCATCACCTGACCCAACCCGCCGCGCTGTTTGCCAACGCCGCCGGAGTTTTGGCGAAATTCCTTTTTCCAGAAGACCACCGGCGTAATCGCCTCGGTGATTTCCACCGGCACGTTGCGCACGCCGCTGGGGAACGGGGTGGCGGATAATCCGTCCAGCGCGGGTCGCGCGCCAGCGCCGCCACTGTGGAAACTGTTGACCATGAACGTCGTCCAGTTGGCCTCCCCGGCGCCGGACATCGTCATACCATTCCCCGCGCCCAGCTTGACCGTCCATAAATTCGACGTGCCCTCGGCGGGCACGACATCGGGCATCGCCTGATGCAGACACCCGAACGTCACATCGGGCAACATATGGCCGATTGTCGAGCGCGCGACGACCGCATGGGGATGCGGCGCGTTGACGATGGTGTTTTCCGGCGCGGTTACCTTGATCGCGTCCAACGTACCCGCATTATTGGGAATGTTCGGCGCAACGACGCATTTGACGCCGAAGGAGGTATAGGCCTCCGTGTAACACATAGGGCAATTGATCCCGTAGGACGACGTGCCCGACGAGCCTTCAAAATCGACCAAAATTTCGCCGTCGCCAATCGTGAGCGTCGCGGCGAGATCAATCGGCGATTCATAGCCGTCGATCCGCATGGTGTGGGACCACGTCCCCTTGGGCATTTCGTTGATCGCCTTGGCCATGCCTTCGCGGCTGGAAGTAATAATGTGCGCGCCCAACTCGTCCAGCGTATCCAGATCGTATTCCCGCATCATGGTCAGCAGGCGTCGGGACCCGGTCTCGTTACACGCCGCAAGCGCATAGATGTCGCCTTCGACCTGCACGGGTTCACGAACGTTCGCGCGCATCAGGTTCAGCAGCCATTCGTTCATTTCCCCCTTGATCGCCAAGGGCATGATGGGAACGAACAGACCTTCATGGTAAATTTGCCGACCGTCCGGCGATTGCCCGACGCCGCCAATATCGACCACATGACTGGTGGACGCGAACAGCGCCACGATTTTGCCGTCCTTGAAAGTCGGGGACACGACCGTGAAATCATGCAAATGCCCCGTCCCTTTCCAGGGATCGTTGGTCAGGTAGGTATCGCCTTCCTGCATCGTGTCGATGGGAAAAACGTCCAGAAAATGCAGGACCGAACGCGCCATGGAATTGATATGGCCCGGCGTGCCGGTGACCGCCTGCGCCAGCATCTGGCCTTTCAGGTCAAACGCGCCCGCCGACACATCGCCTGCTTCGCGCGCCGAAGTGCTGAACGCGGTGCGCACAAGCGTTTGCGCCTGTTCCTCGACCACTGACAGCAAGCGGTTCCACATTACCTGAAACCGGATTTGGTCCATTTCACTCATGATGCTGCACCTTTTTTCGTCAATACAATTTGTCCCAGCGCGTTGATCGTTGCGTCAAACCCCGCTGTCACCAGAGTCGAGGTTTCATCCTCGACAATAATCGCAGGACCCGCCAGGGAGGCGCCTTCGCTCAACGCCGTGCGGCGATAGATCGCCGTCGCCACGCTTTTACCGCTCGCCGCGTCGAACACAACACGCTCGCCTTCGGGTGCGGCAGGCGTGGCGGGCGCGCCTGTCGCCGCCGTGCCCGAAACGGGCTTAGGCAAGGCGGGGTCGGTTGAAAGCGACAAGGTCCAGGTGAGAACCTCAACCGCCAATTTGGGAATAATTCGAGAGAACAGCGCCGAATAGGCAGCGTCATAACGCTCCTGAAACATCACCGTATCGTCCGCGCCATAGGTTTTGACCGGCAGGTCCACGGTGATTTCATGCCCCTGTCCACGATAGCGCATAAAGGCCGTTCGGGTTTCGGTCAGCGCACCAACCGGCGCCCCCATCCGCACCACCGCTTCAGCTTCCGCCCGCATTTCAGCAAACACGTCGTTGATATGCCCGGGATTAAAATGGCGCATATCCAGATAACGCGTCCGCACCACTTCATAGGCGATGGGTGCGCGAAGGAACCCGACCGCCGAGCCCACGCCCGCCCCACTGGGGATAATCACCTTTTGAACGCCTAGTTTTTCCGCCAGTCGCGCCGCGTGAAGGGGCGCTGCGCCGCCGAACGCAACCAAGGTGCGGTCATGGGTCTCCTTGCCGTTTTCAATGGCGTGAACCCGCGCCGCATTGGCCATGTTCTCGTTAACGATCTCGTCAATTCCCGCCGCCGCCGCCATCGTCGAAAGCCCGAGCGGGCCGCCGATGACAGAGTCCACCGCCACCACCGAATTGGCGGGCTCCAGCGTCACTTTGCCGCCCGCGAAATGTTCAGGATCGATGCGGCCCATGATGACATCCGCGTCGGTCACGGTTGGGGACACGCCGCCCTGACCATAACAGGCAGGTCCCGGCGCCGATCCGGCGCTTTCCGGACCAACCAGAATACGGTTCAGTTCATCAAGATGGGCGATGGATCCGCCGCCGGCGCCAATCTCCACCATGTCGATGACGGGAATGCGAATGGGCAATCCGCTGCCTTTGAGAAAGCGATACATGCGCGCGACCTCAAAAGATCGCGACAATTGCGGCTGTTGATCGTCAATCAGCGTAATTTTGGCGGTTGTGCCCCCCATATCAAAGGACAGCACCTTATCAAGGCCATTTTCCGCCGCGATGTGCTGCGCCAGTATGGCGCCGCCCGCCGGGCCGGATTCCACCAGCCGGATCGGATTGGCCATGGCGGTCTCAACCGTCGTGACGCCACCACTGGACATCATCAACAACAACGGACAATTAATCCCCAACGCCTTCAGATCATCGGCCAACCGTTGCAGATACCCCGCCATAAGCGGTTGCACATACGCATTGGCGCTGGTCGTGGACATCCGATCATATTCGCGAATTTCAGGACATACATCCGAAGAGAGCGTTATGGACACGTCCGGAAGCCCGGCGGCCAGAATATCGCGCGCCCGGCGTTCATGATCCGGATTCACATAGCTGTGCAGAAAACACACAGCCAGCGCTTCAATCTTCTCCGCCTTAAGCGTGGGAATCAACGCCGCCAGCGCCGCTTCGTCCAGATCCATCAGAACCGAGCCATCCGCCGCAACCCGCTCGGGCACGCCAAAGCGCAAATGGCGCGGCGTTAATGTCGGTGGGCGCTCCATATATAAGTCATATTGATCGAAGCGATGCTCATAGGCGATTTCAACCGAATCCCGAAATCCGTCAGTCGCAATCAACGCTGTCTTGGCGCCCTTGCGCTCGATCAGAGCGTTGGTCGCCAGGGTCGTGCCATGAATCGCCAGCTCGACCGATCCCGGCGCCACGCCGGCGGTATCCAGAACCGCGCGAACGCCTTCAATAACGCCTTCTTCCGGCGCCTGGGTCGTCGTCAGAACCTTGATGCTTTTTTGTTGTCCATCCCACTCAACGACGACATCGGTAAAGGTGCCCCCGATATCGACCGCCAGTTTTGCGCCTACTGTCATTGTGCTCGCTTCGCTCCCTGCTGCGCATAACCGGCGCATATTTTTATCCGACGCTGAGCCTATTCGGCACCGTTCAAAAAAAACACCCAAATCGCAAGGATACTCCGAACTTTATGCGTAAAAAGGGGCTATACGCGCGCGGCGCTCTTGATCTAGACTGCAACTATTCGTCGAACTGCGATCAGGTTGATGTCAAAGTCCCGTCGTAAAACAGTTCAATCGCACCACGCCCTCAGCGAAGACCCCCAGGTCGCGCTGGAACAAATGCTGACCCTGATCGCGAAAGGCGGGAAGGCGGCCAAGTTACGACGCGACGCGGCCAATTTGGCCGCAACATATGATGGGTTTGACCCCCTCCCCCTGTCTGAAGACGGTTTGCTGGTCTTGCTGGACGACCGGCATGTGGCGCGCACGGCGATTTCCAAAATCGCCCTGCAAAAAGCGATGGGCCGGTGGCCACTGATCCATATCATGAGTGTCGCCGTACGGGAATTCGGAGAGCCCCATAACGAGCCCGTTGATAAAGCGGCGCAATTATTTCTGAAATCCGCCGATTTAATCGCCGACGACGCGTTGTTCATCAGCGCCTTAGAAACTGACCCGATTCAGTCATACGCCATGGAGGCGCTGTTGATCGCCGTACGCAACGCAATGTTGCGAAATCCAGCCATGCTCGAGGACGACGCGACGATGCGCATCGCCGTGGCCATGGCGCGGCAGGTCGATTTGAATGAAGGGGTCTGGACGTCTGATGTCGCCGACGCTGAATTGCGCCGCGCATTACCGGCGGGCGCCGGCCCAATCAACGCCTTATTGCACGCCGTCTATGGTGATTTTTCTGAAATTGAGTCGATGGAGCCTGACGCCTCTTACCTGGCGTCGTTCAATCAATGGGTCGAAGATCGTATCGCCGCCCGCGCACAATTTTCAAACCACAATATCGCGTCGGTTGGGCGCCTTTCCAACGCTGTCTCGATCAAGGTTGCCGATCAATATGGCGCGGCGCCGTACCCGCGCTGGACGAGCCTTTCCGTTCCCGCCCCAGGCAGTCGCCTCGCCATGGCGCGCGCCTTGTCGCCGGACAATCGTTTGCGTGGGGTCAATCGACCTGACGTTTTGATCGCGGGCTGCGGCACCGGCCATCACGCCGCCGCCGCCGCGTTAGGCTACGGTCCCAAAGCCGCTGTCCTTGGCGTGGATTTGAGCGGCCCCAGCCTCGATTACGCATCGGGCATGGCCCAAATTTTCAACGCAAAATCATTAAGTTTCGCCCAGATGGATTTGTTGGACGTTGGTCGATTGGCGCGGTCTTTCGACATCATCGAGTCAATCGGCGTCCTGCACCATACCGCCGATCCCTTCAAAAGCTGGACGGCCTTGATGTCGGTCCTGAAGCCCGGTGGAATCATGGCGATTGGCGTCTATAGCGCGGCGGCGAGGGCAGGTCTATCGCGTTTCCGCGCGGCGCAGGACTTGACTGACGCAGCGCCCAGCGACGATTTGATCCGGACGATACGGCACCGGATTCTCAACGACCCGCAGACTGATTTTGAACGATCTATTGCTCGCTCGGCGGATTTTCATA
>JBLHZD010000017.1:0-28116 GCA_047631095.1 Alphaproteobacteria bacterium
AGCGCGTCTCAATGACGCCGCCCAGTCAGGACGCCACCCAGACAAGACACCACTAGGTCAGGGCGATTATCTCTTCTTCACTAAGCAGGCCCGGCACAATGGTGATCGGCACATGCAACTGACTGGCGCCTTTTTCAAGCATATAGGTGATCAGGGGCCCCGGACCGCCGCCGCTAACGCTGGCCGCCAGCACCACGACTGAAATATCAGGGTCTTCCTCCAGCAGCTTAACCAACTCCTCCCGCCGGTCGCCGTCGCGCATAAAATAGGTCGGCACCCGGCCGGACCAATCCGCAACCTGGGCGGATAATTCCTGCAACAACGCTTCCGCAGCCTCGCGGTTTTCCTCACGCATGATTTCCGCCACCGACACCCAGTGTTGGAAATCAACGGGTTCCTGAACATGCAGCAAGGCGACGCGCCCGCCCGTTCGCTTAGCGCGGCGGCTGGCGAAATGAAGCGCAACCTTCATTTCTTCGCTCTCGTCGACGATAACCAGGAAAATTCGTTCCCGACCACTTCCCAACGCGCCGCCGTCTGATGTGACTGAATTATCGGATTGAGTCATGGTGCTCCTTTCACCTTTAAGCGGCGCATCCTGACATTTCGGAGGTCCTAACCGCAACTGGGTATTTCCCCATCAAGGATAGGAAGATGGGCGGCGACAGGCCTATTTCAACAAGATATTCGCAATTTCTTTCAGCTGTGTCCGCGCGCGCAGCAGGTAAAACCCCTGCGCCGCCAAATGGCTGGGCATCATTGCGCTGTCCGGCGCCCCATTAACCACAATCATCGGGTCCAGACCAATCGCGGTGGTCAGGGAGCCCAACATCTGTTCCCATGCGGGGCCCAGTTCGCGCTCATCAAGCACCGCAGCGAAATCCGCTCTCAAACCGCGAATCACCAGTGTATAGCCATATAACCGGCCCAGAGTCTGATAAAAGACGTCATCGGCTTCAAAATCAATCAGGAACGCGCCCTTGGTCACATGCGCGTCAATCACTGCCGAGGTCGAGCCAAGATCCGCCGCGATTCGCTCCAGCGTCACCTGCAAATTGTCCGCGCGCCGTTCAAAGACCGCCTCACCCGTCGCAAGCCTGCGGTTATAGTTGAGAAGCGACCGGCGCGCCGAACGATAATGCTGCTCAGACGGTGTCGTGGGCGCCCAGGAGGTATCCATATCAAAATACCAGATGTCACCGGGAAATTTCATACGACCCGCCGCCGCATCAAGATCCTCGTCGATTTGGCTGGATCCGCGAATACGCCCGATCTGATCTGTCATTTCGATAACGAAACGAGAAATCGCGTACATTATCCCCAACTGAAAGTTCGGCATATTGTCCAGCGCTGCGCCGGGCAGGAAAAACGGGTCATTGGCGGTCCAGCGATGGATATCGGTTTCCCGCTCAATCAACGCCGCCGCTGCGGCCACCGCATGGCTTTGGCCCTTTTTCAGCTCCGAACTGGATCCCGGCGCCATAAAATCCGGATCGGCGTCCACACTATGTACGATCGCCATGCCCACCGGATAATAAAGCAGCAACGCCGCAAGGATCACGCCCCCGACGCGAAGCGCCAGGGTGCGCACCGGCCCGTCACCGGGCAAACGCAGCAAATGCGCCCCGGGTATCCATTTATTCTGATTCATAATCGTTTAAATGTGCACGCCACACAGTCTGCGCAAGGGCGCCCCTGCTAGCGCGCCAACCCTATAACATCGTACAATTCGTTCATAACCGGTTGGGAAATCGCCTGGGCTCGCGCCCCACCATCGGCCAACACCGCGTCGAGATAGGATTCATCGGCCAGCAAACGTTGCATTTCCGTCCCAATAGGGCCCAGCACCGCAACCGCTTGATCCGCCAGGCGGCCCTTGAACTCCGCAAACATCATACCGCCAATTTCACCCAACGCCGCTTCCCGGCTTTGGTCGGACAAGGCGGCGTAAATGGTGACCAGATTATCGGCTTCAGGCCGCCCTTCCAGGCCGTCCGTTTCACTGGGCAGGGCGTCGGAATCGGTGCGCGCCTTGCGAATTTTCTGGGCGATGTCGTCCGGGCCGTCGGTCAGGTTTATGCGACTGAATTTTGAGGGATCGGATTTCGACATTTTTTTCGACCCATCGCGCAGCGACATAACCCGCGTCGCTTCACCCAGAATAAGCGGCTCCGGAATGGGGAAAAATTCGAGCCCGAAATCATTGTTGAACTTTGTCGCAATATCCCGACACAGCTCCAGATGCTGCTTCTGGTCTTCGCCGACCGGCACATGGGTCGCTCGATAAGCGAGAATATCCGCCGCCATCAGATTGGGATAGGCGTAGAGGCCGACCGAAACGTTCTCCCGGTTCTTCCCCGCTTTTTCCTTGAACTGGGTCATTCGGTTCAACCACCCAAGCCGGGCGACGCAATTGCACACCCACGCCAACTCCGCGTGATTGGGATTGCGGGACTGGTTGAACACGATGCTCTTTTTCGGGTCGACCCCGGCGGCGATGAAGGCGGCGCTCACCTCGCGAATGTTGCGGCGCAGCTCGGCGGGGTCCTGCCACACGGTGATCGCATGCAAATCAACAACGCAATAGATGCAGTCGAAATCCTCCTGGAAGCTCACAAAATTTCGAATGGCGCCAAGGTAATTGCCAAGATGAAGATCGCCGGTGGGCTGAACGCCCGAAAAAATACGGTCCATGGACTCACATCAATCTAAAATATTTCACGCAATCAAAAAAATTCACGCTGGAAGCCGCGAGTTATCACTGCCGGGCCGCATGGGGTCAAGAGGAGACCCGCGCTGCGCGATTTTACCGCGCTCCGCGCCGCCGAAACGCCGCCTTCAAATCCGCCAGCCGAAATGCGCCAAACAGATGGGCGAAGATCGCAAACGACCCCAGGCCCGAAAAGACGATCCCCATCAAGGCGGGAATGCGCCGCAACTCCGAGCCAGCCAGAGGTTCCGCCAGCGCCACGGCGCACCCATACACCACAGCCCCCATCAACACCGCCGAAACCGCGACGCCGAGCACGCGGCGACGCAACCTTGCGTCGAGAACCAGATGCCCCCGGCGCACTAACGCTATTCCCAGCGCAATTGCATTCAGCCAGGCGGCGATGGCCGTGGCGAGCGCAATACCCGCATGGGCCAGAAACTGCATAAGCGTCACCGCCAGCACCACGTTCAAGATCATTGCGGCGATGGCGATTTTCACCGGCGTTTTCGTATCTTCGCGGGCGAAAAACCCAGGCGTCAGCGATTTTATCAACACATAGGCTGGCAGCCCAATGGCGAAGGCGCGCAACGCCGCCGCCGTGGCGGATGTGGTGGCGGCGTCGAATTCGCCGCGCTGGAAAAGGACGGTCACAATGGCTTCGGGCGCGGCGATCAGCGCGGCGGCGGCCGGCAGGGTCAACAACAAGGCGAATTCAATGGCGCGGTTCTGGCTATCCTGCGCCGCCGCCAATTCGCCCTCGCGCAACTGTCGCGTCAACAACGGCAACAGCGCAATCCCGACCGCGACGCCGACCACGCCCAATGGTAACTGGTTCACCCGATCCGCGTAATAAAGGTAGGAAACCGAGCCTTCCGCCAGAGTGGAGGCCAAAATTACATCGACGACCAGATTAATCTGCACCACGCCGGCGCCGATAATCCCCGGGATAACCAATTCGATCAGCCGACGGACGCCCGGCGTTAACCGGGGCCGGGGCAGGTGAAACAGGATACCGGCCTTTTGACAGGCATAGGCGATCCAGAAAAACTGCGCGATCCCGGCGAAAAACACACCCCAGGCCAGCGCATGGCCGGGCGAGGGGATCACCGAAGCGGGAAACAACCCGTGGCGCACCCCCAGCAAGGCGGAAATCAGCACAATGTTCAAAACGATGGGCGCCGCCGCCGCCGCCGCGAAGCGATGCAGGGAGTTCAACATGCCGCCCATCAACGCAACCAGCGCCATGAACATCAGATAGGGAAAAGTGATCTGCGTCAGCTCGACCGTCAGGAGAAATTTTTCAGGCTGGGCGACAAAGCCCGGCGCGATGACGTACATCAGCCACGGCATGGTCAACAGGGCGGCGGTGGTGAAGGCCAGCAACGTCGTCGTTAGAACCGACGTCGCCTCCGCCGCGAATTGCAACGCCGCGCGCTTGCCCTCAACGCTGAGTTTTCCCGCGAACAGGGGCACGAAAGCCGCGTTGAAGGCGCCTTCCGCAAACAGGCGGCGGAAAAAATTAGGAAATTTGAAGGCGATAAAAAATGCATCGGCGAACAGGGACGCGCCCAGCACGCCCGCGACCAAGATATCTCGGGCGAATCCGAGCACGCGGCTGACCATGGTCCAGCCGCCGACGGTCGCGATGGATCGAAACAACGCCATAGGTCTTTATACCAATGATTCGGGCGGGAAAAAGGCGCCCGGGAACATAGCGCCGGAACCTAGCGCCGGAACCTAGCGCCAAAACATAGCGCGCCAACCTGGACGGACGTTAGATTGACAGGTGAAAACCAGACGGGTGCGAAATAGTCGGCCGCGAGGGGCTTATTCCGCCGCCGCCGCTTTTACGGGTATCTTTTTTTCCGCCTTTTTGCGCGCATTGGGATCCTGCAGCGCCGCGAGCAGCGATTCGCGAATTTGTTTCAGCTTCATCTTGTGGTCGATTTTCATACCGAACACATCCTTGACGTAAAACACGTCGACCACTTCCTCGCCAAAGGTCGAAATCTTGGCGGACGAAATCTGCAGTCCCAACTGAAACAAGGCGCCGGTGACATCATACAGAAACCCGGCGCGATCGCGTCCGTTGACTTCGATCACCGTGTACGTGTTGCTGGCCTTGTTATCGATCAGAACGCGCGGAGCGACGGCGAACAGACGTTCGCGCTTGGGCCGCGGCGGTCGTTTTTCAAACTCCGCCGCCATGCGCAACTGTCCGGTCAGCGCTTCTTCTAGGCGTTTTTTCAAACGCTCCAGGTTTTTGATCTGGTCAAATTCATGACCCTTGGCGTCTTGAATACTGATCGTATCAAGCGCCATGCCGTTGTTCATCGTGTTGATGCGCGAATCCACGATTGTGGCGCCGCAAAGTGCAATGGCGCCAGCCACTCCATGAAACATACCAGGATGATCGGCGGCGTAAATTGTTATGTCGGTCACCGCGCGACCCTGATCAATCCGCGCGTCGATGGTAAGCTCGGCGCCGTCTTCCTCAGCGCCCCGCACGATGCGCGCATGACGCCCCAGCGTCTCCACATCATAGGCCAGCCAATAAGAAGGCCGCCCCCGACCGAAATGATCGTCCAGCGCCGCTTTTGGCCAATCGGTCAAACCTTGCGACAGGGCGTTGTGCACGCGCGCAACCCGATCATCCAGTTTTTCCACCGCCATCCCACCGGACATCAATCCTTCGGAGCGATAGTAGAGATCGCGCAGCAAGGTCGCCTTCCAATTGTTCCAGCGACCCGGCCCAACCGCGCGAATATCCGCCGCCGTCAAACACAAGAGCAGCCGCAACCGCTCCGGCGATTGCACCAACCCAACGAAATCCTCGATGGTCTTGGGATCATCCAAATCCCGTTTGAACGCGGTGTCGCTCATCACCAGGTGATGGCGCACCAGCCACGCGATGGTGTCGGTCTGTTCATCAGAAAAACCAAGACGCGGGCATAATTTTTTCGCAACCTTCGCGCCCATTTTGGAATGATCGCCGCCTCGGCCTTTCGCGATATCGTGCATCAGCGTGGCGGTGTAGAGAACGTCGCGCGACAAAACCTTGGAAATGATCTTGCTGGAAACCGGTAGTTCGTCGGTCAGTTCGCCACTTTCGATCTGGTTCAGGATTCCAATGGCGCGGATCGTATGCTCGTCGGTCGTATAGACATGGTACATGTCGTATTGCATCTGCGCGACGACGCGCCCGAAATCCGGCAAAAAGCGACCCAGCACGCCAGCTTCATTCATACGCCGCAGCGTCATTTCCGGGTCCGGGTTTTCCGTCAGAACTTTCATGAAGATGGCGTTGGCGTCAGGATCTTCCCGTAACGCTTTGTTGATACGGCGTAAATTCCGCGTCACCAATTGCAGCGCATTGGGGTGTATATCCAGCTCCGCGCGCTGGGCCGCATCAAACAACCGCAACATCTCGATGGGGTTTTCTGAAAAGATCGAGCGGGACGGCACATCCAGACGACCGCCCTTGATAGGGAAACCATCGGCGTCCCGGCGCCACAGCGGCAACCGCGACAGACTGAACCGCCGTTGCGGGGTCTGCCCAGCTTCCAGCGCCGCGCAAAAAATGCGCGTCAAATCGCCGACATCCTTGGCGGTCAGGAAGTAATGCTTCATGAACCGTTCGACGCCCAATGTCCCCGCATGGTCGGTGTATCCCATGCGCTGGGCCAGCTCCGGCTGAACGTCAAAGGTCAATCGTTCCTCGGGCCGCCCAGTCAGGTAATGGAGATGACAGCGCACGGTCCATAAGTATTTTTGCGCCTTGTCGAACAACGCCACTTCGGCTTTGGTCAGAACGCCTTTTTCGACCAATTCGCCAACGGTCTTGACCCGATACAGATATTTGCCAATCCAGTAGAGGGTCTGCAGATCACGCGCGCCGCCCTTACCTTCCTTGATGTTGGGCTCCAGCACGTAGCGCGTATCGCCCATGCGCTTGTGGCGTTCATCGCGCTCATGCAATTTCGCCTCGACGAAATCACGCTCGTTGCCCGCCACCACATTGCGCCAGAACTCCCGGCGCATATCCAGATACAGCTTCTGCTGACCCCAGATGTATCGTGATTCCAGCAACCCTGTGCGGATTGTAAGATCGGCCTTGGCTTGGCGGACGCATTCATCAATCGATCGGGTTGCGTGTCCGACTTTCAGCCCCAGATCCCACAACATATAAAGCATATGCTCGACGACCTGTTCGCCGCGCGGCGTCTGTTTGTAGGGTAGTAAAAACAACAGATCGAGATCGGATTTCGGCGCCAGTTCGCCCCGGCCATAACCGCCATAGGCGACGATGCAGAGTTGCTCGCCCGATGTCGGGTTGGCGGCGCGGTATATATGTTCAGCGGCGATATCGTGGACCACGCGAAGCAATTGATCCATCAAATGGCATTGCCCCTGAACCGCCAGCGCGCCGTTCTGATCGTCTTCGAACCGCCGCCGCACTTCGGCCTCGCCCGCGTTCAAAGCCTCGCGGTAGCATTCCAGTAGCCCCGGGTTGGGATCGGACCCGCCCTCGTTCAGCGCCGTAACCGCCGCCTCCATCAAAGCCGAGCGGTCGATAATGCCTCGTTTTTTGCGTAAACTATCCATTGTTGCAAAATGTACCCGTCGCAGCGTTATTTCAAGCGGTTCCCGCGATTACCGGCGTTACTCAGGCAACAGCTTGCGCAATTCGTATAACAGATCCAGCGCGGCGCGAGGGGTCAAGCCGTCGACATCGATTTCCGCCAACCGGGTTTCAACGTCCGACGGCGCGGATGCGACAGTCCGCGACATGGTTGGCGCTGTCGCGGCGGCGGCGAATAAAGGCAAATCATCATTCAGCGCGGCGATGGCGTCGGATTGGCGGCTTTCCTCCAAAATAGACAACACTTCGCCCGCGCGGTTGACGACGGCGGCGGGCAATCCCGCCAGTTTCGCGACGTGAACGCCATAAGACCGGTCTGCGGCGCCCGCGTCAATTTCGTGCAAAAAGACCACATCACCCTGCCATTCCTTCACCCGCATCGTGTGCGGCGACAAGCTCGCCAACCGCGAGGTCAGGTGATTGAGTTCGTGATAATGGGTTGCGAACAACGCCCGGCAACGATTGACGTCATGGAGATGCTCCACGCAGGCCCAGGCGATGGACAGCCCGTCGAAAGTCGCGGTGCCGCGCCCGATTTCGTCCAGAATAACCAGAGAACGCGGCGTCGCCTGATTCAATATCGCCGCCGTCTCCACCATTTCCACCATGAAGGTCGAGCGTCCGCGCGCCAGATCATCCGCCGCGCCGACGCGGCTGAACACTTTGTCGATGGAGCCAATTCGCGCGTGACGCGCAGGCACGAACGCGCCCATTTGCGCCATGATCGCGATGATCGCGTTTTGGCGCAGGAACGTACTTTTGCCCGCCATATTGGGCCCCGTCACCAACCAGAGCCGTTGTTCGTCGCTCAGGTCGCAATTGTTTGGGGTAAACGACGCGCCGTTGTCGCGCGCCAGCGCTGCAGCGACGACCGGGTGGCGGCCTTCAGAAATTTCGAACATATCGCTATCATCGATGATCGGACGAGTGTGCTGGTTGTCCACCGCCAGTTCCGCCAACGCCGAGGCCACGTCCAGCGCGGCGACGGCGGCGGCGGTCGCCGCCAGCGGATCAGCGCGCGCCGTGATCTCCGCAACCAAATCTTCGTAAAGCTGTAATTCAACCGCCAACGCCTTGTTCGCCGCATCCGCGATGTCGCGCGCCAAATCGGCCAGCTCGCCCGTGGTGTAGCGCACCGCGCTGGCCAGAGATTGCCGGTGAATGAAATCATCGCCCATCTTGTCCGCATGGCGCGGCGTCACTTCGATAAAATATCCCAGCACATTGTTGAATTTTATTTTCAGCGTCTCGACCGTAGACTTGGTCCGGTATTCCAACTGGAGATTGGCGATGAGCCGCTTGCTGTCATCGCGCAGCCGTCGCAGTTCATCCAATTGCGGCGCATACCACCCCGCAATAAACCCGCCATCGCGCGCCTGCAGGGGCAATTCCGTCCCCAAAGCGCGGCGCAAGCGATCCAGCAACGCTGAATGGTCGGACAAATTCGCCACATCCGCGCCTAGGCTTGCAGGCAACGCCAGATCCGGACGCAACAACAGGGTTCGCATATCCGACGATTCCGACAATCCGTCGCGGATCGCCGCGATATCACGCGGGCCGCCACGCCCGACGGATAACCGCGCCAGCGCGCGCGCCACGTCCGGGCATCGCCGCAAATGTCCGCGAATATCAGCGCGAATATCCGGATCGTCCGCAAAAAATGAGACGCCCGCCAACCGTTCGTTGATCGCCGCGGGCGCGGTGAGGGGGGCGGCGATCCGCGCCGCCAGCAACCGCGCGCCAGACCCCGTCAACGTCCGGTCCATGACCGAGAGCAAACTTCCCGCGCGGCCCCCGTTGAGGCTGGCGGTCAGCTCCAGATTCATCCGGGTCGCGGCGTCAATCTCCATGATCTCGCCCGCCGCCAGACGGCGCAGCGAATCAATGCGCGGCAATTTTCCCACCTGGGTCAATTCAATGTAGTCGACCAACGCGCCCGCCGCCGATAATTCCGCGCGTTCAAACGCGCCGAAGCCATCGAGCATGGCGACGCCGTACATCGCCTCCAGCCGCCGCCGTCCATTTTCGGAATCAAAGCGGCTATCCGGCTGCGTCGTCAGCGCTGAGCGCCAATCGCCAAACAACTCGAACAAGCGCTCGTCCTGCACCAGTTTTTCCGGAACCAGCAATTCTTCCGGATCAATCCGCGACAACGCCGCCGACAATTCGCCAATGCTGTTTTCTCCGGCGCCGTTTTCGCCAAGCGCCAGCGGCTGGACCGTAAATTCGCCGGTGGAGATATCCAGCCACGCCAACCCGAAACGACCGCGCACCTGGCTCAACGCCGCCAGATAATTATGCGTGCGCGCATCCAGCAACGTGTCTTCGGTCAGGGTGCCCTGGGTGACCAACCGGACGACATCACGTTTGACCACCGATTTGGCGCCGCGCTTTTTCGCCTCCGCCGGGTCTTCCATCTGTTCGCAGACCGCAACCTTGAACCCGCTCTGGATTAAGCGATGCAGATACGTATCGGAGGCGTGAACCGGCACCCCGCACATAGGAATATCCGCGCCGTCATGCGCCCCGCGTTTGGTCAACGCAATGTCCAGCGCCGCCGACGCCTGCACCGCATCGTCGAAAAACAATTCGTAAAAATCGCCCATGCGATAGAACAGCAAACTGTCCTTATGGCGCTCCTTGATGGCGAGATATTGCGTCATCATCGGGGTGACGCGGGGTGGGGGCGCTTTGGCGGATTTCGATTTCGCCGATGCTTCACGAGGCGTCTTTGACCCATCAATCGTCGCATCCGGCGCCCTTTGTCCGGACACGTTATCCATAGGCTGATTTTCTTCCCGATGTTTCATAATGGATCAGATCGGCATTCTAATTGACAAGGCCGCCGGAATGCGCGTTTGATTGCGAATAACCGGTTAAAAAAATTGGCCATCGCGTTGATTTGTAAACCGTTCGAACACTATACGCCAACAGGGTCATCAATCCACGAAGCAACGATGTTTCGCGATGAAACGCTGCTAGCAAAATCACCAGATCATAATACGATACACACATGAGTTCAGAGAGGCGACCAGATGTCTGATAATCGCGTAACCGAGCAAGAAGCGTATGATTTCCACGCCAAGGGAAAGCCCGGCAAACTGGAAATAAGCGCGACCAAGCCCTTAACAACCCAGCGCGACCTGTCGCTCGCCTATTCCCCCGGCGTTGCGTATCCCTGTCTGGATATCGAAAAGAACCCCGAACGCGCTTATGATTTGACCGCCAAGGGCAACATCGTCGCGGTGATTTCCAACGGCACCGCCGTACTGGGCCTGGGCAATATCGGCGCGCTGGCGGCCAAGCCGGTGATGGAAGGCAAGGCGGTTTTGTTCAAGCGCTTCGCCGATATCGACGGCTTTGATCTGGAGGTCGATACCGAAGACGTCGACGAGTTCATCAATTGCGTACGGTTTCTGGGCCAGAGCTTCGGCGGCATAAATCTGGAAGATATCAAGGCGCCGGAATGTTTCATTATCGAGCAGCGCCTGCGCGAAATTATGGACATCCCCGTCTTTCACGACGATCAGCACGGCACAGCGATCATCGCCACGGCGGGCATGATCAATGGTCTACATATGACCAACCGTGACTTGAGGACCGCCAAGCTGGTGGTGAATGGCGCCGGCGCCGCATCGATCGCCTGCGTTGAGCTGCTGAAATCCATGGGCATGGCGCATGACAATGTCATTTTGTGCGATAGCCGTGGCGTCATCTATCAGGGCCGCCAGGAAGGCATGAACCAGTGGAAGACCGCGCACGCCGCAAAGACGGACGCGCGCACGCTGGCCGACGCCATGAAGGGCGCCGATATTTTCTTTGGCCTGTCGGTCAAGGATGCGGTGTCCCAGGATATGGTGTTGTCGATGGCCGACCAGCCACTGATTTTCGCCATGGCCAATCCAGATCCGGAAATTACGCCGGAAGATGTGCTTGCGGTGCGCAAAGACGCGATCATCGCCACGGGCCGGTCAGACTATCCCAACCAGATCAACAATGTTCTGGGCTTCCCGTATATTTTCCGTGGCGCGCTGGATGTTCGCGCCTCCACCATTAATGACGATATGAAAATCGCCGCCGCCAAGGCGATTGCGGAACTGGCGCGCGAGGATGTGCCCGACGAGGTGGACGCAGCCTATGGCGGTCAACATATGAGCTACGGGCCCGACTACCTGATTCCAACGCCGTTTGACCCGCGCCTCATTTCCGCTGTGGCCTCCGCCGTCGCCCAGGCCGCGATGGATAGCGGCGTCGCGCAGCGCCCGATTGAAGACATGGACGCCTATCGCAACGAGTTAACCTCTCGGCTCGACCCCACCGCCTCGGCGTTGCATTCCATCACCCAGAACGTCCGCGCCAATCCAAAACGCGTCGTCTTCGCCGAAGGCGAGGAAGACCGCGTCATCCGCGCTGCGTTGGCGTTCCACGCCGAAGGCTACGGTACGCCGATCCTGATCGGACGCAACGATGAAGTCGACCAGCAGATCAAAACCATGGGCGTCGACGCGGGCGACGCGCTGGAAATTCACAACGCCCGGCTTTCCTCTCAAAACAAAAAGTATGCGGATTTCCTGTATGCGCGATTACAGCGCGATGGATTGTTGTATCGGGACTGCCAACGACTGGTGAATCTGGACCGCAATGTCTTCGCCGCCTGCATGGTGGCCTGCGGCGATGCGGACGCCATCGTGACCGGCGCCACGCGCAGTTTCTCCGTCGCTTTTGAAGACGTCACCAAAGTCTTTGACGCCCGCGAGAATGAAAGTCTGATGGGCTTGCAAATCGTCGTTGGCCGGGAGCACACTTTGTTTATGGCCGATACAAGGGTGAACGAATCACCGGATGCGGAGACGCTGGCGGATATCGCAACGCAAAGCGCCGCCTATGCGCGTCAATTCGGGCACGAGCCCCGTGTCGCCCTACTGTCCTTCTCCAATTTTGGACAGCCGTCGCGGGACAACACCCAGCGGATCCGCGATGCTGTCGCCATTCTGGACGAGCGCGGCGTTGATTTCGAATATGAAGGTGAGATGGCCGTCGACACGGCGCTGAACTATGACCTGATGCAGCGGCTCTATCCCTTCAGCCGCTTGTCCGCCTCCGCGAATGTGCTGGTCATGCCGTCACTGGATTGCGGCAACATCTCCGCCAAGCTGTTGCAGGAAATGGGCGGCGGCGCGGTTATCGGGCCGATCATGCTGGGACTCGAAAAATCGGTTCAGATCGTCCAGATGGGCGCAACGACCCGCGATCTCCTCAACGCCGGCGCGTTAGCCGCGCATGAGGCGAAAGACTATGACCAAACAAAACCCTAGCGCTTTTCCAGCGCGGCGCGATAGGTCCCTGTGGCCACCGCGTCGAAACAGCAAAATGTAACGTCTCCCGAAAATCCACCGTTTCGGGAGACGGACATTACGGTATCAACCGCGATGTCTGTCGCGCGGCCTAACGGAAATCCGTAAACCCCCGTTGATATGGCGGGAAACGCGATGCTTTGCAGTTTGTATTCGGCGGCGAGCGCCAGCGCGCGCGTATAACAACGGGCCAGAAGCGCGTCTTCATCATTGCCGCCGCCGCGCCAGATCGGCCCCACCGTGTGAATAACGAACCGTGCGGGCAGATCATATCCCGGCGTCAATTTGGCGTCCCCGGTCGCGCAACCGCCAAGGGTTCGGCATTCCGCCAGAAGGTCCGGCCCCGCCGCGCGGTGTATCGCGCCATCGACGCCGCCCCCACCCAGCAGGCTTTCATTCGCGGCGTTCACAATCGCGTCGACGTCCAACCGAGTGATATCGCCTTCAACTATTTTGATTGTCATGATGAATCCGCCGACTTGGAATCGTGGGATGGTTCAGGCTCACTGGGAAAGCGGCGCATCATCCACATTAACAACAACAGGCCCGGCAAAGCGGCCAATGTGGTGAGCGCGAAATATTCAATCCAGTCCACACGCTCCGCCAGCCATCCACCCCCGGCGGCGAAAAAGGTTCGCGCCGCCGCCGTCATCGACGATAACAACGCATATTGCGTCGCTGTGTAAGCGATATTGCACAGGCTGGAGAGATAGGCGACGAAGGCGGTCGTCCCCATGCCGCCGGTCAGATTCTCAACGCTGATCGTCACCATCAACATCGGCATGGAATATCCCACCCAAGCCTGCGCGATAAACACCAGGTTGGACGCCGCCTGCAACACGCCGCAAAACAACAGCGCGCGCACAACGCCCCACCGCGCCACCGCGACGCCGCCAAGACCGGCGCCAACCAGCGTCATGACGAGCCCGAACCCCTTGGTGACGACGCCAATCTCCGTCAGCGAGAACCCGGTTTGCAGATAAAATGGCGTGGCCATAACGCCCAACAGCGCATCGCCATATTTATAGGCGGCGACAAATAACAAAATGACGACCCAGCCGGGACGGCGCATGAAATCCAGAAACGGCAAACAAACCGCGCTATAAACCCAGCCCGACGCGCGTTTGAACCAATCCGCGCTCGGAAGGGCGGCCGGGTTTTCCGGAACCGGCGATTGGCGTGGTTCCGGGTTTACAAACACCGCGCCGACGCCCACCGCCATCAGCGCCGCCATGATGACATAGGCGGCGCCCCAACCAATCTGATCGGCGGCGATCAACGCGCCCCCGCCGGCGGCCAACATGCCGATGCGATAGCCGAACACCAGATTGGCGGCGCCCGCGCCTAATTGGCGCTCCGGTAAAATTTCGGTTCGATAGGCATCGATTGCGATGTCCTGCGTGGCCGACGCAAAGGCGACCGCCAACGCCCAGACGATTGTCCAATACCGGGACTCCGAATTGCTGGGATCCGTGGTCGCCATCGCCAACATCGCGCCCATCAGGCCCAGCTGCGACAGCAATATCCAGCCCCGGCGGCGACCCAGCCGCGCCGTTAGGACCGGGATCGCCATACGGTCCACCAGCGGGGACCATAAAAATTTAAACGCGTAGGCCAACCCCACGAGGCTCGCCAAACCGATATCGGTCAAACGAACGCCCGATGACGTCAGCCAGGCGGCCAGGGTGGCGCCGGTCAGCGCCAGCGGCAACCCACTGGCGAATCCAAAAAACAAAAGGGAGGCGACCCGGCGATCGCCGTAAACGCCGAAAACGCCGAAAATCTTTTTCAGCACCTCCCCCATGCGCGTCACGCCACCCGCGCGGCGCGGCGCCCGACGGGACTAGCCAAGCGCTTTTTTGGCGAGCGCCGCCAGATCCGTTTCCGGCCGCGCTCCAAAATGGCTGATGATTTCCGACGCCGCGACGCCGCCAATGCGCGCGCTTTCGGCCAGATCACGACCTTGCGTATAGCCATACAGAAATCCAGCGGCGAACAAATCGCCCGCGCCAGTGGTGTCGATTACCGAAGTCACGGGCGCTGCATCAACGACATGCACTTCATCGCCAGACAAAATGACCGACCCTTTTTCGCCGCGCGTCAAACAGGCGACTTCGCAATGTCCGCGCGCCGCTTGTAATGCATCATCAAATTTTTCGACCTGATAGAGCGACAGAATTTCTGGCTCATTTGCAAAAACAATATCGATATGAGCCTCGACCAGCGCGCGAAACGCATCGCGGTGACGTTCAACGCAAAAGCTGTCGGACAGGGTGATGGCCACCGTGCGCCCGGCTTCATGCGCAATTTCAGCCGCCGCAATAAACGCCTGTTGGGCGGCGGGCGGATCAAACAGATAGCCTTCCAGGTAAGTGACCCTGGAGGATTTAATAACGTCGGCCTCGATATCGTCGATGGTTAAGTCGGCGGCGGCGCCCAAGAACGTGCTCATGGTGCGTTGGGCGTCCGGCGTCACCATCACCAGACAACGACCCGTCGTCGGCCCGGAAGTCGCCGCCGGGGTCGTAAAGGACACCCCAATGGATTTCATGTCATGGCGAAAAACGTCGCCGAACTGGTCGTCGCGGACCTTGCCGATATAAGCGCCCGTCCCACCAAGAGAAGCGAATCCCGCCATCGTATTGCCACAGGACCCGCCGGAACTTTCCAGCCCCGCGCCCATATGATCATAAAGAAACGCGGCGCGATCCGGGTCGATCAGCATCATCCCGCCCTTCGCCAGATCGTGTTCGTTCAAAAAGGCGTCGTCAGTTTGAGTGACGATATCGACAAGCGCGTTGCCGATGCCGACGAGGTCGTATTGGGTCATGGCGGTATCCTTGGGGTTCGGAAAATACGAGGTTCTGCAAATTCGTCCGGTTATAGCAGCGCCGACGCGCCGGGTAAATCGAACAGCGTCGCATCATCATTTTGGCCCCGGTGCGACGGCCCGCGCGGCCTTAACCTCTTGCGTACGGCCTGCAACCGTCTTATCTGGTCTGCAAACCCATAAGGAAAGGCTGAACCATGGGCGTTATCGATTCCTTTCTCACCGCCGCCGCGCAACTCTCCGACCCCCGTCTTCGGCGAGTGTTGTGGATTGGCGTCCTTGGATCACTGGCGATCTTCGCGATCCTGTGGAGCCTGTTCGGGTTTCTGACCGGTATGCTCGACTGGACGCAAATTCCCTATATCGGCTGGTTGTTTGACTGGATGGGCGATGCGGCGGCGTGGCTGGGCGGATTGGTGTTCATGTTCACCGCGCTGACGATATCCTTTCTTCTGTTTCCTGCGATCGTCACCATCATCGTCGGCTTTTTTCTCGAAGACGTCGTGACCGCCGTCGAAGACCGGCACTATCCAAATGCGCCGCCGGCGCGCGCGCAACCCACAGCCGAAGTGCTGTCCGTCACCATCCGCTTCGCGCTCCTGGTGATTGGCGTTAACCTGTTGGCCCTGCCGGTGTATCTGGTGTTGATGTTTGTCCCGCCATTATCCTTGGTGTTGTATTACCTGTTGAATGGATATCTGGTCGGACGCGAATATTATGAACTGGTCGCCCTACGGCGATTGGGGCCGCAACCGGCGCGCGGTTTGCGCAAGGCGCATAAAGGGCGGATCCTGTTGGCGGGCGTTGTGCTGGTCTTCTTCATGACAATTCCGATCATTAATTTCGTAACGCCGGTTCTCGCCGCCGCCTTCATGGTGCATGTCTTTCAGAATTTGCCGCGACGCCGTGAATTCTCCTGAACACCAATCCTTTGAATTCACCGCGCGCCATGTTAATTCTAGCGTCGATATTCATGATCTCTTGATCCAGTCTTTTTGTTCGAGGACGCCGTATGACCGATGATGATTCGCCCACGCCCCAATTTCGACCGGAACCCCCGCGCCGGGTTGTGGAAATTCCAGGTCCCAGCGCGCGGCGCCGCCAAACGCCGTCCGACGCGCCGGGCAAGAAACTGCTCGTCGGCCGGGAAATAAAACTGTCCGGCGAAATCACCGCCTGCGATACGCTGGTTGTCGAAGGCACCGTGGAAGCGGCGCTGACGGATAGCCGTGTGATCGAAGTCGCCCGGTCCGGCCATTTCAAAGGCTCGGCGGATATCGACGTTGCGGAAATTGGCGGCCATTTCGATGGCGACCTTATTGTTCGCCAACGACTTTTGATCGAGAGCACTGGATTGGTGACCGGCACCGTTCGCTACAAGGAGCTGGAGATAGAACGCGGCGGACGCATATCCGGCGATATCCAGATGATTGACGAGGCCGATGTTTCAACCTCCGGACCCACAACCGGCAAGAGCTGAGTTGTTACCGCGCCGCCATGGCGCCTTTGGCGCGCGGGCGCATCGGTGGCGCACAGGCGCATCGGTGGTCGTCGCTTGCGTCCTGCTTTCCGTCGCGTCCGCATGCGGCACGACCAGCGCAACACAAAACACCGCGCCCCGGAAAACAATCGCCACGGCGCCGCGTGTTGTCACTGTTCCCCTTGCAAGCGCGGCGGCGCCCGCCGCGCGCCGCGCCAGACCCGACCAAAAAACCCGCATCGCCACGGCGCCAAGACGTCCGGCGGCGCTTCCCCAGCCAGACCGGCTCATCGGCATGGATGGCGCCGCCGTCGCCGCCCTGCTCGGACCCGCGCGGTTTGTCCGCCGCGATGGCGTGGCGGAGGTTTGGCAATACCGCAATGAACACTGCGTTCTGGATGTCTTTTTATACGGGCGCGATCATTTGAACGTCGCCCATTTTGATTTGCGAAAACGCCGTAACGGCGCGATGGCCGCAAAAACCTGTTATGCGAATTTAGCGAAAGACGCGAACGCCGACAGCTAGGGGTGCCGCGCTATAATAATTTCGCTTTGTATCCGCAAACCTCGTTGACGATACACGCGCCGCAATCCGGCTTCCGCGCCTTACAGACATAACGCCCGTGCAAGATCAGCCAGTGATGCGCATGGCGCCTGTACTCGGCGGGAATTCGTTTCAAATATCGTTTTTCCACCGCCAGCGGCGTTTTCCCCGGCGCCAGTCCGATCCGGTTGCCAAGCCGAAATAAATGGGTGTCGACCGCGATTGTCGGGTGCCCAAAGGCGATGTTTAACACCACATTCGCCGTCTTGCGGCCCACGCCCGCCAGCGTCTCCAGCGCGTCGCGATCTTCGGGAATTACACCGTCGAAATCATCAAGAAGCCGCCGGCTGAGCCGAATAACATTCTTGGCCTTCGTATTGAACAGGCCGATTGTCTTGATGTAATCGCGAACTTTGGCCTCGCCCAGCGCCAGCATTTTTTCCGGCGTATCGGCGACCGCAAATAACGGCCCCGTCGCCTTGTTCACACCAATATCGGTGGCTTGCGCCGATAACACCACCGCCACCAAAAGCGTGTACGGGTTGATGTAATCCAACTCGCCTTTCGGGTCCGGATCCGCCGCGCGCAGGCGACTGAAGAACGTTTCGATTTCGGCTTTTTTCATCATATCGGCGTCTGGATTAAATCCGCCCTGTTTGTGATTTCATCGAGTCTGCGAGACTACAGCGTTCGGCGGGCGCCGCCAATCCCCGTCACGCCCAGCGACGACGTGTCTATCTGGACTCAAGGCGGCGCGAAACCGTATGGTGACAGCATCATGATACGCGATGAAACAACGCCAATCTCCACCCGTCAGGTATATTTTGACGCGGCCCTGCATCCCAATCGCAGCCTTGGCACGACCGGGTTTTATCTGGTGATGGGGCTGGCGACGGTGTTTGGCTTTACTATCGGAATCGGCTTTATGCTAGCCGGCGCCTGGCCCGTACTGGGGTTTTGCGGCGTCGAAATCCTGCTGCTGTTTTTCGCCTTCCACGTAAATTACCGCAATGGCCGGTTTTCTGAACATTTACGGCTGTCGGATGATGGCCTGGAGGTCCGCCGGGTTGGCCCCAAAGGCGAGATCGGCACCTGGACTTTCTAACCCAGCTGGTTGCGGGTCAATATCGGTACGGGCCTGCGCGATGAAGGGCTACTAACGATCACCAGCCACGGTGAATCCATGTCGGTTGGCGAATGCCTCAGCCCAGGCGAGCGCCTCGAACTGGCCGACGCGCTACGCGACGCCATTGAGACCTCCCGGCGCCCAATCGGCGTCGCCTAGAAAAACCCCCGAGCAGACGGTATCGCCTTCGACGACAATTTGCTCTGGATCTTGAGATGACCCGCTCTAACGCGCCCCCGACAAAACAGGAGATCTGATTGTGATGAAATGGCCCTTGCTGACACTTTCCCTCGCCATCGTGATCGGCGTTACGGTCCAAATGGCGGGATCTTACGCGAGCGCCGACGCTCGATCACCGACACAACAATCGGCGCCGGCGAATTCTTTCGCCGTGACCACATCGGGCCAGAGCCCGATCATGGCGTGGCGCATCAACACGACCACCGGCGCGGTTTCCGTGTGCTACAGCTCCGATCCCAATAGCGCGCCGCGATGCACGCCCTGGAGCACGGATTAACGTCGTTGACGTAATCCTTGTCGGCATAACGTTGTTGGCATAACGCTGCGGGGCGTTGATCAGTCGTCGAAACCCAGCACTGTTTTCATGGAGTAAAGCCCGGCGGCGCGTCCTTGCGTCCATAACGCTGCGCGCACCGCGCCCGCCGCGAACACCTTCCGGCTGCCCGCCTTGTGGGACAACTCCACTCGCTCGCCTTCACCGGCGAACACCACGGTGTGCTCGCCCACAACATCGCCGCCGCGCAAGGTGGCGAACCCGATTTGCCCCTCCGGGCGCGCCCCGGTATGCCCGTCGCGCACCGCCTGATATACCGATTCCAGAGGGACGCCCCGGCCGGCCGCTGCAGCCTTGCCCAACCCCAACGCCGTGCCCGATGGCGCATCAATCTTGTGGCGGTGATGCATCTCGACCACTTCGATATCATAATCCTGCGGCCCCAGAATTCCGGCGACCTGTTCGGTCAACGCCAACAACAAGGTAACCCCGACGCTCATATTGGGCGCCCACACGACCGGGACTTTCGCCGCCGCCGCATCAATCGCCTTTGCTTGCGCGTCATCCAGCCCGGTTGTGCCGATAACCATGGCGACGCCCGCCGCCGCGGCGATTTCAGCATGGCGCACGGTCGCGGCGGGAATGGTGAAATCAACCACCACGTCAACGCCCGCCATCATCGCCGCCGGGTCGTCGACCACGCTCACACCCAAAGCGCCAACACCGGCGATGACGCCCGCATCGTCGCCAATGGCGCTATGGCCGGTCTGCTCACTGGCGCCAGCGATGACGCAGCCTTCGGTGGCGCTCACCTGCTCTATAACCATTTGGCCCATGCGGCCCGTGCACCCGACGACGCCTACTTTAATTTCTTCCGTCATTTCATCCCCCAGAACATTTTATCGAACTATTGCCAAACCAGGCGCTTTGAAGCCGCACCGCCATATAAGCATACTGGCGGGGGCTCGCAAATCGCAGGAAATTAATGTCGATGTTCAACCACGCCACGCAAGGCGCAAGGAAAAGCCGCGCCTATTCTTTCAGGTCGGCCCAAAATTCCTTCACCTTGCTGAAGAACCCATCGGATTCCGGACTGAAGGAGCGACCTTTGCCCGCGCTTTCAAATTCGTTCAGAAGGTCGCGCTGTTTTCGAGACAGGTTTACCGGCGTCTCGATTTTCGATTCAACATACATGTCGCCGCGCTGTTTCGTGTTCAGAACGGACATGCCCTTGCCCCGCAACCGAAACTGCGAGCCTGATTGGGTGCCCGGCGCAATTGTCACCTTGGCGCGCCCGCCATCGATTGTCGGCACTTCCACCGCGCCGCCCAACGCCGCCGTCGTCATGGCCATGGGCACGCGACAATAAATATCGGCGCCGTCGCGTTTGAACAGCCGATGCGGATCCACCGACAGGAATATATACAAATCACCCGATTGCGCGCCTTGCAGCCCGGCTTCGCCTTCGCCGTTCAACCGGATGCGAGTGCCTTCCTCCACGCCCGGCGGAATTTTGACCGACAGTTGTTTCTCGCGCTGGGTGCGGCCCTGCCCGTGACAATCATCGCAGGGATTATCGATCACCTGACCCGCGCCATGACAGGCGGGGCATGTGCGTTCAACTGTAAAAAACCCCTGCTGCGTGCGGACCTTTCCCGCGCCGCGACAGGTCGTGCACGCCACCGGCTTCGCCCCGGTTTCCGCGCCGGTGCCATCGCAGGTTTCGCAGCTGACCGATGTCGGCACGCGAATTTCCGCCGTCTTGCCTTTGAAGGCGTCCTCCAGCGAAATATCCATGTTGTAGCGCAAATCCGACCCGCGTCGGCCCGCGCCGCCGCCGCGGCGACCGCCAAACTCGCCAAACATTTCTTCGAAGATATCGGCGAACCCACCGCCGCCAAAACCGCCGCCGCCGCCGCCAAAGCCGCCGCCCCCACCACCACCACCGGATTCGGCGTTTTCAAAGGCTTCATGGCCATAGCGGTCATAGGCCGCGCGTTTTTGCTCATCGCGCAGCACTTCGTAAGCGCGGTTAATTTCCTTAAACTGCTGTTCCGCTTCGTCATCCCCGGGATTCTTGTCGGGATGGCATTTCATCGCGAGTTTCCGGAACGCCTTTTTCAAGTCGTCCGGGCCCGCATCCTGCGACACGCCTAGCGTTTCATAATAATCGGTCGACATTCCCACCTACTTCACGGCCATGGCCGCGTCACTGTCCCACCCCGGCGATTGCAATACCGGTCCTGCTCCCCGTGAACAAGCCTTTGTAACCTTGGCGAACCCAGGCGAACCTTGCGATAAAGGCCGCCGCATCACGATCACCATCATCCCAAGCACAAGGCCCCAGCGGTGATTTTCACGCTGAGGCCTTGGCAGAGCGATTAATTCGAACGCATCGCGCCCCGCAATTTTGCGTTAGGCCGATTTGTCCTTCTTTTCGTCGTCAACTTCTTCAAAGTCGGCGTCAACGACACCGTCATCCGCCGCCCCCTGGCTTGGCTCGCCATCTGGCATCGGTCCAGCGTCGCCGCCTTCCTGACTCGCCTTGTACATGGCCTCGCCAAGTTTCATGGAAGATTGCATCAGCGCTTCGGTTTTGGCCTTGATCGCATCCGCATCTTCGCCTTCGAGCGCTTCCTTCAGCGCGGCGATATCAGCTTCGATCGTGGCCTTGTCCTCTTCGGGAATCTGGTCGCCGTATTCGCCGACATTTTTCTCCGTCGAATAAACCAAACTGTCCGCAGAGTTGCGAACCTCGATCATTTCGCGACGCTCTTTGTCTTCATCAGCGTGCGCTTCGGCGTCCTGGACCATCGATTCGATATCCTGATCAGACAATCCGCCCGACGCCTGGATACGAATTTGCTGCTCCTTACCGGTCGCCTTGTCCTTCGCCGACACATTCACAATACCGTTTGCGTCAATATCGAAGGTCACTTCGATCTGCGGCAGGCCACGCGGCGAGGACGGAATGCCAACCAGATCGAACTGGCCCAGCACTTTGTTATCCGCCGCCATTTCACGCTCGCCCTGGAACACGCGGATGGTCACCGCCGTTTGATTATCCTCAGCGGTCGAAAAGACCTGGCTCTTTTTGGTCGGGATCGTGGTGTTGCGATCAATCAGCCGGGTGAACACGCCGCCCAGAGTTTCAATCCCCAGCGACAACGGCGTCACGTCGAGTAACAACACGTCTTTCACGTCGCCCTGCAACACGCCTGCCTGGATCGCCGCGCCAACGGCCACGACTTCATCCGGGTTCACGCCACGATTCGGGTCTTTGCCAAATATCTCTTTAACCGTTTCGGAAATCTTGGGCATCCGGGTCATGCCGCCAACCAGAATGACGTCGTCAATCTCACTGGCTTTCAGCCCCGCGTCTTTCAACGCCGCCTGACAAGGCGCAATCGTTCGGCGCACCAGATCTTCAACCAACGCTTCGAGCTTGGCGCGGGTCAGCTTCATGTTCAGATGCTTTGGCCCGCTTTGATCGGCGGTGATGAATGGCAGGTTGATATCGGTCGACACTGCGCTCGACAATTCGATTTTCGCCTTCTCGCCTTCTTCTTTCAGGCGCTGCAAGGCCAGCTTGTCCTGGCGCAGGTCAATGCCTTGCTCGCGTTTGAATTCGTCGCACAGGTAATCGATGATAGCCTGATCGAAATCCTCACCGCCCAGGAACGTGTCCCCGTTGGTGGATTTAACTTCAAACACGCCATCGCCGATTTCCAGTATCGAGACGTCGAACGTGCCGCCGCCCAGATCATAGACCGCAACGATGCCGGTCCCTTTTTTCTCCATGCCATAAGCCAACGCCGCCGCTGTCGGCTCGTTGATGATGCGCAGTACTTCCAGCCCCGCGATCTTGCCCGCGTCCTTGGTCGCTTGACGTTGGGAATCGTTGAAGTAGGCGGGTACGGTGATGACCGCCTGGGTCACTTCCTCGCCAAGATAGGCTTCCGCCGTTTCTTTCATCTTCTGAACGATGAAGGCGCTGATCTGACTGGGCGCGTAGGTGTTGTCCTGGGTGTCCTTGACCCAGGCGTCGCCATTGTCGCCAGAAATGATCTGATAGGGTACGAGGCCAATATCCTTTTTGACCTCGGCGTCTTCAAACCGGCGTCCGACCAGGCGCTTGATGGAATAAAATGTATTTTCAGGGTTGGTGACGCCCTGGCGCTTGGCCGAGTGTCCCACCAGCCGCTCGCCGCCATCGGCGAAAGCGACCATGGACGGCGTCGTGCGCTGTCCTTCCGCGTTCTCGATTACTTTCGCGCTTGATCCATCCATGACCGCGACACAGGAGTTCGTGGTCCCCAAATCAATGCCTATGACCTTTGCCATCTCGCTTACACCTCATTGTTTCGGCAACTTGCCCTTGGCCCGCATGGCGGCGCCGCCGGAAGTCCCATTTACATTTGAAAATTCGTCGCGTGTATCCGACTTACTAACGGCTATATAAGTTCGGAGTCAGGAGCCCGCAAGAACCGAAATCACTAATTTGTGACTCAATTTTCACTGCTATACGCTAAAAGCCCCTTAAATTACGAATTTTTACGAAATTTACGCCCCTTAAACCGGAAAACCCGGTTAAGCGGTCGTATCCACATGGTTCACATCATCGGGCGGCGATTCAGGATCGCCCTTGGCCACGCCAACCATGGCGGGACGCAACAACCGGTCATGCATGACATAGCCGGGCTGCATTACCTCCACCACGGTGCCTGCGGGCTTACCCGTGCCCGGCACCTCGAACATCGCCTGATGCCGGTCGTAGCTGAATTTTTCACCCAAAGGTTCGACTTTTTCGACCCCTTGTTTCTGCAAAGCGCTCAAAAATTCTTTTTCCGTCAACTCGACGCCAATCACCAGGTTTTTGATGGTTTCATCTGCTTCCCGGGCTTCCGCGGGCACCGATTGCAGGGCGCGTTGCAAATTGTCAGCGACATTCAGTAAATCCCGGGCGAGCGCGCTGGCGCCGTAGCGGATCGTTTCCTCGCGTTCGCGTTTCGCGCGGCGGCGAACATTTTCAGTCTCCGCCAATTGCCGCAGCAATTGTTCGCGCCCGGCGACCAGTTCAGCTTCCAGCGCCGCTATTTTTTCTTCCGGCGTCGCGGGTTCGCTCACCGGCGCAGCGTCTTCAGCATCGCCGGCCAAATTTACAACATCCTCGAGCCGCTCAGCGGCGTCTGCGCCTTCCGGGCGTTCCGTTTCTTCTTGTTTGGAATCGTCGTCGTTCATGCCTCAAACCTCATCGTACGTTCCGGACAGATTGCGCCATCGACAGCGCCACCAACCCCAAACAATTATGTATTCTTATGCGTGGCCACAACCACTAACCCGGCCACTATACGTGGTGAAACCCATTTTCCAACACTGGGCGAAATCCATTATCCAACGAGACCGCCAACAATTTTCGCCGTGTAATCAACCATCGGGATGATCCGTCCATAGTTCATCCGCACCGGCCCGACAACCCCGATGGCGCCCACAATCCGTTCTTCCCGGTTCGTAAAAGGCGCGATTATGACGGAACATCCGGCCTGCGCAAACAAATCGCTTTCCGACCCGATAAAGATCTGCACGCCTTCCGCACCGCCCGTTTCCTCTACCACCCGCAACATGGATTCTTTTTCCTCCAGAGCGGCGAACAGGGCGCGAATGCGCTCCAGATCGGCGACCTCGGTCACGTCATCCAGTAGATGGGACTGCCCCCGTACGATCAAGACGCCGTCGCCGCCAATGCCTTCGGACCAGGTGGCGACGCCCGCCTGCACGACCGATTGAGTCAAACTATCCAACTCGGCTTGCTGGCGCGCCATATCCGCACGCAACGTATCCCCGACCTCCGACAAGGTTTTGCCGACCAACTGAGCGGACAGAAAATTGCTCGCCTTGACCAGACTTGAGGGCGGCAAGCCGGGGGGCAAATCGACAATCCGGTTTTCAACCAACCCGTTTTCCGCCACCAGCACGACCAGCGCGCGGCCCGGCCCCAGGCTAACGAACTCCACATGCTTCAACGCGGATTCCTGTTTTGGCGCGACGACAAGCCCGGCGCAGCGCGACAAACCCGACAGCAGCGTCGTCGCTTCCTCCAGCAACTGATTCACCGTCCGACCCGACCCGGCGCTTTGCGCTTCGATGCTTTCGCGCTCCGCTTCCGTCAGATTGCCGATTTCCAGAATGCCGTCGACGAACAGCCGCAAACCCGCATCGGTGGGCAGGCGCCCGGCCGACGTATGGGGCGAATACAGTAATCCGCTTTCCTCCATATCGGCCATCGCGTTCCGGATCGTCGCGGGGGACAGCCCGCCCCTTTGGACAGACCCCAGCTGGCGCGATAACGAACGCGACCCAACCGGCTCGCCGGTTTCGACATACGTTTCGACGATGAGCTTCAGGATATCGCGGGATCGTTGATTTAGTTCGCCTGCCATACCAAGCGAAATACCATATCGCGCACCAACAAGTAACCCCCGGCGCTGGAACGCCAAAGGGGCGAGCAACGCGTTGCGACACTGGACTTGGGGCCCATCAGGCGGTAGCGTCCGCGCAACTTTAAAACTATATCTTTGGAGACCGACTCATGCGCCCATCCGGCCGCGCCCTTGATGAAATGCGAACCGTATCGTTGGAAACCGGCGTTTCGAAATATGCGGAAGGCTCCTGCCTTGCGAAATTTGGCGAAACCCACGTTTTATGCACCGCCAGCATTGACGATTCCGTACCGCCCTTCCTTCGCAAAACCGGCAAAGGTTGGGTGACCGCCGAATACGGTATGTTGCCACGCTCCACCGAAACGCGCATCGACCGACGCCGCGCCGCCGGGTCTGGCCGCACGCAGGAAATTCAACGCCTGATCGGCCGCAGTCTGCGCGCCGTCACCAAACTCGACGGTTTTGGCGAGCGCCAAATCCGCGTCGATTGCGATGTTTTGCAGGCGGATGGGGGTACGCGTACAGCGTCTATCACCGGCGGCTTTGTCGCGCTCTATCTGGCTTTTGAACATATGCGCAGCCTCGGCGCGATTAAAAGTATTCCGCTCAATGGAGAGGTCGCGGCGATTTCCTGCGGCCTGTACAAAGGGACCGCGGTGCTGGATCTGGATTACGCAGAAGATTCAAACGCACAGGCTGATTCTAATTTTGTGCTGACGGGAACGAACGGCGTCGTCGAAATACAAGGCACCGCCGAGGGCGACCCCTTCAGCCGGGATGAATTCAATTCGATGCTCGACCTGGCGGAAAAAGGCGTCGCGGAACTCGTGGTGGCGCAGAAAAAAGCGCTGGGTCTGTAAAATATGACAGCCCGTCGATTTTCCGGCGACCAATTGGTCATCGCCAGCCACAATGCCGGCAAGGTGCGGGAAATCGACGATCTGATCCGGCCCTTTGGGGTCTCGGCGGTCTCGGCGGGCGATTTGGGCCTCGCGGAACCCATCGAAGACGGCGACAGTTTCAAGGCCAATGCGATCATCAAGGCGCTCGCGGCGACGCGTGTGTCCAAATTGCCCGCACTGGCCGATGATTCCGGACTGGCGATAACGGCGCTGGGCGGCGAACCGGGAATTTACTCCGCGCGGTGGGCGGGGGAGAACAAGGATTTCAACGCCGCCATGGCCCGCGCTAATACGGCGCTGGACGGCCAGGCGGACCGGTCCGCCGCGTTCATCTGCGCCTTGGCGCTGGCCTGGCCCGACAATCATGTGGAATGTTTCGAAGGCCGCGTGTCGGGCGATATTGTCTGGCCGCCGCGCGGAGATCGCGGCTTTGGATATGACCCGGTGTTTCGCCCAACGGGGTTCGACATCACCTTCGCCGAAATGGAACCGGTCGCGAAGCATCGCATCAGCCACCGCGCCAAGGCGTTCGAGCAGCTCGTCGCAGCCTGTTTCAACGCTCCCTGACGGCCCGGCATGACGCTACCTAAAAACGGGCCCCAAAACGGGTCGAAAGTTGCACCAGAGAAGGGGCCGGAAGACGGATTTGGACTCTATGCACACTGGCCGTTTTGCCTGTCCAAATGCCCCTATTGCGACTTTAACAGCCATGTCCGCGCCGCTGTCGACGAAACCCAATGGCGCGATGCGCTGCTTCGCGAACTGGATTCCGCAGCGCAGGAGACACGTGGGCGCACCTTGACCAGCGTTTTTTTTGGCGGCGGCACCCCGTCGCTCATGCCCCCCGCCATCGTGGAGGCTATTCTCGACCGCGCGGCCCAACACTGGACCATCGACAAGAATGTCGAGATCACCCTGGAAGCCAACCCGACATCGGTAGAGACAAACCGGTTTCAGGCGTTTCGGGCCGCAGGCGTTAACCGCGCATCCCTGGGCGTTCAGGCTTTGGATGACGATTCGCTGAAATTTCTGGGGCGGGAACACGGCGCGGCGGAAGCGCGCGCGGCGGTCGAACTGGCGGCGCGGACGTTCCCGCGATACTCCTTCGACCTGATTTACGCGCGCCCCAACCAGACGCTCGACGCCTGGGAGCACGAATTGCGCGACGCTATCGCCATGGCGGGCGATCATCTCTCGGTTTATCAATTAACGATCGAACCTGGCACCGTGTTTTACACACATTGGCGCCGGGGCGATCTGGCCGTTCCGGGCGAAGACGAAACCGCCGCACTGTATGACCTGACCCAGGATATTCTCAACGCTGCGGGCATGCCTGCCTATGAGGTTTCCAACCACGCCGCTACATCGGGCGAAAGCCGACATAATCTGGTGTACTGGCGATATCAGGACTATGTCGGAATCGGTCCCGGCGCCCATAGTCGGATAACGCGAGACGGCGACAAGGTCGCCATAGCGCGGCTGCGCAACCCGGATAGCTGGATTGACCGGGTCGCCAAAACCGGGTCCGGCATGGAAAGCGAAGAGGTCCTGGACGCCGAGCAACGCCGAGC
>JBLHZD010000018.1:0-26803 GCA_047631095.1 Alphaproteobacteria bacterium
AATGGACCATGCCGCTGCAAAACTGGAATTTGACACTGTCCCAGCTCTCAATCTATTTTGACGGCAGGTTAGATGACGTGTTGGATATTTAAACTACGCCAATGACACGGAATTCTGAACACCCTCCCCGCTCTCTGCTGATTGCTTCTTCGAGACTGAGCGCAAGTTCCGAAATCAACGCCGCTTGGTCATCCTGATTTTTATATTCCAGACTGGCGCCGTCGAGCAGTTTGTGGAGTTCCAACTTGGACGACACCCCAAGTTTTCGATAGATTTTAGTCAGATGCGTGCGGACTGTGGAGGGCGCGATGTGGAGTCGTTCGGCGATCCGGTGATAATTGTCCCCATTCGCATATGCGCGCGCGATTTCCTGCTCTCGGGGACTTAATTCATCTTCAAGCAATCGATGCCTCCCGTTCCATCAACGCTATAAAACTGCATGCGCCTCGACCCTTTGGTGGAGAATACGGCATATGCTGTAGGTCGAATACGTCAGATAGTGTAGTCGAAATACAGCATATGCTCGATACCCGACCGCACAAGCAGCGCATAGACTCCATTCCTCTGTAACCAATACCATACGTATGGAATTGACCTGAAGGGGAAAGAAGATGACGATTTTCGAAACCGCGCGCGATTTTTTCGAAGCCTGCGAAACCGGCGAAGGATGGGATGGTTGCAAGACATGGTGTCACGAAGACGCAACTTTTTCCTGTCAGGCCGACGCTCTGGCGGACGTGCATAGCGTCGCGGGCTATGCGGATTGGATGCAGGGCCTGCTGGGCCCCATCCCCGATGGCCATTATGACTTAAAAGCGTTCGCGGTCGACGAGACGAGAGGCGCAGTTGTGGCCGCCGCCGTGTTCCATGGCAGCCACAGCGGCGAGGGAGGCCCGGTGGCGCCCACTGGCGAATCCGTCGCCACCGACTATGTTTACGTCATGAAATTTGATGGCGCGAAAATCCGACACATGACCAAAACCTGGAACGACGGCTACGCCTTGCGCGCTCTTGGTTGGGCCTGATGCGCTGGCGGATCCTGGCATTATTGTTTCTGGCGCGGAACGGGCTTGGCTTCCAGTTTCAAACCCTGGGCTCCGTCGGTGATAATCTTGTTCAGGACTTTGGCCTGGACTATGCGGAAATCGGCATCCTGATCGGCCTGTTCATGTTGCCGGGCCTTTTTCTCGCCCTGCCCGCCGGTTATTCAGGCCGGTACCTTCCCGACCGTCTGCTGGCGGGGTTGGGGCTTGGAGCGTTAGCCGTGGAGGGTTAATTTCCGGCTCTGCAACGGATCACTGGATGATCGGCGCGGGCCGCATTTTAGCCGGCGCCGGTTTTTTGTTCGCCAATTTGTATTTTACGAAGATGATCGCCGACAGGTTCGCCGGCAAGGAAATCGCCACGGCGATGAGCATCCTTGTGATGAGTTGGCCCTTCGGCATCGCCATGGGGCAGATCGGGCATGAATGGCTGGCGGAAACCATTCATTGGAGCTGGCCGTTTTACGCCGCTTCGACCTATTGCGCCGTGGCCGCCCTGGCGATATTCGCATTTTACCGCGCCCCCGAAATTGCTGTGGCGACCGACGCCCCGCTGATCACGGGCCTCAACCGACAAGAGCTTCGCCTGATCCTGTACGCCGGATTGGCCTGGGGCGTTTTCAATGTGGGCTATGTCACCTATCTGATATTCGGCCCCCTTGTACTGGAATCACACGGCGAAAGCGCCATTCAGGCGGCGGCGATTATCAGCATCGGCAGTTGGATTATGATATTTTCAGGCGCAGTTTGCGGTCAGATCGTCGATCGCGTCGGCAAACCTGATATCGTGCTGTGCATTTGTATGGTGGCGGCGATCTCAGCCATGGCCTTGCTCGCCGTCGAAGGCGGCGGCGTTATGGCGAGCCTGTTGATTGGCCTGATCGGCATCGCCCCGGCTGGTGTAATTATGGCCCTTGCCGGTGAAGCGATGCGGCCGGAAAACCGCGCTTTCGGCATGGGCGTCTTCTTCACTGTTTTCTTCGCCCTGATGGTCGCCGGTCCCCCGCTGGCCGGGTGGATCTACGACAGCACTGGCCAGGCCTTCGCGCCGATCCTGTTCGGAATCCTGATGTTCGCCAACGTAATCCCGATCAATTTTCTGTTTCGCGCGGCGCAGAAACAGGACCGCAGGGCGGTTGAATAACGGGGGCGCCGCAGGCTAATGCACTAAATAACGCTCCCGTCCCGGAACGCCGAAATTTCCGCCGCCGTATAGCCGTGTTCCGACAGGATTTCATCGGTGTGCTGGCCGATGCGCGGCGGCGGACGGTCGGCGGACGGCGAATCCTCTGACGCTTGAAAACCCGCCCCCACCAGCCGTAAGGGATCGCTCATACCTTCCGGCGCGGGCAAATCCATCATCACGCCGCGATGCGCCAGTTGCGGCTCCGCCAGCGCTTCTGAAATTGACGCCACCTTGGAGCAGGGCACGCCCGCCGCCGACAATTGGCGCACCCAGTTTTCCGCATCATCGCGCAGGAAACTCGCCTTTAACAATTCGCGCAATTCTTCCTTATGCGCCTCACGGCCCTCAAAAGTCTGGAAGCGCGGGTCATTCCCCAGCGCATCATCGCCGAGCACCTGAAACAGCGCCTTGATCTGTCCATCCACCAACGCCGTTAACTGCACATACCCCGAACGCGCCTGAAACTGATCCGCTGTCGCCAGTTTTGAGGCGGACTGATTGCCCAAAAGCTCTGGCTCATCGCCGCTTGCGGTGTATTTGGCGACGTTCACGGCGATCTGCGTTAACGCCGCGTCAAACATCGCCACGTCCAGATGTTGGCCCTCGCCCGTCACCTTTTGTCGGTACAACGCGCCCGCGATCGCAAAGGCCGCTGTCAGCCCGGTTGTCATATCAACCACGGTGAACCCGATCCGGGTCGGCCCGTTTTCCGCAAAGCCGGTTGTAGTCGGCATGCCGACGGCGGATTGTATCGCGCCATCATACGCCGCAACGCCCGCCTTCGGGCCTTCCTGTCCATAGCCGGACACAGAACAATAAATGAGCGACGGATTGATCGCCTTCAGTTCCTCGTACCCGAACCCCAGACGCCCAATGGCGCCCGCTTTAAAATTTTCGATAAACACATCCGCATCCGCGATCAGCCGATGGACGATTTCCTTCGCGGACGGGCTTTTCAAATCCAGCGTCATCGACCGCTTGCCGGAATTCACCGCCAAATAAAGCGGCGCCATGTATTCGTCCCGCAGCTTGCCCTCGGACATCAACTGGCGCGCCTGGTCGCCTTTCCCCGGTTCTTCAACCTTGATGACGTTTGCGCCCAATAGCCCCAGTTGCGCCGCTGCGAACGGCCCGGCCAGAACTCGTGAAAAATCAACTACTTTTACGCCTACAAACGCTTTCGCCATTGCTTTCGCTCTTCCTTTTGATGCGGCCTCATGTCCCGCCGCCACGACAAAATATTCCTTGATGATGGCAGGCTATAATGAAAGCTTGGGCAACGCAAAACGTCCAGACATATCGACCGTTAATTTCGCGCTCTAACTTTTACAAACCGCCCCGGAGGCTCCCCTTTATGTTTCACACCGTCATTTGCGACATGCTCGGCATTCGATATCCAATTTTGCAAGGCGCGATGCAGGGCGGCGGCGGGCCAACACTGGTGGCGGCGGTCAGCGAAGCGGGCGGATTGGGCATACTACCGACATTTGGCGGCACCGAGGACAAGTTGCGCCAGGACATTCTGGAAACCCGGACGCTCACCAAGGCGCCGTTCGCGGTCAATATCACCCCCATGGGGCGTGGTTTCACCGAATCGCGCGCGAGGGTCATTCTCGATATGGGCGTGCCCATCGTGACGACCGGTCGCGCCGACCCGGGGGAAGAAATCGTCCAGACCTTCAAAAAGGCGGGTGTGCTGGTCGTGGCGGTGGTGCCGAGTGTCGCGCACGCCGTGCGGTTGGAGGAAGAAGGCGCAGACGCGATTATCGCATCGGGATGCGAAGCGGGCGGCCATGTAGGGACGGTCTCCACGATGCCGCTCATCCCGCAAGTTGTGGATGCGGTGAATATTCCGGTTCTGGCGGCGGGCGGCATTGGCGACGCGCGCGGCTTTGTCGCCGCCCTCGCGCTGGGCGCCGTTGGCGTACAAATGGGCACGCGCTTCATGGCCGCTGCGGAAACCGACCTCAACGACTGGGGCGTCAACAAACTGTTCGAGATGAATGAGACGGACACCATCGTCTCCAAAGCGCGTACCGGCGCGCCGGTGCGGTGCATTCGCACCCCTGAATTGATCGCCTTCGAGGCGGCGCGCAATGCCGGCGCCACGGCGGAGATTCTAAAACCGCTACAGCGCCAGGCGCGCGGCGACCGAAACGCTCCGAAGTCGGAGCAACGCCAAGCCGCCGCCGGACAAATCGCCGGGCTCCTTCACGACGCCCCGCCGGTCGCCGCCATTATTGAGGATATTATTCAGGGCGCGGTTGAGATCAATCGCCGCGTCGCTGAAATGGCCCAGGCCTAAAGGCTTAAAAATGACCAACGCCTAAGGGCTTAGGGCAATTGGCGCGCGCGGCGCAGGCTCAGCTCCCGGTGAAGGATATACAATCCGCTCGCGATAACGATCAGGCTACCGGTCGCGACCCACTTATCCGGCAGTTCCGCCCATAGCAAATAGCCCAGCCCAACCGCCCATAACATACCGGAATATTTAAAGGGCGACACCAGCCCGGCCTCCGCCGCGCGGAACGATTCGATCATGCAGTAATGGCCAAATCCGTTTAAAATACCGGCCACGCTCATAATCGCGACATCGCTGGCGAGCGGAACCGACCAGCCCCAGGGAAAGGTGCACAAGCCTGCGACGGCTATAACCACCGACGTCGACATCAAAATCGAATTGGACGTTTCGCGCGCCGTCATCCGCCGGGTCAGCACGTCGCGGAAGGCGGCGAAAAATGTCGAGGCAAGCGGCAACAGGACCGCATAGCGCATGACGTCGCCGGACGGGCGAATGATGATGATAACCCCGATAAACCCAACGATTATCGCCGTCCAACGGCGCCAACCGACCACCTCCCCCAGTATCGGAATCGCCAGCATGGCGACAAACAGCGGTCCCGCAAAGCTGATCGCGGTCGCGTCCGCCAACGGCACGTAGCGCAATCCGTTCACATAGCAGAAGGCCGATCCCACAACGAGCAGGGCGCGTAATCCATGGCCCCTTACGCTATTCATGCGCAGGGATTTCGTTCCGCCCGCCCGCCAGACGAAATAAGCGATTGGCAAAAACAGGAAGACGCCGCGGATGAAAAGAATCTCCCCCGCCGGATAGTCCGCGGTCATCCATTTCAAAATTGCATTGTTGACGCTCATGAACAGCGTGGCCAACAACATCAGGCCAATACCCAAGACGGGCGAGGCGGAGAAACTGGCGGTGCGATCTGGCATAGCCGCTTCTCTAACGCCGTTTCGAACGAACGGCGAGATAAATCGGGATTGAGGCGGCGACGATATAAGCGATGCAGATCAGCGCCGCGTTTTCCATCGTCACCCCGGAATCGATCAAAATCCCAACAAACGCCGGGCCAAGCGCGCTGGAAAAGACACGCAGCGCGGCGACGGTGGCGCGGATGGCGCCGATATGGCGGACGCCATACAACTCCGCCCACATTGCTGAGACGATGGTGAAATTCAGGCCGCCATTGACGCCGGCGAACACCAGATAGGCCAAAGCGGCCATGGGGTGGTCGAACCCGACCACAAACAAAAGCCCGACCCCCAAAGGCGGCAGAAACACCGGGAACAGGCGCCAGGCGCCGAAGCGGTCCACAATCGGCCCCGAGACGAGCGACACAACGACCTTGGTCGCCGCATAACCCAGGAAACAACTGGCCAACCAGGCGAGCGACCACCCTTTGGTTTCCGCCAGATGCACCTGATGAAAGAAAAACCCGGTGATGATAAAGGACGGCGCCAGCACGCTGGTGAGAATGAGATAAAATTTTGGATCGCGCAGAACCTCAGAGCGGGTCCATTGTCGCCCCTCGCTCAACCGCGCAGTCGCCGTCGCGACCAGTTGTTCGTGGCGCTCCCCATGACCGCGCAAGAGCCATTGCGTCAACGGAATGAGCCCAGCGCCAAGTCCAATACCGATGACGATCCAGGCTTCGCGCCAGCCCATCGCCGCTAGCAGCGCGACCGCCAGCAAGGGAAACATCGCCTCCCCTACCGAATGCCCCAACGACCCGATGCTGATCGCCTTGCCGCGGCCTTCATGAAAATACCGGGTCATCGAAGTCGCCGACACATGGCTCATCAAGCCCTGCCCAGCCAGGCGCAGGAAGAAAATGGCGGCGATCAGATAAAGATACGCGGGCGTCCAGGCCATGAAAAAACATGCCCCAACCATACCCCCACAGACCAGACCGCTATAAAGGCGAAGATCAATGCGGTCGATCTTGCCGCCCAACCACATCAGACACAGCCCGCTGGACAGGGTCGCCACCGCATAGACATAGCCAAACTCGCCATGGGTCAGTGAGAACGTCGCGCGAATATCGCCGCTGAACAGAGAGATAAAAAAGGTTTGTCCAAAACTCGAAAACAGGGCGACCAGAAACCCAAAGGCGAGGAACCGCCGATTTTCGAGGATGAAACGGACATAATCCATCCGATTGCGCCTATCGTTCGTTGCTCTAAGATAGCTGTTCCGCGCTTGACCCCGTAGGGCGTTCGTCAAGACGGAGCGGCGAGGCAGGGCAAGGTTCATACGGAATTTTCACCTAAAACGCCAATTCATTGCCCCGTTCACGCAATACCGACGTTTGATAAAGGCCCGCACGAAAAGGGATTAAGCGATGCATTATGATTATATAATAGTTGGTGGCGGCTCGGCGGGATCGGTCATGGCGAATCGACTTTCCGCCAAAAGCGCAAATAAAGTGCTGGTGATCGAAGCGGGAATCGACACACCCCATGGTCGCGTGCCCGCAGAAATTCTAGACAGTTATCCGGGCACCGCCTACTTCAATCCCAAATTCATCTGGAACGGCCTGAAGGTTCATCTGGAGCCCGTGCCGCATAATGCGCCGGACCAGCGCCCACCCCTGCGCCAGTATGAACAAGCGCGCGTGCTTGGCGGTGGGTCCAGTATTAACGGCCAGCTCGCCAATCGCGGGTCGCCCAATGATTATAACGAATGGGAGCGTCTGGGCGCGAAGGGCTGGAACTGGGAGTCCTGCCTGCCGTATTTCCGCAAACTGGAACGCGACATGGATTTCGACGGCCCCCTCCATGGGGACAAGGGCCGCATTCCCGTGCGCCGCCTGTTCCAGCAGGATTGGTCCGAATTCGCCAACGCCGCCGCCCAGGGGTTCGAAGACGCCGGTTTTTCATACACGCAGGACCAGAACGGGGAATTCGTCGACAGTTATTTCCCGGTGACGATTTCCAACGCCTATGACCGGCGGGTCTCCGCCGCCATTGGTTATCTCGACCCCGGCGTGCGATTGCGGGAAAACCTTCATATCCGCACCGAGCATCAGGTGATGGAAATCACCTTCGAGGGAACCAAGGCGACCGGCGTCGTCGCCAATTACCGTGGTCAGACCATGGCCTACACCGCCGATACCGTTATTTTGTGCGCTGGCGCCCTACACTCTCCGGCGATGCTGCTGCGCTCCGGCATCGGGCCCGGCGGGCATTTGAAAGACGTGGGCGTTAAGGTGCGCGCGGAACTGCCCGGCGTCGGCCAAAACCTGATGGAGCATCCCGCAATCGCGGTGTCCGCCTATCTGCGCCCCCATGCGCGCCTCGACCCCGCGACCCGGCGCCATATTCATATCGGATTGCGGTATTCCTCGGGGCTCGAGGATTGCCCGCAAGGCGACGTTTTCATCGCGACCGTCTGCAAATCCGCCTGGCATCCAGTGGGCGAACGCCTTGGCTCCTTCCTGGGTTTCGTCAATAAAACCTATTCCCGTGGCCAGACCTATCTAACGTCCAGCGATTGGCGCGAGGAACCCACCGTGGAATTCAACATGCTGTCCGACCAGCGCGATGTTGTGCGGCTGATGGAGTGTTTCCGCCGCATGAGCGCCATCCTGATGTCCCCCGCGATGGAATCGTCGATCAGCCATGTCTTTCCGTCCAGCTACAGCGAAAAAGTACGTAGCGTCGGATCGGTGACGCCGCGCAACAAGGCGCTCACCACACTGATGGGCTGGATGCTGGACGGCCCCGACTGGCTGCGCGGGCAATTGATCCGAAACATCATCATGGATAGCGAAGATGTGGAAACGCTGATGCGCGATGATGAGGCGCTCGAAGCCCATGTCCGGCGTTCCGTCACAGGCACATGGCATGCGTCGGGCACGTGCCGGATGGGCGCGGATGATGATCCCATGGCGGTCACCGACTCATCAGGCCGGGTGCGCGGCGTTCAGGGGCTCCGCGTCGTGGATGCTTCCATCATGCCGTCCATACCCTGCGCCAACACCAATATTCCAACGATCATGACATCGGAGAAAATGGCGGATGCAATATTATCGAATGCCTGATTTACAAATCAGGCATTCGGAAACACCGCCACGCTATTTATTCGTGAACGCGTCGCCATAAACGTCATTGGCGGGCTTCACGATGCTGCGGCGATTTTCTGCGCGCCGCGTCAGGCCGGACCGGTCGAAATATTCCAGCAACTGAATCGCCAGATTGCGGCCCAGCCCAGAAAATTTGTTGTACTCGCCTGCCGTGAATTGCGCGTCTTCGGATTTCGCGGCAAGGTCTTCCGCCATTTTCCCCAGCGTCAGCAGCGTGGACGGCAAGAAATATCGGTTATCCGCCACCTTGGCGATCAACCCGATCCGCACCGCGCGTTGTAAAAACTGCCCCAGCGGCCGGACGTCCATTTCAACCGCATCCGCCACTTCCAGCAATCGCGGCGGTCGCGTTCCCGCTGATTGCAGCAATTCCTCTACTTCCGACCACAGGGCGGAATCTTCTGCGGAAAACGCCGGACGATGGTTGGGAAGCGCCAGTTGCGCGCCATCGCGCACGATCTTTCGATCCCGCAGAAGACCGACAATCGCGGCGTTAAACGTTTCTTCCGAGGTCCGCCGCCCCAGCAACCGGCGCAAGCGTTCTTCCTCCGGTCCGGGTCGATCCGGCCATTTCGCATGCCAATCGCGGAGCGCCGACACCAACATATCGCCCACGGCGGTCCAGTGTGCGGATGACATGCCAATGGGGCGTTGCTGACGCCCCACCTTGACCATTGTCGCATCCCGCCACACGGAATCGGCTTCCTCCGGCGTCAGGTTTCGCCCTGCGGCGAAACGGTTTAAATCCACGCCCGCCGGACTTTCCGTCAAAACACTTTCCAGCGCCGAAACCGCCCCCTCCTTCTCCAACCCGCGCACAATCGCCAAACGCTCTGGCCGCGCCCGACCGCGCACCGGCGAAAACGAATCGATAACGACGCCGCCCCCCATTGTGCGCCGGGCCGATTGATCGCGCAGGATAAACCGGTCCCCGTGCAAGGCGCCGATCGGACGATCGAGCACAATTTGCGCCAAGCCGGTTTCGCCAACCGGAATGGCGCGGTCCTCCAGCGTTGCGACGCGCGCGCCAACGTCGACCGCGCCCAGATGTAAATGAACCGGCGTCCAATGCCGAAAGGGGCGGTCTTCAGACGCCAACACGCGGATACGCGCGTCAAACCGGTCTGTCGGCGCATGGGCGACCTCGCCGACGATCCAGTCGCCGCGCGACACCATATCCTTGGTCAATTCCGCGCCAGCGATGTTCAAGGCGCAGCGCTCCCCGGCGAACCCGGTTTTCGCATCCTTGTTTTGCGCGTGAATGGCGCGAACCCGCACCTCCACGCCTTGCGGCGTCAGCATCAATCGGTCGCCGATTTTCGCTTGTCCGGCGTAGACTGTGCCGGTCACGACCAGACCAGAGCCGGTAATGGTGAACACCCGATCGATGGCGAGGCGAAAATTACCCGCTTCCGACCGGCGTTGCACAATATGCGCGGCGGCGACCAGATGCGCTTTTAATTCAGGTACGCCCTCGCCCGTAATTCCCGACACCGGCAATACCGGCGCGCTCGCCAGACTTGTCCCCTCCAGAAGCTGGGCGATTTCGTCCATCGCCTCCATGCGGCGCACATCATCCACACGGTCGATTTTGGTCAACGCCACCGCGCCAACCGAGACACCGAGCAGATTCAGAATCGCCAGATGCTCCCGCGTTTGCGGCATCGGGCCATCATCGGCGGCGACGATCAACAACGCAAAATCAATTGCACCAACCCCGGCCAGCATATTCCGGACGAATTTTTCGTGCCCCGGCACATCGACGAAGCCCAACACCAGATCGTCTTCAACCGGCTCGTAGGCGAATCCAAGGTCGATGGTCAGCCCGCGCTTTTGCTCCTCTGGCAGGCGGTCCGCGTCCACGCCTGTCAGCGCCTTCACCAGCGACGTCTTGCCGTGATCGATATGTCCCGCCGTTGCGATAATCATGGCTGCGTTAACCCGTCCAGCTGCGCAATGAACCCCGCCTCATCTTCAAGGCAGCGCATATCAAGGATAAAGGCGTTCTCCCGCACCCGGCCAATCACCGGCGTCGGGAGCGCGCGAAACGACTCAACCAGATGACGCAGCGCCTTCGCGGCGCCTTTCGTTGGGCCGTTGGGTCGTAATTCCAGCGCCGTGCTGTCCAACCGGTCCACCGGCAAGGAACCGCTGCCGATTTGGCTTTGACACGCGATCAGGGACACGGACACGCACTCGCCTAAACGCCGCGCGATTTCAGGCTGTAGTCGGTGCGCCGCAGCTTCGATCTCTTCCGGCGTACGGGCCAGCAACCGCAAGGTCGGCAACCGCTCGACAATCCGGTCCGGATCGGCGTAAAGGCGCAACACCGCCTCCAGCGCCGCAATTGTAACCTTGTCCACGCGCAGCGCCCGTTTCATGGGGTTTTCCTTGATCTGCGCAATCAGGTCGGCGCGCCCCACAATAATGCCGCATTGCGGCCCACCCAGCAGCTTGTCACCGCTGAAGGTCACCAAATCCGCGCCATCGGCGATGGATTCGGCGGGGGTCGGTTCATGCGGCAGCCCAAAGCGCTCCATATCCACCAGCATGCCTGCGCCCAGATCCACCGCGAACGGCAAACCCTTTTCATGCGCCAGCGCCGCCAGCGTTTTTTCAGGCACTGCGGCGGTGAAACCTTCAATCGCATAATTGCTGGCGTGCACTTTCATCAACAGGGCGGTGTCTTCACAAATCGCCCCGGCGAAATCCTTGGCGTGGGTGCGGTTGGTCGTGCCAACCTCGCGCAGTCGGCATCCCGCACGGGTCATGATGTCGGGAATACGAAACGCGCCGCCAATCTCGATCAATTCACCGCGCGATACGATGACTTCCCGGTTTTGCGCCAGCGTACTTAACAGCAACAGCACTGCTGCTGCGTTGTTGTTTACAACGGTTGCAGCCTCCGCGCCGGTCAGACGCTTGATCCATCCTTCCAGATGGTCGTCCCGGTCGCCGCGTCGTCCCTTTGCAAGATCATATTCAACATTGCTGGCGCCCGCCGCTGCGATCATCGCCTCAATCGCCACGTCCGGCAGTGGCGCGCGGCCCAGATTTGTATGTAAAACCGTGCCCGTCAGGTTGAAAACGCGCTTTAAACTGGGCGCCATCAACGCGTTCAGCACCGCTGTTGTGCGCGTCAAGATACCGGTTTCGCTGGTATCAGGAGATTCCTGCGCCGCGATTTGTCGACGTAGCGACGCCAAAACCGTGCGCACGGCGTCCAGTACGGCAGCGCGACCATATCGCTCGATTAACGCGATCGCCGCCTCCGCCCGCAAAAGTCGATCAACAGACGGAATGGCGGACGGAATGCCCGAAGGGCGGGGCGAAGGGTCAGATATGGGGGTGTTTGGAGACATGGTCGCAAGCTATGCCGCGAATCCCGACCCGTCAACGCTCGCAAACCAGTGTAAGAAGCGCTAACGACGGCGGATCACCAGCCGCCGTCGCCGTTCATTGCGCTCATCTGGATCAGGACTGTTGCGCCCTGGGTCCCGCCGCCTGTTCCAACAGTTCATTTTTCAGGCGGCTGAACCCCCGCGCCAGCGCCTTAAAGAAATTGTTGAACGCCTGAGAGCGTAAGTAGCGTCCCCGCGCCATGGCGGCGTCGATGACGTCCTGGTCGAGATTGATGGTTCTCGGGTCAATTATTTGCCGGTCGATCGTTTGCCGGTCAATCGTTTGATTGTCTTGCATGATTTTGATCCTTTCAAGAATCGCTGTTGTTCAGATTCGCCGGGAACCGAGTTTTTCACAGCCCCGGACGATGCGTTGAAAGATATATAAATAATTTCCATGAAATTAATAATACGGATATATTTCACATTATTTATGAATTTAAGTACATAATGTGACGGCCCAATTACAAAATGAGACAAATATGAATTCATCGAGCGAAATGGCGAGTTTTGTCGAAGTGGTGCGCGAAAGCGGGTTCTCCGCCGCCGCCCGAAACCTGAACCGAACGCCATCGGCGATCAGTAAACAGATCTCGCAATTGGAGGATCGATTGGGCGTACGGCTCCTCAACCGGACCACGCGCCAACTCAGCATGACCGATGAAGGCGAAATCTACTTTCACCGCGCCGAGGCGATCCTGGCCGATATCAGAGAGACCGAAGCGCTGATTTCCAATCAGGGGTCCGCGCCGCGCGGATTGCTCCGCATCACCTGCTCAACCTCGTTTGGCCGACAACAAATCGTCCCCATCCTGCCTGATTTCTTGACGCGATATCCGGAATTAAAAATGCAATTGTCGCTATCCGACACTATGGTCGACCTTGTCCAGGAAGGCTTCGACGTCGCCATCCGGATGGCGGAATTAAACGATTCATCCTTGGTGGCGAGACGGTTGGCGGTGGATCGCCGGGTGGTCTGCGCGGCGCCGTCCTATTACGAAAAGCACGGTATGCCAACGCACCCGACCGAACTGGCGGACCATAATTGTTTGGTGCTGCGAAACGCCACCGCCATGAACGACTGGGCCTTCATGCTCGACGGCAATGTTCACACGATCCATGTCGATGGCGGGTTCGAGACGAATAGCGGCGTCGCCGCGCAGGAAGCCGCGCTCGCCGGGTTGGGCATTGTGCAACTGGCGACATTCGCCGTCGCGCCAGACCTGAGGGCGGGCCGACTGGTGTCTTGCCTCGATGAATACGTTATCAGCGCGCAACCGATTTACGCGGTCTACCCGCACCGGCGCCATCTGTCGCAAAAGGTCCGCGTTTTTATCGATTACCTGGCCGAACGATTCGGCGACAATCCGCCCTGGGGCGATGTCCCCACATAAAATGGGCGGTACTGAAGGCCGCCGCGTTTGGACCAAGGCCCCCTCACGCTTACGGGGTAAAATTGCGCTACAATCAAAATTTCACCCTTTAAACGATGGCCTTGAAATCTTAATTTCTATTGATTGCATTGTTTTAAAGCACTCAAGCATGAGGGGATTTTATGGTAAAATTTGCGCTACTAACGGTTCTCGCAGGCGCACTCGCTGCCTGCGCGTCGCAACCGGATAGTATCCAAACTGCAAGCGTCTCAACGGTTGGTTATGACAAATACAATTGTACGCAATTGTCTCAGGAGGCCGAACGTGTATCTGGTCGAACGTTAACGCTCTACAATAAGCTGCAGAAAACGGCGGAAAACGATCAGGCTCAGATGGCGGTTGGCATGATCCTGTTTTGGCCGGCGTTATTCTTCCTCGAAGGCGGTGATGGCGCGGAAGCCGCTGAATACTCCCGTTTGAAGGGTGAGCGGGTCGCTATCGAAAAAGTATCGGTGCAAAAGACGTGCGGCATAAAATTCCCGCCCCTCGAGCCCAAGAAAAAAGAAAGCGCGGGCACCTGATCTGGCAGACGACCGTTCAACCGGGTCGCCCGATAGGCGCCCCGGACGATGGGCTGTGTCTCCGCGTGTGGATTACTCGTGAAATTCACCGCTCGCGCGTTTACATAAGCGCGCCAAATACGTTACCTTTGTATTCATGTTCTCCCCAGTTGGGAGACCCACGGGGATTAGCAGGAGCGCCCATGTTTAATTTGATTTCCAGACGACGCCGTAATGGCGCAACGGCCCTATTCGCAACGGTTTTACTCGCCACTGCGGCGACGCCCGCCGCGGCGTTAAGCGATATCGACAATTATGTCTTTGTGCCGAATCGATCCTCCGCCGATGTGGCTGTAATCGACACGCGGACCGATAAGGTCGTCGCGACGGTTCCAGTGGGCGCAACGCCCCATCAGGTGGCGGTCTCTGACACGCTGGGCAAGATGATCACGAGCAACACCGACGACAACACAATCTCCATCATCGATCTGGAAACATTACGCGCCGTGGCGACGGTCACCCTGGGCAATACCCCCGAACACATGGAAATCAGCCCGGATGGCGGAATTCTGGCGGTCGGCAATATTGAAGGCGGCACCGTCTCCCTTGTTTCGATCAAGGAAAACCGCGAATTGCGCCGCGTCACCGGCCTGCACGAACCGCACAACATGACGTTTAGCCCCAGTGGCAAATGGCTGTATGTCGGCAATCTCGGCGCGGACTTTGTGAGCGTCATCGACGTCAAATTGGGTTCGGTCATCAAGGAAATACCAGTTGGCGATCCTAAAGCCATGGCCAGCAAAGGCGCGGCGAACGAAGAGTATCAAGGCGTCATCAACGTCACCCGCACGCCCGACGGACGCCTTGGGTTCGCCGCCTATGGCGAAGGCGATTCCATGGCGGTTCTGGACCTGCGCACCAAGAAAAAAATCAAAACACTGAAACTGGGCGACACCCCTTGGCGCGCTTATTCGACCGCTGACGGCCGGTTCATGATTGTGCCCAATAATGGCGACGAAACGGTTTCCATCGTCTCCACCGCCAGCCTGGAAGAGGTCGCCCGGCTAAAAGGCGGCGCCGATATGACAGGCGTGAACACCGGCTGGTTTGAAACAACCGCCTTTGTCCTGAGCCGAGGCGAGAACAAGGCCATCATTATCGACTTAACAACGATGACGCGGGTTGGCGAAATCGCGCTGCCGGGAACGCCGGAAACCGGCGTCACCACCCCGGACGGTAAAAAGCTGTATGTCGCGTTGAGCAGCAGCAATCAGGTCGCCGTTATCGACATCGCGAAGCGCACGCTGATCGGCGCCATCGACGGCGTTGGCGACGGGCCCTGGGGCGCCCATATGGCCGGTGCAGTCAACTACTGCCATTAAACTCGCCGCAGCCTGGCTCGCGACGATCCTTCTATCGCCGCTCCCCGCCTGGGGGGCGGCGAATTCTTTTGACCTCTTTTTGAACCGGATCGCAGCGTTCACCCCAATCAACCGGGATGACCTTCGCCAAAACTGCAAGCCCGACCGCCTGTGCGCCGCCCAGCGGATCGCCACCCAAAAAGGCCCGGCTGCCCGGCTTGAACCTGTCCGCCACCCCGATTCCGATAGTATACGCCGCGCTAGAAATATTGAATCGATTCCATCATTTCGCCCCGTAGACGCCGCCAAACACCTTATCAAAATAACCCGATTTGGCAGAAACGTTATTGACGATATTTATTTTAAAATTAAAGAGTTCCGCAATTTTTCTAATCTAATAATTGATCTGCGGCATAATACTGGCGGCGACTTCGACCGGATGATCAGAACCGCCGCGCTGTTTACCGGCGCTATCCCTGACGCCGCTCACCTGACGCTGCTGGATCCACAACGATCTACGCCCGTTGATATTCCAGCCCCGGCCCAAAAACTAAATATTCCCCGCCTGACCGTCTTGATTGGCGGGCGCACCGCCAGCAGCGCGGAAGTGTTGGCAGCACTACTGCGCCGCTATGCTGGCGCGACAATTTTGGGGGAACGCTCGGTGGGAAAGGATTTTCTCTACCGGATAATTCCCGTCACCCATGATTGGCGGCTGCTTCTGCCCGCCGAGACGATTTCAATCCCCGGCGCGCGCCTCAAGGGCGGCGTGACGCCGGATGGTCCCATCCCGCCTGACCTTAAAAACCGGATCGAATAACCGTCTTACTGGCGTAGAACGAGCGTTCCGTTCTCCACGGAATACCCCGACAAGCGCTCCAGAAAAGACATGCCGAGCAGGGAGGCGCCCAGCGGCGCGCCATTCACCGAGGCGTCTACGTTTCGAATCGTTATGGCGCCAATTTGCACGGCGTCGAGGTTAACCGGAGCGCTGCGCACCACGCCATTGGCGGTTTGATACTGCCGGGAGAAGGTCAATCGATCCAATTTGAAGCCAAGCCGGACGGCGTCTTGTGGATCAAGGACGATATCACTGGCGCCCGTATCCAGCAGAAACATGATAGGAACGCCGTTTACCCGCGCTTCCAGTTGAAAATGTCCGTTGGGACCGGCGCGGAACTGTACTTCACCATCGCCAATATCCTGCCCAACGCCGGGCAAAAATTCACCCATCAACCGGTCGCGTATCCCGCTTAGTTCATAGCGATAGGCGTAAAAAAGTCCGACGAGCAAAATGATCCCAAGCCATACGCCCGCCTGACGCAACAGTTTCGACACGCTCGTCTGTCGCCGGGAAAACCCGAAACTGATCACCGCCAACAAGACAAATACATAGCCCAGGGACGCCCAGTCGCCGCCCCCGTCCAGCGCTTGTGGAAACCGCCAGTACAGCAGCAATACGCCGACGACCACGACGCCCAGAAACACCGCCGCGCCAAGCCCTTTGCGGCGCCCATCGCCCCGTTTCTCGTTCTGTGGTCTTTGATCCCATGGATTTGGCGTCTCGTTCATCAAAATAGTATACGCTTGCGCCAGGACTGGACAATCCGCAGTTACGACGATGTAGTGTGCGAAAAAACTCAGAAAGGACCCTCACCGTGCCAAGCATAAATTTTCCCGTGGAGTTAAACGCGCCGGACATTTCGACCTATAGGACTGGCAATACCGGAATCGACTATGTCACGCGGTTCGATAGCGGAAAGCCTGGCCCCCATGTCATGCTGAATGCGCTTATGCACGGGAACGAGATATGCGGCGCAATCACCCTGGACCATTTGTTCAAGAACAAGGTGCAGCCGACGCAGGGCGTTTTGAGCCTGGGGTTCTCCAACTACAAGGCGTTCCTGACTTTTGATCCGCAACGCCCGCTGATGTCCCGCTATATTGACGAGGATATGAACCGCGTCTGGGTGGAAGACCGGCTGGATAGCGATGAAAATACGTGGGAGTTGCGCCGCGCGCGCGAGATGCGACCGTATTTCGAAACCGTCGACTTTCTTCTCGATATTCACTCCATGAGCACCCCCTCGCCCGCCGTCACCCTGTGCAACGGTCTGGACAAGGAGCGCACGTTAACGCGCAAGGTCGGCTTTCCCGAACATGCCGCGTTCGGCTCCGGTTTTGTCGTTGGGCGCCGATTGATCGAATATTCGCCGTTTCACGACGTTAACAACCCAATGACCGGCCTTCTGGTGGAATGCGGCCATCATTGGCTGGCGGAAACCGCAATAACCTCGCTGGATTCCGCGCTCTTTTTTCTAAAATCTCTCGATATGATCACGCCGGAATTTTTCGAGGCGCATGTGACCAACAATCCACCCCCGCCCATGCGAGAGCTGGAGATTACCGAAGGCGTTTATTCAAAGACAAACGCCTTTCGATTCACCGAACATTACAACGGCATGGAAATTATCGAAAAGGCCGGGACCATAATTGCACACGATGGCGAAGACGAGATCGCAACGCCGTATGACAATTGCGTTCTCGTCATGCCCAACCACAGCGTTGGCGCCAAAATGCGGGTCGTTCGTTTCGCACGCCTTTCAAACTAGGCGCGCGAAACGCATTAATACGTCGCGCGACCGCCGGAAATATCAAACACAGCCCCGGTGGAGAAGGCGCAATCCTCGGACGAAAGCCACGCGACCAGCGCGGCCACTTCCTCGACCTTTACGAAGCGTTCCATCGGTATTTTGGACAGCATGTAATCAATCTGCTCCTGCGTCATCTGGTCGAAAATGCGCGTCCGTGCGGCGGCGGGCGTAACGCAATTCACCCGTACGCCGGTATCCGCCAGTTCCTTGCCCAGCGATTTGGTCAGCCCGATAACCCCCGCCTTCGCGGCGCTATAAGCAGGCGCATTCGGGTTGCCTTCCTTACCTGCAATGGAGGCGATATTAATGATACGGCCATAATCCTGCGCCTTCATTTGCGGCGACACCGCGCGGCAGCAATAGAAGACCCCATTCAGATCGATATCAATGACCCGGCGCCAATCTTCAATCGAGTATTCCCATGTCGGAACGTTGGGCCCCGAGATTCCCGCATTGTTGACCAGAATATCGACGCCGCCGATTTCCGCATTGGTCTGTTCCAGGCCCTTCGCAACGGAATCGGGGTCCGTCACATCCACCACAACGCCGCGCGCGTTGGCGCCCAGTTCGCGGACGGTTTCCGCCATTAAATCAGCATCCATATCCCATAGGGCCACCGTTGCGCCGCTTTCAAGAAGCCGTTCGGTGATGGCGCGGCCAATGCCCTGCGCGCCACCGGTGACCGCCGCGCGTTTTCCGTTCAAGTCAATTTTATTCATGGTTCTCTACCCTTGTGAAAATACGGTTATTATCGAATTTGTTCCGCCAGGCGCGCCAGATGGTCAAGACGCGGCAAGACGTCATCAGTTGGCGCGGCCTTCACGCCAAAGATACAGCGCGTCGCGCCCGCCTCCCGCAGCCGCTCAATCGCCACGGGGTCGCGTGGCGGCGCAAAGGCTGTAATCGGCAGGCGTGGCCGCTCGGCCTCGTCCAGCATGCGTCCCAGCTCGGCGAAACGCGCGCAATAATGATCAATGCGCGCCGCGCCCTTTTCTGCCAGCATCGGCATCCACCCATCGCCATACCGTACAACCCGATCCAGCGTCCGCGCGCCGTCGCCGCCGACAAAAATTGGCGGATGTGGTTGTTGAACCGGCTTCGGCCAAGACCAGATTTCGTCGAAATTCACCAATTCGCCGGCGTAACGGGCTTTTTCTTCGGTCCAGATGACTTTCATCGCCTCGATCCGCTCCCGCATTAACAGCCATCGTTTGGACCAATCGCCACCGTGATTCTCCATTTCCTCCCGGTTCCAGCCCCCGCCGACGCCAAAATCGACCCGCCCACCGGACATATGGTCCAGGCTGGCGACTTCCTTTGCGGTGACGATGGGGTCCCGTTCGACGACAAGGCAGATACCGGTCCCCAGGCGAATGCGCTTGGTGACCGCCGCCGCCGCCGCGAGGCAGACGAACATATCCAGATTATGCGAATAGTCCGGCGGCAATTCATCCGCCGTCCGGAACGAAGAATCACGACTGACGGGAATATGAGAGTGATCGGGGATAAACAGGGCGTCAAACCCACGTTCCTCTACCGCCATCGCCAATTCCGCCGGACCCATGGAATAATCCGTGGGGAACATGGTGACGCCAACTTCCATTATCCCTCTCCCACCATCGTTCAAACGCTACAACGCTGTTATCACACCGGCCAGTATCGTCACACAGTCGGCGCTATGCGCTTTTCGGTTAGGGGCGCGTAAAGGCGCACATTGGCGACATTCCGCCATTTCGCCGCGTCAGAGTCGGGAATAACTGCAATAACGCGCTTCGCTACCGAAGCGTCCAGCGCTAGCGCGTCCTTGTACTGGCTGACCTCCGCCCAATCGAGACCTTCCAGTTCAATGGCGCCATCGGGCGATTCTGCATCGGCGTCTTCGGACACAACCAGCAGCGATCCAGGGGGAACATCCGGCATTTCACGTAAAGGGCCAAACAGCCGACGGCTCCAATTGCTCATCAAGGCGGCGTCCCAATCGCCAAAGCGACCACCGCCGCGAGCCTTGTAGTCCGGATTGGCGAAGACCGACGGCGATTCAATGCTGTGAATGGCGAGATACGGCGCCGGGCAATCCGTTAGCGCCTTGTAGCGCTGGGTGGCGAAAATACCGGGCATAGACAGAAGCTCATCCAGCTTTGGCCCGCTATACCACTCATTCCACGCATCCTCGTTATCGGGATCCGCGAAATCGCATTCAACCATATATAACATTATGCCTCACCCCGCCTTCATGTCCGAAACATGCGCCATGCGCGCTTTCGGTGATCATTCATACACCCATGGGCGATGTCACGGAATTTAGCGCGCAGGGCGTCGCGGGGTGTCTTACTTGCTGACTTTTTTCAAACTCCCGGTGATGGCCTTCAGCGATTTACCTTCCCGGTAACGTGAAAATTTCAGATCCATCCCGGCGCTGGTCAATGTCCGGTGATACACCTGCATTTCATACGTTCCGTCCTCAATTACGTGCATGGCGTAGACCGACAGCGTGTCGTCATGAATGCGCGCCCAGACATAGGGATCCCCTTTCATGGGGTTCATCGGCGCCAATCCGCCAAACACATCTTTTTGCATCGCGGATTTGAAAATATTCGCGCGCTTTGTTTTGCGGAACTGAATTGAATAACTTTTCTTTTTCACGGTGCCGTCGCCGCGTTCGGATACCGTGGTCCAATCGAAGCTGAACCCTCTTTTGACCGATTTAATGGCGATGCTTATATCACGCGCTTTTACGCCATTTTCGGTATCCGCAACGCTGCGGCCTACAAATTCGCCGTAAAAATCCTCAATATCGCGTTCCGCTGAAATCGCCGCCGTGGCCCATAACATGGAGATTCCAGCAAATAAACGAACGATAACTTTCATACTTTCAATCCTTCTCAACGATCAATGCCCCTAATTCGCAAACACTTTCTGCAACAATTCGGTCGTCCGCTGGGCTGGGTTTTCACGAATCGCAGCCTCTTCACGGGCAAGAAACAAAAACAACGCGTCCAGCGCCTTGCCCAATACATGGGTCGACAAATCCGCCTTCACATCGGGTACAAACGGCATTGATTTGTATTGGCCGGTCATTTGCTCATACGCCTGTATCGCGCCGACATCGGAAAGCGCATTATCAACGACGGGCCGCATGCTATCGGTTAATGGGCCGCTCATATTCTTGCGAAAATATTGCGTCGCCGCATCCTTGGGGCCGTCATAAATCGCTTTAACGTCGTCCATCGACATGTTTGTGATCGCATCGACAAACACCGCTTGCACACGCGGCGCTGCAGCCTCCGCCGCCCGGTTCAGTCGAAGTTCAAGGTCATCCGCCATTCCCGAAGCGCCAACCATATCCAGCGCCGATTGCACTTTTTTAAGAGTTTCCGGCAGCGGAATATGAATTTCAGAATTATTATTAAATCCGTTTTCCTTACCGACGGTCGAAACAACCCGCTGGGTCCCGACTTTAAGCGCCTCGCGCAAACCATCGGCGATTTCGCCCAGGCCAAGCTCGCCAGCGCCGCCGGGTGCTGATTTTGTAACCGTCCCCAACAGGCTTTTGCCCTTTTCAAGCCAATTGGTTTGCGCGACGCCCGTTCCAGGCGCAAGCAGTAACGCGACCATGATCGCTACCGAAAAACTACGTATTCCACTCACGCCGATCTCTTTTGTCTATTGCACTCTATGTGTCGTCTCGAATTCTCATCGTCTCGAATTTCGCCACAATCCACTCATATTCAAAAATGGTTAATGAACTCTCAAAGAAATAACATATCCAACTCAAACACACAGCAATCCATATCATTATTTGGCGATTTGATCTGATCATTACGTCGTGCAAAAATGTGATCCGGGATTCGGAGATAAAACCATGACAATACGCGCAAAACGAAAACCCTTAACCTCCGCGACCAGAAATTCGCTCGCGCGTGTCCTCTTACTGGGCGTGTTCGCGCTCGGGATATCCGCTTGCGACCCTGAAATCGGCAGCCCGGAATGGTGCGTCGACATGAAGGCGAAACCCGTTGGCGACTGGACCGGCAACCAAACGGCGGATTATGCGAAAAACTGCGTACTCTAGGCGCCCCTTATGATGAATTTGGGACGATGAGTTTGGAACGATGAGTTTGGAACGATGAATTTGGGCGGCGTCCGCGCGACTTCCCTCTCCGCCGCTGTATTATCCATCATACTTCTCGGCGATGCGCTCCTCTATGTCGTCCTGCCCGTCAACGCCGCCGAATTTGGCATCACGCTCGCCTGGGTCGGCGTCCTGCTTTCCGCAAACCGCTTTATCCGTATTTTCACCTATGGTTTGATCGCTCGCGCGACGGACGCTGTTGGCTTACGACGCATGACGCTGATCACCGCCATTGCGGGTGCGGGTTCAACATTCGTGTACGGCCTCGCTGATGGTGGCCCGATTCTACTTGTCGCTCGCATTGTTTGGGGATTAACCTTCGCCGCCGCCTCCCTGACCACGCTGGCCTACGCCGTCGCCGACAGAGGCCGCGCCGGCGCGCGTGTTGGCTTGAGCCGCGCAATCCAGCAAATCGGCCCTGGCTTATCCCTCAGCCTCGGCGCCTGGTTGGCGGGTATCATCGGACCACAGGCCATTTTCGTCGTACTGGGCGCCTTGTCGCTGACCGCAATCCCCCTCGCGCTCGCTTTGCCTGTGGAAACGGAAAAACCGGCGCCGGCGTCGCGGCCCTGGATTCCCCGCCCTCACCGGCAGGACTTGTTGTTTTTCGTCGTTGGGTTTGGCGTGGATGGCGTTTTCACCATGACCATCACCCTGGTTCTGGCGCAAACCATGTCACTGGAAGCCGCCATGCTGGGTGGTGGCGTTTTACTCGCTGCGCGACGTCTGGCTGAGTTTTTCTGCGCGCCGTTAGGCGGGGTGCTGGGCGACAAATATGGCGTGACCCTCGTCCTCAACACCTCGGTTATTATTTTGGCGGTCGGGTTTATCATAATTGGTGCAGGGTGGGTGTATCCGGGTGCGCTTCTCATTATCACTGCCCGCGGAGTCATCGCCGCCGTTGGCCCGGCGGCGGTCGCGGTGCAAGAAGCCGAAAAAGATACAATGCACCGACTGGCGGTCATGCAAACCTGGCGCGACTTTGGCGCCGCCATCGGACCGTTAGCCTCCGGCTTTCTATTTTATGAACTCGGCGCCCCGACGCTATATTACGGCTTGGCGCCGCTTTTGTTGTTAATGTTGATCCTGATGACCGCAAAACGAAAACCAGCATGAGTAATAAGACCGTATCCATACAGGGAGAACCGCCGCAATGACCTACACAACCGGGATACTGATTTTTGACGATGTCGAAGAGCTCGATTTTGTCGGGCCTTGGGAAGTTTATACCATGGCCAAGAGCGCGCGCAGCGCCGGGGCCAAGAGCGCGCGCAGCGCCGGTGAAGTGGTGACCATTTCCCAATCCGGCGACACGGTGAATTGCGCCAAAGGGCTGCGCGTACTGCCCGACCACAGTTTTGAGACCGCGCCGAAGCTGGATATTCTGGTCGTCCCGGGTGGTATGGGCACTCGCCGGGAAGTCGATAACCAGAAATTGCTGGATTGGATCGCCAAGGTGTCGCCCGGCTGCGTCTGGGTCACCAGCGTCTGCACGGGCTCAATGCTTTTGATCGAAGCCGGTCCCGCCCGGGGTAAGCGGGTCACCACTCATTGGGGCTTTGTCGAAACCCTGCGCAAACGCGGCGGCGCGGCCGAAGTCATCGACAACATGCGCTTTGTGCGCGACGGCAATGTGGTGTCGTCGGCGGGCGTGTCGGCGGGTATCGACATGGCGTTGTGGGTGGTGGGGCAAATGGACGACATCCCGTTCGCCCGACAAGTGCAGCGGAATATGGAATATGACCCCGCCCCGCCTTATACCGCGCTCGTATAAGGCCGAAATTAATCCGGTAACGGACCACCTTCTGACGACGTTTGGTTGTAGCGGCGCAAGCCATCATTGGTGTGTATCCATGATAGCTGGTCTGTAACATAAGCATGCAGGCGCGGTTTCAACGCTTCAGGATCATCTAACGACCCAACGAATATATGCAACTCTCCCGCCCAGCGGTCGGATTCGTAGCTCATAGGCGTACCGCAATCCCCGCAGAAGCGCCGGGTCACATCCGGCGATGATTCGTAAGATCGCGGCGTTGCGGCAGTCCATCTGAAATTCTCCACCGGAAAACTGGCGTAGGTGGTGAAGGGCGCGGCCGACGCTTTTCGGCAATCGACGCAATGGCAATGCGCAACCCATTTGGGCGCCCCTGTCGCGCGGAACCGAATCGCGCCGCACTGACACCCGCCTTCAACAAATTCATCCGGCGCGCTCATGATGTGCTCCTGGATTCCTGAAATATCTGCACATTGCTGCGAATAAAGCGTTCCACCACGGGGTTTTCAGACTCGTCTATATCCATGGTTGGGCCTTCCCAGATAATAGAGCCTTCATCCATCATCGCGATGCGATTGGAAATTTTCCGAGCCCCCACCATATCGCTTGTGATCGAGATCGTCGTGGCGCCCAGCGCCTCCACCCCATGAGTGATGATCTCGCCTATGACATTCGTCATGATCGGGTCCAACCCCGCGGTCGGTTCATCCAGAAACAAAATATCCGGGTCTGTCGCAATGGCGCGCGCGAACCCGACCCGTTTTTGCATGCCGCCGGATAATTCAGCAGGATACAGATTCCCTACTTCCGCGCCCAACCCCACGGCGCGAATTTTATCGTCCGCGATATCCCGCGCTTCCGCCCGTGACAGTGATTTATCCTGCAACAGGCGAAACGCGACATTTTCCCAGACCGGCATACTGTCGAACAGACCCTGACGCTGAAACAACATGCCAAATCGCCGCTCGAACGCATTCCGTTCATCGGCGGACATCTCCGCTGTATCGCGCCCCTCAATTCGCACCACGCCGCTGGTCGGCGTCACCAATCCGACAATGCATTTCAACAACAGAGATTTGCCGCTACCCGATCCCCCGATCAACACCAGGGATTCGCCTCGCTGTACGCTTAGATTAACGTCGCTCAATGCATGATTAGCGCCAAAGCGCTTCGACAGCGCGCTGATTTCAATAAGAGTATCGTGAGTGGATATGGGCGCTGGGTTCGGGCTATTCATCGCGAAAGATGCTCCATGTTAACATGGTTCAAGCAAAGGCCGCCGGGCGCGTCAAGTCCGGACGCAAGCGGTGCTGAACATTCCGGTAACACTGACGTGTCATTCATATTCTCGAATGTTAAAAATGCGATAGAATATTATTCACTGGGGAGCGATTATTATGAGCGACAATCTGGTTACGTATGAATCCAAAGACGGCATCGCGACAATTTCAATCAACCGTCCGGAAAAACTGAATGCACTGAGCAATGGCGTCGTCGCCGCGATTCGCGACGCCTTCATCCAATTAAATGAATCCGATGACCGCTGCGCCATCGTCACCGGCGCCGGGGGCAAAGCGTTTTCCGTTGGCGCCGATCTTAAAGACCCACCGACCAACCCGGAATTGTGGGAATGCATGCCCGGCGTCGGCGTCGATGTCGATAAGCCGCTGATCGCTGCGGTGTCCGGTTATTGCGTCGGCGGCGCTTATGTTCTGGTGCAATTCTGCGACATCGCCGTCGCGGACGAATCCGCCGATTTCTTTTACCCCGAAGCCCAGGTCGGATTTTGTGGTGGATTGATCGCCGGGTGCGCCTCGCGCCTGCCCCAAAAGATAGCCATGGAGTTCATGTTGACCGGCAAACATTTCAGCGCGCAACGCGCCTATGAAGTCGGCATGGTCAACAAGGTCACGCCCGTGGGCGAATTAATGGACGGCGCAATGGAATACGCGGAAATCCTGCGAGACAGCTCGCCAATGGTCATGGGGGCGTTGAAACGCTTCGTGCGTAACGAAGTTCTGACGCGTGGCCCCTCGGAGCAAGCCGGACTCGCGCGGCGCGACCTGCTGGCGATATCGCGAAGCGAAGACCAGCAAGAAGGCGCGAAGGCGTTCCGCGAAAAACGCAAACCGGTCTTTAAAGGGCGCTAGGCTTAACAAGGTTTTGAACGCCGGGGCGTTACATTAAGCCCCGGCGGATCAAATTCATCGAGACCAGAAACAACATAATGAGCACGACGCGCTGAAAAACCGTCGCTGATACCCGGTTGCGCATCCACGCGCCAATGGCGACGCCCACAAACAGGGGAATACAGGCCGCCACCGACACACTCAGCGCCTCAACCGTTATGACGCCATTGTATATCAACGTTGCGAATAGCGGGAAAATGCCAGTGAGGTAAATCAGGCCCACCGCACACAGGAATTCTTCCTTCGGCAGCTTCAGCGCGACTAAAAATGTGAGCAATGGCGGCCCGAAAATGCCCGAAATACCGCCCAGCAAACCCGACAACATGCCAATGATCGGCTTCATGCGCGCTTCGGCGTTCTGGCTGACTGAAATTCGAAACGATAGCGCCTGACTCAGTACAAACAGCGCGACCAACACGCCAATAAAGATTGAAACGGCGCCCTGATCGACGCGCGTCAGAATATGCGCGGCGAACGCTGTCGCGATGATCAGGGCGACGATAAGCGTCCAGAACCGGCGAAACATCGCGCCGTGCAGGCCGCTGGAAAACGCCTGCCATACATTCGACATCACGATGGGCACCGTCATCAAGCCAATCGCCAGCGGGATCGGCATCGCGTAGGCCATAATAGGCATGGCGATCAACGGCAGGCCAAACCCAACGCCCCCCTTCGAAAATCCACCAAGCAAAAACGCCACTGCAATGAGAATAAGCGTTTCAGAGTCAAATTCGCCAAAACTCATTT